>JAEZJZ010000078.1 GCA_023436245.1 Bacillota bacterium | reverse complement strand
CGCAGCACTGCGTGCTGCTGTTGTGTGCCATCTGATTCCGGACTAGCCGGAATCACCTTCATTGAGATCGCAGCACTGCGTGCTGCTGTTGTGTGCCATCTGATTCCGGACTAGCCGGAATCACCTTTATTGAGATCGCAGCACTGCGTGCTGCTGGGAGGGAACACGATGCGACGTGTGGGTCAAACAGCATTTCAAGCATTTCTGGTCCTGCTCGGCACGACTATTTCAGCACTGGCGTTCAGTCGACTGATCGTTCCCAATAACATGCTCTCGGGCGGGGTTGCTGGCTTGACCCTGATCATCAACAACCTGACAGGCTGGCCGGCGGGCACCATGCTGCTCCTGATCAACATTCCGATCCTCATTCTCGGCTACAAACAGATCGGCGGCCGCTTCATTTTGCTGACCATTCTGGCGGTAGCGAGTTTCTCGCTGCAACTCGACCTGCTGCCTGCTCAAGCAGCAGTAGATGACTTGCTGTTGGCCGCTGTCTTCGGAGGCGCGCTGAATGGTATCGGCCTGGGGCTGGTGCTGCGCGCCGGCGGCTCCACCGGAGGCACAGACATTATCGGCGTTGTGCTTAATCGCCGTTATGCATTCTCCGTGGGCGAGGTGCTGCTCTATTTCAACGCTTTGATCGTGATGGCCTCAGCCCTGCTGTTCAACCTGGAAGCTGCGCTCTATACCCTGATTGCCATGTTTGTCACTTCCAAGGTTGTGGACACCCTGCAGAACAGCAGCCGGCGCAAGACCGCCATGATCATCTCAGACCGCTCAGAGGAGATCGCGCAACGCATTCAGACCGAACTCCACCGCGGCGTCACCTTCCTCCAGGGCGAGGGCGCCTATCAACACGGGCCCAGGAAAGTTGTGATGTGCGTACTCACTCGTTTTGAACTGGCCGCACTGAAGGACATCGTGCTCCAGGAAGACCCGCAGGCGTTCATGACGGTGTCAGAGACGACGGAAGTAGTCGGCCGATTCCAGCCGCGCAATCCATTTCGTCGCCCGGTAGGCTGATTGTTCCCGGGACGAACTACACCGGCAGACTCCTTGCCACGACAACCGCCTCCCGCTGACCGCATAGCTGCGCGTCACGCGGGGGGCGATTTTAGTGCTCACGCAGCAGCCGTAACTGCACACACCTGCCACCACTAGATGTAGATCAGGACAAGTTGCGATCCCATCTTGGCCGCATACACTGTAGCATTGGATGCCGAACAGCGGCCATCCGATTGTCTAGATAAAGGAGGTGTACAAATTGCTGATCTATACAGTACAGCCCGGCGACACCATCTGGCAGATTGCCGCCCGCCTGCGCAGTACAGTTAAGTTGATCGTCGCGGCCAACCGGCTGGAGAACCCGGACTCAATCCTGCCTGGACAGCATCTGTTGATCCCCGTCTTAACCGGCACCGTGGTGCGGGTGCAACCGGGCGACTCGCTGTTCAGCTTGGCTCGTCGCTTTGACCTGCCAGTGGAGGTGATTGCCGCAGCCAACGATCTATCTGCCCCATTCACGATCATGCCAGGGCAGGAACTGCAGATACCGATCGTGCTAGTTCCGGCTTCAGGCTGTATTGCCTTTCTCTCGACTCGCGCAGCCGGCAGACAGGATATCTGGGCCCGCACTCCCTCCCAAGTGGGCGTGAGCAGACTGACCTTTGGCCTGGCTGGGCCGGCCAGTGTCCCGATCTGGTCTCCAGATGGACAAAGGTTGGCCTTCGTCGGGGAGTCAGGCAACCTGCTTGTGCTGGAGCTTGCCACCAGGCAGGTGCGAACGCTGATCGGCCAGTTGCCCGATTTCACCCCGCTCAGTTGGTCACCTGACAGCCAGTCACTGGTCTTTGCCCTCAACCAACAGATCATTTTGATCAACGCCTTGACCGGAGCCACTCAACCGATCACCGGCGGCGACGATCCAGCCTTCCTGCCGGATGGGCAGTCGATAGTCTTCACCCGGGAGACGGCCGAGTTCACCGAGCAGGTCTTTCGCATCAATCTGGATGGCAGCGGATTGCGACAGGTAACTCGCTTGGCCGAGGCAGGCAATATCTCTGGCCTGACAGTCGATCCGCTAGGCGAACTGATCGCCTTTACCTCCCCGGGGGCGAGCGTCTCCATCGTCTACATAGCGGATCTGCTCACGGGCCAAATCCGTTCGACTCCAGAGGGTGAGATCGGCCGCGATCTCTTCCCGGTATGGTCTCCCAACGGTGAACGTCTGGCCTACAACTCCACCATCTTCACGGCCGATCAGGCTTTTCGGGGCAGAGTGAGAGTGGTCGACCGACTGGGGCGGCTGGTCGCCGCCCTGACTGACACGGCGTGCCTAGGAGAACGGCTGGCCTGGTCACCTGACAGCCAGCGAATCGTGTTTCCCAACTGCTTGTTTGGGCTGGCTCAGTTGTCCATCGTCTCGGCCGGCAGTCTGCCGGTTCAGATCACGGCACACGGCATCAACATTCACCCCAGCTGGCGGGCAGCAGATTGCCCGATCAGCTAAAAAGAATCCCGGCCAGGTTTGGCCGGGATTCTTTCTTCATGCCTGTTGATCCAGCCGCTGCATCAGGTGGGCAACAAACTGTTGGCCCTGATTGAGCGTGCCTTCTTCTACGTTCTCATAGGTGTCCGACAACCAATGCCAGTTTGGTAGCAGTCCCACCTCATCGACGGCCAGGAAACTGATCGCGCGGTATCCTCGGGCCAGGGCAGGCAATGCGTCGGTGGACATCAGGTTGTATACACCCTGCTTCACGCCCAACTCAGGATGCTCGTCGCGTACCTGTTGACATAGCTCAAGCAAGGGCGCCGCTGACTTCCAGGTCGGGAACATGCCCTCGCCCGACATGAAATGAAACGTTCCGGCGCCGACATTGTCCAGGTTGAGGAAGTGCGCGTCGCGGAAATCCCGCCCCCGCTGCTCCAGGAAGCGGATCATGCCGAAAGTCCCGGCCTCCTCTGCCCCGGTGATCAGACACCAGAGATCGAGATTTGGCGCCTGACGCCGCATCTGCTCCGCCAACGCCAGCACGATGCCGACTCCAGAGGCATTGTCGTTTGCTCCCTCGGTATAGCGATTCCAGTTCTCCCGATGCAACAGAAACCCAGCCGTGACCAGCAAATAGAGCACAAAGGGCAATTGCAGCCAGAGCAAGATCGGCGTGAACAGCCAGAATCGCAGCAGTGCGAGGATGGCCACTGCCGCCATGGAGAGCACCATCAACAGAAAGGAGGTGCGGAAGCCCTTGACCATCTGCGGACTGAAATTGAGTGCTGCCTTGGATGTGTCGACATGAGCCACCAGCACAACCTGGCGCTTGGGAGACTCACAGAGCGCCGGCCTGTGTGCCACCACGTTCCGACTCTGCTGCTTGGGTAAAAGTCTGCTGACGACTTCCACTGTATTCAACTCGAGGAAGAAGACCACAGCTGCCAAGACTGCAATAATGGCAGCCGTTGGCCGACTGAAGAAGGAGGTGGCTAGCGCGACGGCCGGCAGCAGATAGAGCACGAGATAGACCCAAGAGAAGGTGGGCACTGTTCTGAACACCTGCTCCTCCACCTGATACCCAAGACTCTGCAACACCTGCGCGGCGTAGTGGGCCCCTTGCTCTTCCCCATGTGTAGCCGTACCGCGAGTACCAATTTCGGCTGAGAGAGCACCAACGTGATCGATTGGTTTGCTCAAGCTATCACTCCTAGCGACGGCACTTATTGGCATGCCGTCTATAAGGTAAACCTTCGGCACCGCCGTTGCTTCTCCTGCGACGCGCCCCAAAGATCAGTAGCCACGCAGCAGGCCCAGGTGCCAGCAACCAACGGCGTCAAACACCCCGTTGGCGGCGATCCCCTGCTGCCTTTGCCATCCGGCCAACTGCCCGGCAGTGGCTTGATCGAAGATGCCGGAAGCAGCGCAGGGGAAGCCAAAGCCGGAGAGGAGTTCCTGCAGGGCCAGCACGTCGAGACCGCGAGAACCCAAGGATAGGCTGCGGCCTCCGAGCAAAGTGCGGTCCCAGATGGCCAGCATGCTGTCGCTGAACACCTGCCCGCTCGCCCGCATGCCAGGAAAAAGCAACTGGTACTCCCGCTGAAATGCGCGCACCAGACGCGCCGTGCGTTGATCGTAGACGCCATCGGCTGGTCGACCCAGAATCAGAGCAAAGCGTCGGTTGATGCCGACCAATCGACTCTGCAATGTCTGCACATCGCTGCCAACATCGCCGATGAGCAAAGGCCGCAGCCCGAACATCCCCCCAACAACTGTCCGGCCAGTGAGCTCCAGACCAAATAGCGAGTAAGTGAACTCCCCGATCTGCCACGGCTGCCAAACCAACAGCCGTCTGGCCAATTGTTTGATCTGCAGCAGCAAATCGCCCCGTAGGACGCCCTGCTCGGGCAAGGCCCTCAGAGACCACGCCGGGTGCAGTTCCCGGACCCGATTTAGCCAGCGCTCCAGCAACCAGACGTCTGTGCCCTTCTGCGCTGGATAGCTCAGGTGTAGCTGCCGGCTACCCCAGGGATAGAAATAGTATGTTCTCAGCTGTTCATTCATTGCCCACCACCCCGCTTGTGATACTGTATGCCGACTTGTTGGCCGGATGTGCCCGGAAGCGGACGGCTCGCATACCCTGAAGGGAAGGGGGTGAGAAAGTGAAAGAATTGGAGGTCTTGCGGCAGCATGCGCCTGCGCTGCTGGCCCGCGCAAACGTGGTTGGGGTGGGCATAGGTCATAAGGTGCGTCGCGGCAGGCGCTTGTCAGGCCGCTGTCTGACTGTGCTGGTCAGCGAGAAAAAGCCAGTGTCTGCCCTGAGTCAAAGCGATCTCATCCCGGCCAACCTGGGCGGAGTTGTGACTGACGTCTGGCAGAGTGGGCACTTGCGCCCGCTGGAGCAAACGGAACGCCTGCGTCCGGCGCAGCCCGGCCTGAGCATCGGCCATTACCGGGTGACCGCCGGTACATTCGGGGCTGTTGTCTATGACCAGAAAAGCGGCGAACCGCTGATTCTGTCCAATAACCATGTGCTGGCCAACTCCTGCAATGGGCGCAACCGCCGCGCCAGTTTAGGGGATCCCGTCCTGCAGCCGGGCAGCTATGACGGCGGAACCCTGGTTAATGACCAGATCGGCAGGCTGGAACGCTACATACCGTTGCACTTTGCGGCCCTGCAATCCGCGCAGGCCATAGCGGCTGTTATCCATACCGGCTGGAAGGCACTAGAGACGCAGGCGCCCAGCCCCGCTGCCATCAACTTGGTGGATGCGGCGGTGGCCCGACCGCTGCAGCCTGATCTGCTCAACCCGGAAATTCTCGGTATTGGCGCGGTCAGTGGGACTGCTGCGGGCGAACTGGACTTGGCGGTACAGAAAAGTGGCCGCACCACCGGCTACAGCACGGGAATCATCCTGATTCAGAATGTGGTCCTGCGTGTGGACTACGGCGACGCCGGAGTCTGCGTCTTCACCGATCAACTGGTTAGTGACATCCCAAGCGGCCCGGGAGACAGCGGCTCCCTCGTACTCGACATGCAGAATCGGGCGATCGGGTTGCTCTTCGCCGGCGGCGACAACATCACTGTGCTGAATCCCATAGCAGATGTCACGGAGCAGTTGGGCGTGGTGTTCTGAAGCTGATGGCTATTGCAGGAAATGAGCAGGCGCGGGGCGAAGATAACAGAGTACGCATCGCTTACGCTGCAACCTTTCGTCTGCTGTGACGTATGATCAACTGAGGTATGGCGAGAGGAACAAAAGGAGGAAGAAACGTGAAACAAGAGAAGTTATTGCAGGATCTGGGCACCAGCGCAACCTTCTTCGGGCTTGGCCTGTTAGCAGCCAAGAAGCTGCGCCCTTACGCCAAGTTTTTCATCTTGGGGGGAATGGGCGTCTCAGCCGTGCCCGGAGTATTGGCTGCCGTGGAGCAGATCAAGACCAAGCGGGCAGAGTCGCATCCAGTGGAGGAAGTAGTGATCGAAGAACCCTGCAGTTGCTGCGAGGACGAAACACCTTGCGCGGATGGGCCTGAGAGTGAATGCTGTTGCCAAGAGGCGAGCGAGGAAGCAGCCGCTCCCCCTGTCGAGGAGTCGGAGAAGTAGGCTGTACGCTACATAGCCTAATGAGAGACGGTGACTGGCAAGTGCCAGTCACCGTCTCTCGTCGTTAAGATGCCGTATCTCACCCTCTGAACTAGATCAAGGCCGTCTGCAGGCGATAGTAATCATAGAGCATCACCACGGGAATGGGCAGTTCTCGACCCAATAGCTCAGCCAACCGCTCCATGCCGGGCAGTTCGGACGAACTGTGTCCGATATCCACTGCGATCACGCCACGCGAGTCGAACGCCCGGGACACGCGCTGCGACAAATCCCCAGAGAGGACCATCTGCGCCCCTCGCCGCAGCAACTCGGCCCATTCATCCTCAAAACCAGCACCAAAGCAGGCGCCGGCCATCACCCCCACCCTGGTAACCTGCTGTCGGACATCGCCCACATAGGGCACTGCGCGACGGCCGACCAGACGACCGGCCCGAGTGATCAGGTCAGCGGCAGCCGTCGGCGCGCAATCACCGACTGCGGAGTAGTTGAACCCCAGAATACTCCCTAAGCCTAATCGCTCCGCCAGCACCACACTGTTGCCGCCTGGAGCCCGGTCCCAGTTGGTGTGGCACTTGTAGATGGCCAGTTGCTGCTCTGCCACCAACTCTGGCAGTGTACCGTCCCAGCCATGATGAGAGACTATTGCATTCACGCCCAGTTCGACCGCCTGCCGCAAGTTCTCCTCGGTGGTGTCCACGCAGACGGCCAGCTTCCCGATCTCTGTTCTCGGCACTCCCTGCCAGTGTGGCTCATCTCCCATCCGGGCCAGGCTGGCCGGCGCCAATCGCTCCAGTACCGACTGCAGGTCACTCTGCATCATTTTACTGCATCCTCCTTCGCCTCGCGCGCAACTCCCAGGGCACACGGACCGAGCGCACACTTGCCACAGACGTCGCAGAGACCGAGATCCGAAAAGTGCGCGTCGACTGCCAGCACCTGCTGGTAGCAGCGTTGGCGGTCGAACTCCCGACTGCTGAGCGCGCCTACCGGGCAGTTCTGGACGCAGACCAGACAACCACCATTCTGCCGATGGAGGCAATACTCTTCCGTCGGACGAGGCGTGGGTGGCACGGCAGCCGACATAACCAGACTGCCGAAGCGCCCGGCTGTGCCCTGTGCAGTGATCAGCATCTGATGCACGCCAAATGTACCCAGCCCGGCAATGTAGGCCACGCTCTTGTGCGACCAACGTGAAGTCAGGGTCTGCACATCGAAGTTGTGCGTGGCGGGCACAGTTGCCGCCTGCACGCCCGTCTCCCTCAGCCAGCGGATGAGGTTTTGGGCGATGTCGTCAATCAGTTGATTTGCTTCGATATAGGCCACAGCCCACTCTCGCGCTACTAAACTGCTCTGACGGTTGGTCTCGACCAGCGGACGGGCAAAGGGCACGAACCAACTGACCACGGAGCGCGCCTCCGGCAGCAAATCTGTCGGGAGCAGGGCCTGTTCGCCGATGATCTGCTTCATCCGCTGGAACAGGAGGTCATCCGCGGCAGCAAAGCCGACCAAAGGTGTCCGGTAGCGCGTAACCGTCGGCACTGCCGCAACCGCATCCTCAATCCGCGTCCAGAACTGCCTTACCAGGTCATTGTCCATCGCTTTGCACCTCCCTCAGCGCCTCATCCCAACCCAGGTGCCGCAGGCTAGCCTGCACGTCCGACCAGAGCTTCACCTCGAACACGTACCAGGGTTGCCTCTCGGTCGCTCGCACAGCCTCGGTCAGGCCATGGAAATCGACTGTGCCCTGCCCGAGCGCCAAGTGTTCGTCCCAATCACCATGATTGTCCGAGAGGTGAATGTACTGCAGCCGCTCGCCCAGCGCCTCAACCCAGGCTCTATAGCCTGCCTGCGAATGCAAATGTGCGTGGCCAGCGTCCAGGCAGGCGGCGAACTGCTCTTTGGGAAGTGCAGCGAGCAACTTGGCCAGATGATCTGGGTGAGGGTCCCACATGTTCTCCAACACCACAGTGGTGCCGGCATCCAGGATGCTTGGCAGCAGATCGCTGAAGAACTGCAGATTCTGCTCCAGCCAGAGCGTCGGATAGGTCGGCTGGCGCAGGTTGGGGTTGAACTGAGTATGCAACACGAGGTATCGCGCTCCGAGCGCTTTGGCGATCTGAAGTGCGTGTCGGTAGCGCTCCCTGGTCAGCGCCCGCAGCCGTGGCTCCGGGCTAGCCGGGCTGAGGTCCAGAAAGGGCCCATGCATGCTGATCGGACCCGGTAAACGGCGGCAGAGTGGCTCTAGGTCGCGCAACTTCTCCTCCCAGTCGCCGTCTAGCACCTGCGGCGCAGCAAATCCAACTACCTCCAAGCCAAAGAGGCCTTGCTCCAAGTATGGCAATGCCTGCTGCAGTTCAGTTTGCTGCAATTGCAGCAGCATTTGGGGGATCGCACTCGGCTGCAACATCTACACCTCCTGATTGTTTCTCCCTGCTCTTCATTCTCGCCGGCCGGTGACAAGTCCTGCCGCAGCAGGAATGGCCGTTTGAGCGGCGAATGATAGAGCATCTAGACATCCGATGTAGGAGGCTGACAGCTTGCAGAGAGAACAGCAGAAGTACTGTCCGTTTTGCGGCATCCCGTTGGTGCTGCCCACGGAATTTGCCCACCCGATTCCGGTCTGCCCGACCTGCAATTACCTGGCGCTGAATGCGCCGCACCCGGTCGTGCTCACCCTGGTCTATGGGCCACAGGGTTTCCTGCTCGGGCGCAGTCCTCGTTTCCCGGCCGGAAACTATGCCTTGTTGGCTGGTCACGTGGAGATGGGCGAAACGGCAGAGGCTGCCGCTGCCCGCGAGGTGAAGGAAGAATCCGGGGTGGACTGCGTGGTCACCCATTATATGGGTAGCTTCCCACTTCGAGCACGCGATCAACTCTGCCTGACTTTCGCTGCTCGCTATCTGGGCGGTGAGGCGCAAGCAGATGATGACGTAGAGGATGTGCGCTGGTTCTCCGAGAACACCCCGCTGCCCATTCAGGGGAGCATTGCTAAGGAAGTGGTCGCGCGCTTCCAGAGCGGGCAGGGCGCAAAGCTCAGTAATTGAAAACAAGGAACGGAGCCAGCAGCTAGCCTGCGGGCTCCGTTCTTTGCTCCAGAGACAGTTGGTAACGCTCTGCGGACCATCTTCGGCCACAACTGGGGCAGCACAGCCAAATGCCGTCTTCTTGCCAATGAATCTCCACCTGTTCCGAGCAGGAGAGGCAAGGCAAACGATGCTCCGGGTCCACCCAATGTGCAGGAATGGTGCGCAAAGAAGCCCGGTGCAGCAGCTTGCCGAGGAGCATCGCCAACGGCAGCGAGAGAGTGATGTAGACGGTACCCCAGATTCCGATAGTGCGCCAGCTCATGCGTTCACCCCAATCCTGCTTCTAGGAGAAAGCATGGACAAACGCACTACCAACTATACCTGAGAGCAGAGACCAGCCCGCTTGTCTGAACCAGCAAGAGGCACCCAGGCTGCAGAATGCAGCCTGGGTGCCTTTGTTTGTGCTTCAGCGAATACTGTAACGATAAAACTGCATTGCCCCCAGCGTTTTGGCTGCCAGGTCTGCAACCTGGTCTGCCATCTGTTCTGGCCAGCCCCTAGACTGCCAATACAGGCTGCGCAGCAGCTGCTTGCAGTTCAGATAGGACCGTGCTCCTGCTTCGCCCACCAGGAAGCATTCCTTCCAACCGACTTCCCGAGTCGGCTGCAGGAAGCCGGAAAACCAGCCTTGCAGGTCACCGTCATCGATCAAGCCTCGAGATATGATGCCGCGGACAGTGCGTGCCAAACGCTCATCTTCCTCGGCCAGCAGTACATAGCGGCTGGGTCGTAGTAGCCTTGCCTGGATCACCTGAAGCATCTGCAGCAAGTCTTCTGCCTGCAAGTGTGGACTGTGAGCCAGTGCCAGGAAGCAATCGGCGGCATGCGCTACCGCATGGATCCAGCCGCATTCCGGCTCGCGTCCGCGCCAATCCACTTCCGCCAGGAAGTAGTCCAGAACAGCCGCCAAGGTCTGCCTGATCTCTGCAGCGGGCAATCTCTGCTGCTCGCTGTCGGCGCTTACGATCGCACTGAGCAGGAGCACCGAGAACGAGCGCAGGAAGACGCTGTCATCGCAATCCTGCCCCACTCCCTGTTCCAAATTAGCTCGCAGTATGCCTCCGATTTGCCGGATCTCGACTGCCGAATAAAGACCGGCACTAATCCATCCCCAAAGCAACTCCAGGGCCAACTCGTCCCGCAAGTGCCCGTCCCGGGAACCGAGCAACGGCAGCAGCGCCTTGGTTAGCTCTGCCAGCGTCTGCCCGGGAGGAATTCTACCCCCCTCAGTCTTGACTTGCTCGAAAAGTGTCTGCGAACTCATGCCCTGTCCCCCCATCCAATGGTCTTCAGTAACGATCAAAGCAAGTCGCAAAGTACGCCCTAAGCTCTTGTGTCCAGCACAAACTTGGGCGAGTTCACCTCACTCCCTTCAATGTCAGGATCGTCAGTTCCGGGCGGGAGAGAAAACGCGCTCGGACGATGCCGGTGGTGCCTAAGCCCCGGCTGATGTAGAGCCAGCCGCCATACTCCGCTGTCAGACCCTGAACATGATGCTTGGGGAAAATCTCGCTTGTGCCCCGCGTAACCGCTCCAATCAGGGGCAACTTGATCTGCCCGCCGTGGGTATGGCCGGACAGGGTCAGGTCAACCTGCTGCAGCAACTCACGCCTAGCAGTCCAATCGGCACTGCCACTCTCGAGATAGCTTGGCGGCCAGTCGGGCTCAAATAAGGTCGGTGAGTGGGAAAGCAGGATTGTCGGCCCGCTCCAGTCGTCTGGAAGGGAGCCTGCCAGGTCTGCGTGACCGCTGAAATGGTCGGCCACACCAGCCAAACAATAGCTGGACCCGTTTCTTTCTGCGATCAGATACGAGTTCTCCAGCACGGTAATGCCGGCTTGCTGCAATCGCCTGGCAAGGGTGGGCCAGTCGGCATTGTAGTCATGGTTGCCGCTGACCGCATAGGTGGGCGCAACCTGCATCAAAGCCTGCAGCAGCGGTAAGACATCATCCAGCTCTGCGGCATCGTGGTCGATCAGATCTCCAGCTACCGCAACGAAGTCAACGTCTGCCCCGACCACTGACCGCACTAGCCGGCTGTCGGGTGAGATCTGTCGGCCATGCAAGTCACAGAGTAGCGCTACCCGCAGGCCCTCCAGTTCGGGGGGCAGAGCAGTGATTTCGATTTCCACCATTTCCACTGCCAACACGTTGGTCTCCCACCAAAGCAAAAGAACAGCAGAAACCAAGAGGATCACGGGTAGCCCGATGAACAGCAGCCGACGGTTGAGTCTCTTGCCAGTGAGTACCCGGGTGACATTACCAGAACTCGCCAAGACCATCCCCCCTGCATACCAAATGCCCTTCCATTCTACAACAGTTGGCATCGGCTGGGGAGATGGGTTAACGGAACGACAACAGCTGCCGGCAGCACCCTGAGCCCCTTGGCAACGAAAAGGCGTGGCTCACCACGCGTAACGTGTGAGACACGCCTATACTACGCCGGATCAGCTAGTGAATTAGCGCGTGATGATGATCGTCTTGGTTGTCGACTGGTACTGCACAGTTGCCCCCAGGGTTTCACTGACAAAGCGCAGCGGCACAAAAGTGCGTCCGCTTTCCACGAGCGCCGGGGCATCGATGATTACCACCTGTCCATTCACCAGTGCCCGGTTCGAGCCGAGGGTCAACCAGATGTCGACGGAACCGTGCACGATATGCACTTGTCTGGTCTTAGACACCCAGGTCACGTCTGCGCCCAGGGTCTCGCTGATGAAGCGGATCGGCACCAAGGTGCGCCCGCCGCCAGCCGTAATCCTGGGAGCAACGCCCAGTTGGTGGGCCTGACCGTTAATGAAGGCTTCGGTGCTCCCGACAGTCAGCCGGATTGTCGTTTCCGCCACAGGCTGGGTATCGGCAGGCTGGTAGATGATGAATCTGCTGAAACGGTCGACGTTGATCTCCAGATAGGTTCGGCCGTCTTCACCGATGACCACAGTTGGAGTAATCTGCTCAACTGTGCCATCACTGTGTTCAACCCTGATCCGCAGCCCAGTTGGATCAACCCCTGGTGGGGCCGGGAGACGCAGACCGGTGTTGCCGCTGAAATTGGTGCTGATGTCTACTGCCAACAGCAGTTCGTCTCCTTCGTCTAGCCCGGCCCCCGCGCCACTGGGAGTTTCCGCTACGCTGATCGAGAGCGCTGCCCCGTTGCTCGTGTCATAAGCTGCGAGCAGTTCCAGGGGCAGTTGCACATTGATACTGCCAAACTGCACGCTTAAGCCCTTGCCTGCTTTGACCAGCAGGGCAATGCCCTGCGCTGCCAGGGATACTTGTGCCTGCCCGTCGGTTAGGGACACGCTCAAGCTCACTTCCCGAGCTGAGTTGGTGTCTGCCATAGCTTGGGCGATGTCCGCCGCTGTGAACTCTGTGCGCGCAACCTGATCTGCAGGTTCAGTCTCCGGTTCTTGCTCACCGTCGTCATCCGCAGGTTTTGACGGCGGTGTATATCGAACCTGATCATGGCTGATGGTGCCGGGCAAGAATGCCTTTACATCTTGAATGGCGTAATCGCTGGTGACCAGGTAGTCCGCTGTCACGTAAACGGTGGAATAGTCGTAGAGGGTCAACACGCCGGCTTCGTCCACCGTCGCCGCACCGTTGCCCTGTGCGACAGACCAAATCACTGAGCCGTTGTCCATCTCCAATACGCTGTTGTCCTCGTAAACGCCGTAAAGCTTCAACTGTACCGGTTGGCCCAGTTCCAGAGTATCGGCATCGGTATCGATGTAGGCGAGCATCAGTTCCTGATCGATTGCTCTGCCCACCTCGATCTCGCTTTGGCTACTGTTGCCGGCAGTATCCGTCGCTTCAATGGTGACGATTGCTGTCTGCTTGCTGCCAAAGGGGATGGCGGTACTGAACAGACCATCCATGTCGGTGGCCACGGGCAGCCCGTTGACGGTGACCATGCTGCCGAGCTCCGCCGCCCCTTCCACTAGGATGGTATCGGTCTCCTGGATGCCTCCGCTCACCGGGCTTTTGATCATCAGTGCGGGCGGTGTGCTATCCAGCAGCACATAGATGACTTCTTCGGTGCTGTCGCCGCCGGCGTTGACTGCTTTCACTACCAGCTCGTTGTTCCCCTCATTGAGAGCAATGGTCTTTTGTGCGCTGCCTCCGGGCGCCGAAGCCATCAGCTCTTTATTGGCGTAAATCAGCACCTGGACAGGCTGATCAGCGCTACCGGTCACGGTTATTGCCGACTGGTTGGTGAGAAAACCGGACATCCCGGCAACTTCCGCCGGCACCAGCGCGCTGCCGTCGTTGCTGACCAAATGACTGATGGTCGGCGGATTGGCCGCCGCGAAAGTGAGAACATCACTGTAGGTGGCGGGGCTGGTGTAGGTGGCGGTTTGGCTGGTACCTTCCTCAGTTGCTACCGTTACTTCATGATAAGCGGTAACTGCAATCTTCACGGCTTGCCCCGGGGCCAACCCTACCGTTTGGTCGCTGCTATTCGTCCAGGTACTGCCAAGCAGCACCTGCTCAGCAGCACCGGTCCTAGCCACCGGCACTGCGCCGCCGGTCAAACTTTCGCCGCTCTGATCGCAGAGTTCGACAAAATAGCCGTCGGTCAACGCATCATCCGAATTCCAGCTGACTCTGATCTGGTTATTGCCGGCATTTTCCGCTGTCACTACCAAGGGCGCGGCTGGTGTCTTGGGATTATGGACGATCACTTGGTCTTCTGCATAGGTTTCGCCCAGATTAGCCTCGCGGTCGATCATTTCCGCCCGCAGGTAATAGCTGCCGCCGTTCATCCCCGCCGGCAACTCCAAGTCAACAGTGCCGCCGTCTGCTGTCAAGACAGTCTGCCCAATCAGACTACCTACTTGCTCTTGCGATTCCGCCAGATAGTACTTGAGTGTGGTGCCGGCGCCTCGGTCCGTGCTGTACATCAATGTTACGGTATTGTCCAGTTGCTTTTTGACGGCGATGCTCTTGATCTGGGGCAGACTGGTCACGCCGATCAGCTCATAGTCCACCGGGCTGTCGGCTGACAGACGCCAGGCGCCCACAGCTGCGTTCGGCAGGGAAACATAAGCCATCTTTTGCTCCCCATCTTCGGTCAGCAGGTAGTTAGTGCCTTTCACCAAGCCAATCACGCTGCCGTTGGGGGCAGTGACTGTAATGGTGGGCGTGTTTCCGGTATAGAGGACCTTTAGCAAGGCATCAGTCTGCTGGGCGATAGTGAACTCGTGCAAGGTGGCGGCGGTTGTCGCCAGCAACCCTCTCCCTGCTACCAGCAAAGCGCTGCGGCCTGGTTTGGTTTGGGAAGAGCTGAGCTGGCTGAAGTTATCAATCACGATACCCTGCCCGTCATCGTCCTTCACCACATACCCATCGGAGGTGTCTCCTACGGCCTCCGGAGCACCAGCCAGCCCCATCGTCGAGACTTTGCCGTCTTTCCAGTAGTATTTGACGCCCACATCCATGCCCAGCAGATTTCCTCTGGCGTAGCAATAGGAGTTGGTGACGCCCAGGTAAGCGTTGGCCAAGTTAATGCCTAAAATGCTGCCGGAGACTTTTCCTTTGCCACCTATCTCCAGCGGATAGATCGGATTATCCTTGTTGACTAGGTTGACGCCGGCATAGACCTGCAAGGCGCCGCTCAACACATCCAAAATGGAAGTTTTACCTTCGATAGTGGCTTTACCGGCCAAGCCGTTGTGCATGATATCCCATTCCACTTTGGCTGTGGCTTCGCCCAAGGTCAGACCCAGCAGGTTCAGAGTGCCGCTGGCGGTGACCCCATACAAAGGCTTAATGGTGATTTCTAGCGGATCCCCTGAGATCAAGTTACCGGTCTCGTCGGCAATGCCGCCGATCAGACTGCCCCATGTAGGAGGCAATACATTTTGGCCAAGCAAACTGTCGACCACAAAAGATACATCATGGATATACCCGCCGCCTCGAATGATGGCGATAATGGGCGGGATGATGGGCACCGGAACTTTGCCGGAGATCTCAAAACCCAAGGAGTTGGGTACAGGGTACTGGCCGGAGATCAGCCTGACGTCCAGCAACCCCTTGGCTCGCAGCACTGTGAAGCTCAAGTCGCCAGATATGCCAACGGATTCCGCCCCGGCGATCGTGTTCAACATCAGGCGCGCGTTGCCGCCGAACTCAACCAGCGGAATGATATTCTTCGGCCAGGTCACGGACGCATCTGTCTTCATACCGATGTATTCGGTTGCGTAGTAGCTCTGCGTAGTGCCGTCCGGCCTGGGCATTTCCTTTTTCACCCGGGCGTAGCGAATGTCGTAGACATTGATGCCACCGCCCAGAGAGCCTCTGCTATCGGTCAGCATCCTTTTGATCAAGGACTTATTGCTCTCACCCGGCGGCGCCTCGGCATTGGGCAAAATGTTGCTGGGCAAGAACAGCCCCAAGGAACCGCTGAGAGATACGCCATCGGGCCGCAGCATCAGATCATTGACGACCACAGGAAAGCCGCCCACGAACTGGAGGATGTCCATGAAGGACTGTGTTTGCTCAATCATCACCGGATTAGCGGCAGCCTTTTCCACTAGATCAAAATTATCGCCCCAGTCGATCTCGTCGGAAGGGTCCTCACCCACGGGCAGTTCGTAATGGAGAGAATAGTTGGCGCCGTCATTAACTCTGATTTGGAAACGGCCATCGACAAAGATGTTGCCGCCCACATCGATCTGGCCGTCTCCCCCGAGGTAGACATAGGAGCCGGATTCGGAGGCAGCCTTGTATAGCCGCATACCACCGGTTTCCGTATCATCTTCGGTCCGATAGATCACGCTGTCGTTGATCACCGTACCATCCGGGAAACGGTAACCAGACTCGTCATTGCCGTAGGCCGAACCGCGCAGAACTAGCGGCATGAAATCATCGGCATCTTTGGGGTCATAGGTAGTATTCTTGGTATAGAAGTCGTCATAATAGGCATCTGCCAACTGATTTCGAAACTCTTGTAGCTGCGTCTCGGTATCAAAAGACCTGATCTTGTATTCTAGACTGCCAGGTTCCCGATAGACGGTCACTAAGCCATAGTCGTGATTCATGTACTTCTCCTGGGACGAAGCCTTCAGCGTCTTGGGGAAAATGTAGCTGCCGAAGCGCTTGGTGGAGACGGTCACCCGATATTCCTGTTCTTCCTGAAAGCCGCGAAAGTCGGCCCCCCCCAGGTAACACCAAATCACATTGTCGCTGCGCAGGGCAGTGAACTTGACTCCGACCGTGTCCGCCGGGTCCTCCGTATTGACGATGGTTACCTTCACCGGGTCAAGGCTATCTCGCTCACCCAAGAAGTCGAAGCCGCTACCTTGAATATAGAAAGATTGCAGTTGCTGATAGTAGAAATACTCGGGCCCGATGCCCGCGTACTTCACTTCCGGCACCCTGGTGATAGCCGGTAGGCCGATGCGGAAACTATACAGGTTGTACTTCTGTTGACCGCTATCCGGGTCATCATACATGACGATGATCTCAAAATCCTCGATTTGAAACGTCCGAAACACCTGCTGCACTTTGATGTTCAGCGTCGCCCATTTCTTTTCGCCCTTGCCGATCCGATCCCAGCTGATAGTGCGGGTATTTACCTCTCTACCGGTGCCGGCTTCCACTATCTTGGCCGGCGCAAACACCTCTTCTTCGTCAAAGTACAGACCAACTTTGACGTTCTTAATCTCGCTCACCCAGGAGTTCTCCAGCATCACCCGCAGATCAAAGTTCTTGTAACCCAACTGATCGTCGGTCAGTTCCACCTCAGCGGGGCAGAGCCAGGATTCCGGTTTGGCCGGATTCTTCGAAACGAGATCGAGGCCTAGGCCATAGCCGGTTGAAAATGTGAAGCTGCCGCCGGCCGGCAGAGATTTACTTTCCCAATAGAGGGCGACAGCGCTGTCTGCCGTGCCAAAGGGATTGTTGTCGACCGTGAAGTCCAGTCCAGGCATAGGCAAATAGTCCCACATAGTGGAACTGAGGCCTTTCCAATGGCCGACGACCATTCTATCTGGTGGCTCGATGCCCTCCGCTTCCAGCAGACCGACCGCGTCCAGGTCAAAGTGGCCAAGATAATTGGTCTGGGCCCGCCAATAGGATGGCATATCAGCCTTCGCTATTGCTGTTTCAGTTCTTACTTCCTTTTCGCCGTGGTCATCGGCCATAAAAATCACCGCATTGTCGGCATGCACGATCGACGTATCCAACAACATGCGGGAGCCGAAGCTGACCTGCTTGTTGGCGTTGTTCTTGACGGCATAGCTGACGGTGACCATGCCGGCATACTTGTCCAGGTAGTCTGCCGGCACCTGCAAACGTTGAGTCACTTCCACCCCGTTCACTTGCCAGACTGTTTCATGCACTGTATCGCTGATCTTTTTGCACACAGCCGCCTGGGAATCGGGCACAGTAGCGGAGTAGTCATTGCCAAAGATGTAGGCCACTCCATCAATTTGAATGGTGGTGAAGGAACTCTCCGGACCGCTAGCGGTGCCCAGTTGGCCGAAACCATCGATGTAGGGCACGCCGCTTTCCGCCAGAAACAGTTGATAGTTATCCAGAGGCGTGGTTGGATCGCCAGTCTTGCTGGCGATGAGAAAGCGTCCGTTGTCGTAATCGACATAGGCCGTCAATAGGTCGTTTCCGATTGCGTGTACATAGGGATCGCTGATCACGATAGGTTGATAATTCAAAGCGTGAGTAGGCAACGCAGTAGAAAAGACGATGGCCCATGACAGGACCAGCGCAATCACGCGAGGCATCTTCCGCATGTTACTTTCCCCCCTTCACTTCGATGACTAGTGCCACGTAGCCAGTCTCCGCGTCATACCCATAGATGGTATAGACCCCTGGGGCCAACCGTAGCGGGGGCAAATCGCCAACCGAGAATTCGCTGCTGTAGAAGATGCGCGATGTGAGAGCACTCTTGAAGAACGCCGCCGGCTTTTCACCTGCAGCCATCTTCAGGGCATACTCGCCAAAAAAGCCAGCATAGTCCAGGGCGACGCTGGCAGCGGTTTCGCCTGGGGCCAAGGTCAGGGTGACCTTTCCGCCAGCCGACTGACCGTCCACGTAAAAGGTAGGTCTGGTCTTTGCCGAAATGACCACCGTCCTGGTGATGGCAGCCGAACTATTGCCGGCAGCATCCGTTGCCGAGCATTGGTAGACGATCGCCTCATCCCCGTCATCCCGCATCTGTCGGGACACTTCCCGGAATTCGATCTCTGCCGTCAGGTCGCCGTCTCTGGCGTCAGTAGCCCGCATTTTCAAGATGGCACGGATATCTTCCGCCTCTTTCCGGCTGACCACCAGAATGGGCCGAGAGTCAGCATGCATCTCTGGTGGCTCTTGATCGATGTTCTTGACCTCAAACTCCATCCGTGTCTCATTGCCGGCTTCATCCCGACAGCCGATGCGGTAAATGCCATTCTTCTTCAGCACGGCCGTATGTTCTGCAGTTAGTTCACCTTGCTGGTCCACCCAGATCAACGATGCCCCCTGATACTCATAAGGCATGTAAGCAGAAGTAATCGTGACTTTTTCGTCTGCAACCAAGCTGATGGTCAAATCCTGGTTTGTCACCGTGGAAAAATCCCCCTGGGGTGATACCTCGGGTGGAGTACGGTCTATCCAGGTTACGGTCAGCGGTATTTGGGTCTTGTTGCCCACTCGATCGGATATTTCGAAGGTATAGTCGCCATTGGCCGTGACCGTGAATTTGTCCACACCGGTACCCACCATTCCACTTTCGTGATCATGCCCATAGACAGAGATGATGCCGTACGTCCCAGGCGTGGGGCTTGATCCGCCCGGAGAGTAGCGAATCTGATCAACCACCGGCGGCGTCTTATCTATCCAGTCCACCGTCGCCGTGATTTCCCCTGCGGCGCCGTAGTCGTTGGCGTATTCGAAGGCAAAGGTACCATTATCACTGAAGGTGTAAACATTGCTGCCGTTGTTGTTGGTGATGTGCCAGCCTTTCTTGAAGTCATTCCTTAGATACAAACGCACCTCAACCGAGCCGCTGGTCCACCGTGGAAAATAGTATTCCAGGTAGACTTCCGGTGGCCGGTTCTCGATCCAGCTCACGCTGGCAGTCACCTGGCCGCTGTTGCCCACCTGGTCCTCATAGACAAAGGTGTGATCGCCGTTTACCCAAAAGGTGTGCTCCATTTGGAAGTAGAGGAACTGGGCGGCATCGTCAAAAACCCGCTCCGCCGCTTGATGAGTCAGCCCGTCATAAAACCTTTCCGGGCTGCGCAAGTATGCCTTCACTTCGTAGGGGGTGTTCTGCTCTGTGCTATAAGTCAGCTCCACGGTCGGCGGCACTTTATCGATATTGGCTACGGTCACCGGGATCTCGCTGATGTTGCCGGCCTGATCAGCGGCCTTGAAGACAAAGCTGCCGTTCTCGGTGAAGGTGAAGGTGAACACCGGAGCTTCTGCAAAACTGTAATCATTGCCCTCTCCAGGCAGAATATAAGGATAATCACGCAGTTGATCTCGATCCGCGTTGACGATAGTGCTCGGGTGCGCATTATGGTCGTGCAAGGCAAGTGTCGCCACCACATTGTCCTTGGTGGGCAACTCCGTGGAATAGTTCAATATGAAGCTGGGAGGCTCCTGATCGATCCAGTCCACCTCAATGGTCTGCTGGACTACGTTGCCAGCCTTATCTGGCAGCGTGACCTGCACGCTGGCGTTGTCGCTGAAGGTGAGGGTATACACGCCTGCGCCCTGCTCGGCATAGCTGACGTTGTCGCTGGCGGTCCAGGTCAATCCGGTTAGGCCGCTCATGATGTTGTCCACATCCGCCGGACTGTCTGCGCCTGTGATGGTCACCACCACGGCTTGGTTAGTGAATGTCTCCGGAGAAAAAGCCACATCCATGGTTGGCGCCAGCCTATCTATCCAATCCACTTTGGCGGTAATGCTGCCGTTGTTGCCCTCGGCATCAGCGAACTGCCAGGTATACTCACCATTGGCTTCAAAAAGATGGAAGTTGGACTGCCCTGGTGGCACAAGACGAATACCCTCCTTCAAGCCGTCTATAATCACCGTAGCCACCACGCTCTGGGCTGGCTCGACGGTGCTGTACTCCACATGCAAATTGTCGGTGATCTGCCTGTCTATCCAGTCCACCACGGCCGTGACTGTGCCTCGGTTGCCGGCTGCGTCCTCCAGGATGAAATCAAAGCTGCTGTTGTACTTGAAGGTGTGCGTATCACCGTCCGCTGGTTGGATAATCCTGATTTCGCCGGCAGCGTAGTCGCTCAGGTTGTCTGTAGGCTGAATAGTGACGATCACACTGCCTGTGGTAGGCGTTGCCGGCTCGTAGACCAGTTGCCCGCTGGGAGCTGACCGATCGATCCAAGCCACTTTGGCGAAAGCGGAGCCCTCGTCCCCATCGGGGTCACGGTAAGTGAATGTGAACTCGCCGTTGTCGTTGAAGGTATAGGTATCGTCGCCGTCGTTATTGGTGATTTGCACCCCGGTCCAGCCGGGGAACGAGACGGTGGCCGTCACCGCAGCTTGGGTCGGGTTCTCGGCACTATAGGTGATCTGCGGCTGGCAGGCGGGCTTGATCCAGTCCACAGTAGCAGTGATCGTGTTCACATTGCCAGCCTCGTCCCGGAACACAAAGTCGTATGCACCGTTAGTGGCAAAGGTGTGGGTGTCGGCTCCCCCCGGCTGGGTGAAGACAACCACTTCGCCCCGGTCGTCCTCAGCCTGGACAGCTGCCTGTACGCTGTACTTGGTATTGACCGCCGGCGTATAGGTGATCGTGGCCGTAGGCGGGGTTTTGTCGATCCAGTTCACCACGGCGTCGAGGCTGTAGCTGTTTCCTTCGCCATCGCTGTAAGTGAAAGTGTGCGTGCCATTCTTTACGAACGTATGGACGGTTTCGGTCGCGGAATAGGGGTTCTGGCTCGGTGCTGAACCCGTATCTGTGTTAAGAAAGGTCAGTTCGGCCGTCACGTCACCGTTAGTCAGGCTGTCCGGCGAATAGGTGATCTCGGCCGCTATCGGCTCTTGCTTAGTGGTGAAGCTCCAAATGATAGCCGGGCTGTTCAGGCCGTCGGCATCCCGGAACGCGCCCTCAGGAATAGTCACGGCGTAGGTGGTGCCATAGGCCAAACGGCCGTGCGTGATGGCTAGCGTACGGTGGTCGTCACCCAGACTGGCCAGCACACCATCGGCCGCCAAAGTAACGCCGTTCTTGACGTACTCGATCTTGATTTCACCCAAGAGCTGAGCTGTTACATTGTGGCCAAACTCGATGCTGACCGCCGCATCCACGGCTACCGCCTGAGCATCAACCGCGGGCGCCCGGGAAACTATGCCGGCATCCGGCGCTGCGCGGGTGGTGAAGATCCAACTGATCACATCGGCACTGGCAATGCCGGCTGTGTTCTCCACTGCACCCCGCGGTATAATCACCCGATACTCAGTGTCATACCTGAACTCGCCGTGGCTGATCACCAGGGTGCGGCCATCCGACTGAATTGCTGCAGAGGTGCCCGCCAGCCTACGATAGGTCTGGTCGTCAAGCCACTGTATTTCGACGCCATCCAGGCTCTTAGCGACGATATCCCGGTCGAATAGCATGCTGACAGCAGCGTCCAGGGCAGCCCCTCCCGCTCCGCTTGCGGGCGTCAGACTTTCAGCCGCCGGCGCCGGCTGCTGCTCCACGGAGCAGTCGATGGCTTGCGAGGCGGTGATGCCGGCCACTCTTACCGTCAGCCGATAGGAAGTGATACTGATCGCCGGATCCATATCATTGATGGTGATACTCACGTCAGCATTTCCGTCGACAAACGCTGTCGACTGAGCAACCGTCTTTGCGTCGGAATCCGCGTGCATGATGTCCTCAACGCTCACTTCCACGTCGACAGTGCCGTTCAAGTAGCGGCCGTCAAAGTTCTTGGCGCCAGCTATTTGCAGCACAAATGGTATGCCGGTCTGCTTAGTCCCTGCTGCCGTGGCTAGCGCAAATCCGGATTGGTCGGGATCGACGGTCACCGTTACCGTGTAGCTCTGGCTGGAACCGTCTTCCGCCGTGACTGTGTAGATAACCTGACTGCTGAAATCATTGACCGTGACGCCAGTGGTCTGCACCGCCTCACCGACTGTCACCGTCTTGCCCGTGGTCGTGAAGCCAGCCACCAGGATGGTCAGATCGGTGCCATGGGGCAGTACCGCGCTGATATCCGTGCCGTTAATCACTGCCAAGACGTCCGACGTCAGCGCACTATTGTCCATGGCGCTGAAGCCAAAGGCAGTGATGGCCTTGTCGCTGCTGGGCGGCGACACCACAATTACCAGCAGATTGCGGCTGCCGGTAATACCCGCCACGGTGATGGTTAGCGTATGTTCACCTATCGTAGCTAGAGTTACACTCTCCACACTGGACTGACCGTTGTGGAAACTCGCCAGCCCGCTGAAAACGGCGCCTTCTTCATCGCTGGTGACAGTGACTGCGAAATCACCGTTCAAGAGGTCGCCGTATGCATCTCGGGCGGCAGCCAAATCCAAGCCAAAGGCTGTGCCGGCAACTGGGTTGCCGACTGCTGCTAGGGCTGTGGTGAAGTCCGATTGATCGGCGGCGACGGAAACCGTCACCACGTATGTTCTGGATAGTCCGTCGGCCGTCAGGGTATAGGTCACGGCGTTGTGGAAGTCATTGATCGTCTCACCGCTGGTCTGCTGGTTGCCGTTCACTTCTACGAGTTGAATGCTGGCAGAAGTAGTAAAGATAGCGGCTAACCTGGATAGGTCGGTGCCGTACCTAACTTCCACAGCAATTGTGCCAGCAGCGTGATCAATAACGGCGCTGCCGGTCTGCTCTGCGAAGCCATAGGAAAGCATAGACGCCGGATCGGTAGTGAAGCCCCAGGTGAATCCTGGGTTGCCGCCGTGTAGGGCAGAGCTAGTCACTGCACTGGCGGGAATGGTCACGGTATACTCGGTTCCGTAGGCAAATCGATCATGGGATATGGTGATAGTACGAGCGGTGAGCACGGCAGAAACATTTGCCACGGGCCGCATCGTCCCGCCGTCGCAATACTCGATCTTGATGCCGCTTAAATCGCCTGCCGACACGTCCTGATCGAACTCCACGCTGATGGCGGCGTCCACGGCCACAGCTTCCGCCCCATCGGCTGGCAGCAAGGCTTTGGCTATGGGAAAGGGAGACAAAGCCTGCAAGAATGGATAGGTGCCCGCTTGCATCGACCACACGCTGTCAAAGTCCCAGCCGGTAAACGTAACCTGATCTTGCATTTCGGCAGTTGTCCTAGGGATACCCAGTCCGTTAGGCGTCCGGCCCGTGGTCTCAGCATCATAGTAGGAGTCGGAAACGGTGCCGTAGTACTTGTAGCCGACCAGGCCGCCTGCGTTGCTGCCGCCGGTGACACTGCCCGCGGCAAAGCTGGTCTTGACCTCGGCACCGCTTTGGATTGACCCCAGCAGGCCACCCACTCGATTAGCCCCGGCAACTGCGCCGGTCGCATAGCTGTTGACCATTGAGTACTCCATTAAGCGCCCTGCCAAACCACCCACATCGCTGCCCCCGCTAACGGTAGCTGCTGAGAAGCTATTGGCAACCTGACCGTAGCTTTGGCCCGCCAAGCCGCCAACATGACTAGTGCCCTGCACCTCTCCCGATACGGAACAATCGTTGATAGTTGCGACCAGCGTGCGCCCGCCATAGATCTCCATCGTATAGTTGGAGCCGACCAAGATGCCCACATAACTACTGCCAGACACATTGCCCGCCACAGACAGATTCTTGATCACACCGCCAAGACTGTGACCAAACAATCCGACATAGTCTTCGCCAGCGCGGTCAATATTGAGATTGCTGATCAGATGATAGTCTCCATCGAAAGCACCAGTGAATGGTTGCGCAAAATCGCCGATTGGATCCCAGTTCGCATAGCCTGACAGATCTAGATCATTGATCAGCCGATAGTGCAGACGCCTGAGTTCGCGCACGTTATTTAGTTGTTCTGCCGAGGCGACTAGGAAAGGATCCTGTTCGGTGCCGCTGCCGCCGGCGAAATAGCCGGCGGGCAAGACTGTGAACTCCCACGTGACGGCGGCGTTGCCTATGTCATCAGAGTTCTGCACGGCCTCCGACGGAATAGTCACCCTGTAAACGGTGTTCTGGGTGAACTGGTCATGCGTAAGGGTCAAAGTGCGTCCGTTGAGGGTGCCGCTGACCCCGCCCAATAGCTGCGTCGTGCCGTCAGCGACGTACTCTATCTTGATGCCGCTCAGAGCTTTGACGGTGATGTCGCGGTCAAACTCAACGCTGACCGGCTGATCCAAATCCATTGACGCACCACCGGCTAACGGGGTCAGCGTTTGCGGACGAGGGGCCGGTTCCGCGATCACGCTGACTGCAAGACTCCGGCTGTTCGTCACGCCGTCCACTCGCACCGTTAGGTCATGCGTTACCACTGTTTCCAAGCTGATGCTGACAGCAGCCGTGCCGTTGGTGAAGTGCGCCGATCCGCTGAATACCGCACCGTCAGCTTGGTCGCTGGTTATGGTGACAGCATAGTCGCCAGCCAAACCCGCGCCGTAGACATCTTTAGCGTCAGAGATGTTGATGGCAAAAGTCTCTCCGTGTATTTTGTCGCCGGCTTCCGCCAAGGCCAGCCCAAAGCCCGACTGATCCGGGGCAGCGGCAACCGTAACCTTGAAGTCTTTGCTGGTGCCGTCCTTCGCCCCTACTGTGTAGGTGACCGGGGATATCTCCGACTGGCTGAAATCATTTGCGGTCTCGCCGCTCACCTGATCTACGCCGGCGACTTGCACCGACTGCACAGAGGCAGGCACAGCGAAATTGGCAACCAAGTTGGAGAGATCTGTGCCGTATCTTACCACCACAGCGATAGTTCCGCCCACAGGATCTAAAGTAGGCTCGCTGACTTGCTCAGCAAAACCAAAGTCAGAAAAGCCTGCTCCGCTTACAGCAAAGCTCCAGGTTACTTCCTCATTCCCCGTGTCCCACGCGTAGTTGCTGTAGCCAATCAGTGAGTTTTCCGAGATGGTGACAAAGTAGGTGGTGCCATATGTGAAGTCAGGATGGTTGATCAGTACAGTGTCGCCACCTGTCACCTCGGCAGTTACTCCAGTCAGCTCCTGGATTTGACCCGACTCATCATCTTCATGTTCTACTCGGATGCCTTTAGCATCATTGACATAGACATTGCGGTCAAACTCGACGCTAAGTGCCGCGTCTATGCCGACTCCGACAGCCTCGTCTTCTGGGGTTAGTGCTTGAACAGCCGAAGCAGGAAGGTTTATGCGTAAGGACGGATATGGAGTCATCCAACTGTGGTCCAGCGGAAAGCGCCAAACCTCTGCGAAGTCCCAACCGTCGAAGGTCTCCTGCGCCTGCATATCCGCTGTTGTCTTCGGCATACCCTTCCCGGTGTCGCTCTGCTCAGCCACATCCGTGTCGTAGTAAGAAGCAGATACAGTTCCCCCGCTGTTTGTGCCAACTAGCCCGCCAACATTGCTGGGTCCTGCCACCTGCACTGCCGCATAAGTGCAATGAACGCTGCAGCCACTTTCCAGGAGTCCCGCCAAGCCGCCGACATTGTTCTCGCCGCTAATGGAACCCGAACTACTGAGTACAAAACTGTTTACGACGGAGCCTTCCGACCCCACAGCACCCACCAGACCGCCGACGTTCTGGCCTCCAGTTAAGTCTGCATCCAGAAGAGCGTAGCAGTTGCTGATTGTGCCGTCGTTCCTACCAGCCAACCCGCCAACATTGCTAGTGCCCTGTACTGAACTCCCGATAGCAGCAACGCTGCTGGTAATTACGCCCTGGTTGTGTCCGACAATAGCTCCTACGTTGTCTGTCCCGTTGATGCAGGAAAAAATATCCACCTCTAGATCTTTGATTACACCTTGGCTAACTCCAAACAGGCCGACGTCATCATGGTTTTGGTCAACTTCCAAAGCGTCTATGCCCTCTATGCCAATCGCAACAGAGCCTATCGGTGGCAAACTAATGCAGAAAAGACGGCCATCAAATGTGCCTGTGAATGGCGCTTCTGCCGTGCCTATCGGTGCCCAACTTTCCATATCCGATAAGTCTAGGTCGTTGATTAACACAAAACTCTTGTCCAAGTAGGCAGCGTCCCGCACACTACTCAACTGTTCGGGAGCGGAGATCTGATAGGGAGATTCTGGCGTGCCGTCCCCGCCGACAAATGGGCTAGCCAGCGCCGGCTGAACGCAGCCTATAGCCACAAGAATACTCAGCATTGCAAAAAACAGCATTAGGTACAGCAAAGCATCCTTCTTCAGGTCACGTCTGCCAAAGATCACTCTGAGTTCCCCCTCCCACAGCGTAGGTGAACCTATTCCACAGCAATGCTACTGCCGCATGCATCTCCATTAGCTCAGTCCGAATGATTGCCATCCCTATAGACTATAACATTATAGAATTGAATTTTCTAAAAACGCCCCGTTCAAAAGGATAGTTTTTGGAATCTCAGCTGGCTTCTCTGATCAATTCTCAGGGCCGGAGTCACAAGAAAACCTGCCATGACGCATGCCTTAGTGCTGAGCTGGCAGTTCCAACCGGATGCACCAGCCTTGTCGACGAAAAAGGCGTGACTCGCCACGCGTAACGTGGGAGACACGCCTTTCCTAAGTCAGATCAGATAGTGAACTGGCTAGTGCTTCAACTGATTGAGAGGAGGCTCCTGACCAGCTGGCAACGGGCTGACATACGGAGTACCCTTCACGTCCTCAGCGAAGGCTGCCTTGGCGGCAGTGACCAACTCGCAGTCGGAAAGGAAGCGCAGGCTAGCCAGGGCGAACACGCGCGCAGCCACCAGCATTCCTTTGTGACCGATGCTCATACCTGAGGCGGCGCAGAACTGCCAGGAGTGCCCAGGAGTGCCGATCACGCTGCTGGCGACGTTGAACTGCGCCGTCGGCACGACCCAACTGACGTCTCCGACATCAGTCGATCCTGCACTGACTTTGGTCTTGTCCGTGTGGGAGACGATCACGTCGTTTAGGTACTTGCCGGACAGGTCGACGCCGAACTCCTTACGGAAGCGGCTGATCGTTTGCTCATAGTGACCAGTCTGATACCCCGCCACAATCTGCTTGGCAAACTGCTGATCTGCGTCATCCCACTTTGGCACACCCACCTCTTGCAGAGATTCGAGCAGAACGCGACCGATCACATCGTTCTGAATGGTGTTATAGCAGCCAGTGAGGAAGGTGATGTCGAAGGTCGTCTCAGTCATCAGGGCGGCACCTTCGGCGATCTTCTGCAGTCTGGCGTACACTTCTTCCACCTGCTCTCGGCGAGGGGCGCGCACATAGTACCAAACCTGAGCGTGAGCCGGCACCACGTTTGGCTCGCCGCCGCCGTCGGTGATCACATAGTGCATCCGCACGTCCGTGTTCACGTGCTCACGCAAGTAATTTGCCCCCACGTTCATCAACTCCACTGCATCCAGAGCGCTGCGCCCATTTTCGGGATCCCCGGCAGCATGAGAGGTGCGGCCATGGAAGTTGAACATTATGGAGTTCATGGCCTGTGAGCTGTCGGAAGTGACTGCATTCACGGCAAACGGGTGCCAGGTCATGGAGATGTCCACATCTTGGAACAGGCCCTCGCGCACCATGTATACTTTGCCAGCGAGCAACTCTTCGGCTGGGCAGCCATAGTAGCGGATGGTGCCCGACAAACCCTGCTGCTCCATCGCCGTTCGAGTGGCAATCGCACCAGCCAGGGCGGCTGTGCCGAGCAGATTGTGTCCACACCCATGTCCGGGAGCCCCGGGCCGAGCTGCCTCCTTCTGATGATGCACCTTCTGCGAAAGGCCGGGCAAGGCATCGTACTCGCCGAGCAAGCCAATTACCGGGTGGCCGCTGCCGTAGCTAGCCACAAAGGCGGTAGGCATGCCAGCGACGCCCCGCTCCACCTGAAAGCCATACTTCTCCAGCACTGCGATCTGAGCAGCCGCCGATTGCGATTCCAAAAAACCAGCCTCTGCGTGTTCCCAAATCTCGTCGCTGAGTTTGGTCAGTTCGTCAGCATGCTGACTGAGCCAGTTGAGAACCGTCTCCTTCATTACTGCGACTTCCTCCTTTTGTAAGTTACTGAAAGTTGTTCCCCGTTATTGTTTCCACTATCGGAGTTCTTCTCCTGCCTGAAGGCGAGCATGAAAAAGCTTTTGCTGTCCAATTGCACTGAAAGCAGCGGTGCGAATGTGGAGGCTAGAACAATCGAGCGACAGAACTCTCAATGTCGGGTTCAACGATGTGCAGATCACGAATCTGGCCGAGCTCAGCCATCAGGCAGAGCAACTCGTTCGCAGTGTGGCGCGAACGATCAAAACGGACAACCGCCCTACTGGGGTTTTCCCACGTGAGCCGCATTCCGTTTGTCTTCGGGTCGTCTTGGTTCGCTGGCTGCAGAAAGTCGACAATCAGCACGCTTTCCGCGCCTATTTGGGCATACAGCTGCTCAATGCTGCCATCGAGAAGGATTCTGCCGTCGTTAATCACGATCACCCGACGGCAGAGGCGCTCTATGTCCCGCAGGTCATGGGTAGTCAGCAACACTGTCACCCCCTGCTGGTTGATCGACTGCAGAAACTCGCGGATAGCCTGCTTGGCGACCACATCCAGGCCGATGGTCGGTTCATCCAGGAAAAGGATCTTTGGTTCATGCAACAAGGCTGCAGCAATTTCGCCGCGCATGCGCTGCCCGAGAGATAGCTTGCGCACCGGCGTGTGCCAGAAGTACCCCAGTTCCAGCAAGTCGTCGAAGACCCTGGTCATCTCCCGATAGCGGTCGCCGGGGACCTGATACATGGCCGCCAGCAGCTCAAATGACTCGCAGAGAGGTAAATCCCACCATAATTGGCTGCGCTGGCCAAAGACCACGCCGATCTCGCCGACAACCTGCAATCGCTGCCGCTGCGGGCTACGTCCAAGTACACTGACGGTGCCGGACGTAGGGTGCAGTATCCCGGTCAGCATCTTGATCGTGGTTGATTTTCCGGCACCGTTTGGTCCGATATACCCCACAAACTCGCCCTGGGCTATCTGAAAGCTGACGTCGTCCACTGCCTTCACGGTTCGACCTTTATGGCTGAGCAGACTGCGCACGACACCAAATGGGCCAGGTAGTGTCTCTGGCACGAAGAAATCTTTGCGTAACCCCTTTACACTTATCAATGCTTAACCCTCCTCAGCTACCGCTGCTATGGTAGGAAGCCTCGCCCGCCCGCCACAAGCTCAGGGATAACGCCAAGACAAGACCGGCAACTAACCAGGGAAGAACTAGGTACCAGACTGAACCCCCTAACCCCAGTGCGAACTTGGCCGGAACATATCCGATAAAGGAAACTGGAACCAAGGCGAGTAAACCGCGTAACCAACCGGGATAGATGCTGGTGGGGTATGTGGCCGCATAGTTCGCTGCGTAGAAGGTGAGAGTCTGCAAGTCGCGCACCCGGCCAAACCAGAAAGCACAGGCAGCTGTGGCGATGCTGATGCTGAAGAAGATCAGAGCTCCACAGAGAGGAAGAACAAGCAGGTAGGCATACAGCCAGCCAAAGACGCGCGGCCCGCCCAGGTAGTGTAGCGAAATCAGCAGAGCCACCAGTCCTTGCAGAACGCCGCCCAAGCGAAAGAACTCAACCCTTCTGCCCAAGAGCACCAGCAAACTTGGCCACGGCCTAAGCAGAATGCCATCGTATTCCCCGCGGATGATGTAATTCTGGAAGTTATGCAACTCGCAACCGAGCACCCGGTAAATAGCACAGGCGATACTGGTCACTCCATAGATCACTCCGACCTGAGCCGCGCTCCATCCGCCGATTGCCCTAGTCCGATAGAGAATGGTCAATACAACCAGAAAGTCGGAGACAGTCAATAGAGTTTGGAAGAACATCGAGATCAAAAAGCTGAATCTGTACTGCAGCACCGCGCGCCAACTAGCACTGAGTAGTCGGCGATAGAGCCGGAGCGCGCCGTTCATCCGCCTTGCACCTCCAAACGCCGCCGTGCCAGGTCGGTTAGCTCCCGACAGAGAACGGTCAACAGCACGGCCCAAAGAGCCGGAAGGAGGAGAGCGGTAACGCCTTGCAGGCCAAGGTAAATGCGATTGGGATAGTGGGCTATGGCTGACCAGGGAAGATAGGGCAATGCGCGCCCAAGCAGGCCAGGCAGCAGATCAACCGGCATCTGAATTCCGGAAGCAGCCGTGAGGAAGACCAGGTTGAAGTATGAGGCCCAACGAATGTCTGTGGTCCAGAAACTGGCCATTCCCTCCAGGTAGCCCAGGCAGAGGGCGACATAAAGTCCTAGCGCCAAGCTGAGTACCAGCAGCAACAACGAGGACAATGGCGGGATGACGTACCCTACTGTTATCGCGTAGAGGGCAAGCAGCGGACCCGAACGATAGAGCAACGCGTAAACATGCTCCCCCGCTTCTCGGCTGATCACATAACTGAAGAAATCGATCGGACGCAGTAGCTCCAGACTGACGTCTCCACTACGCACGGACAACTGGATGTTCAGGCCTGATGACCAGGCCGTGAAGTTGTAGAGAACCTGCCCGAACGCGGCCCAGAGTACAAGTTGGCGGGTGCTGTAAGCCCCCACGCCTCCGGCCGGGCCGGCGGCCGCCAGCCAGATGTAGATCATGATGTACCCGAAAATGGCACTGCCAAGGGTGTTGACTAGGTGCGCCGCTCGGTATTGTAGGCTGCGCCTGTAGGTCTTGACCGCTAATAGCCAGTAAATCAACAGATCCACTCCCTCCTCCCCTGGAAATGCGCAAAGAAAACCCGCTGAAACTCTGGTGTCTGATCAGCGGGGAGTGCCATTATACCACTTAGCAAGGTGGGTGACTAGTGGCAGGCGTCAAGTCCCGAGGAGTTGCGCGGGGAACTGGGGCAGCCAGAGTTACTGATTCATCTGGGGGTCGCGGGTCTGCACTTGGAGGATTGACGCATTTACCCATCCGACGTACAATAGCGGAAATACCTCGTAGGTGGTGATGAAGCATGATTAGCGACATTAGCGACGTAAATGATGTAGGTGACATCAGCGACATTATCCTTGTCGAATCCCTATTAGTGAAGGAGGGTAATCATGTTTACACCAGTTTCACCGCGGGCAATAGATCTGTCGCAGCAACCGTTTGTTGACCACGAGGTGCAGTTCAACCTCTTCCATAAGATACTGAAGGGCCAAGAAGTTCTAGCCCTACAATGGACGGAGGGTAACACGGTCAGAGCAATTGCTATGTGCAATCCCGGTTGGCCCATGTGGTTTTGGCTCGAGGATGCCCTGAGCCCAGGGGAGCAGCAGCGGGCCATCGAGTCTCTCTGCGAGTCAGTCAAAGCAGCGAGAATCTCCGGCATTGCTGCCGCTCCACAGGTAGCCAGCCAGTTCGTGAACAAGTACACACAACTCACTGGCGCCGGTTATGATCTAGCCATGGGGCTGCAGTCGTTCCACTGCCCGAAGGTAGTTGCTCCAAGGCAGATCAACGGCAGGATGATCTCAGCCGAGATGCGCCATCTCGGCACCATCGCAGAGTTCCTGGCTGGATTCATCTACTGGGGTTTCGGCAAGACGGTGACGTCCGACAGCCAGTTAGCAAATGCGGAGAGGCTCATTGGGTCGGGAGACCTCTTCCTATGGGAGACGGGTGACTCAGTGGTCTCCATGACCTTCATCTCGGACCGCTCCTGTCGCCACGCTCGCATCAATAGCGTCTACACCCCGCCTGAGCTGCGTGGTAACGGTTATGCCAGTGCCCTGGTGGCTGGAGTCAGCCAAAACGTGCTGGACGACGGCCTGACGCCAATACTCTTCACCGACATCAGCAACCCCATCTCCAACCGCGTCTACACGAACATCGGCTACATTGAGTGCGGCAGGATTGACGAGTTCAAATTCAGGTACTAAAAGCAGAACCCACCTCAAGAGGTGGGTTTCTTTCATTCTGAAACCTGACACTTGCGGCGATATTTAGTCTCCGCATCCCGTGTTGCTCGCGCAGCTAGCGGCCTGCCCTCCTTAAGCAAAGACAAAGGAGCGACAGAACGGGTACGCCCGCTCTGGTCGCTCCTGCTGTGTCAAATCACTGTAGATTAGCTGCTAACTCGCTTACCCTCGAACACACCATTAGGTTGATGGAATATAATACCGGTAACCTTACCGGCCGAGTCGAGGACGAATTCCACAGAGTATCCAGCAACCCCGCGCATGGCGAACTTCAACCCACCAACCGGCTGCAGTTCGTAGGCTGGCTGTCCCGGGATGGTCATGTTCAGTTTGCCATCTGCAAGTTTCACCGAGACAGGAGTGCCCTGCACGTTGTACTGACCGGCAACCTTGGCGGCCACTGCGGGATCCAGAACCAGCGCAGGCGCCTGGCGCGTGAATGTCAGCGGCAGACTGGCGGGTTCAAAGCCAATCTTCACCTGCTCAATGCTGCCAGACAGGCTGCGCTCGAACTGGAAGGGAATTGGACTCGGCCAGATGCTGACCTGTCCGTTGAGGACGTCGTGATTCTGATGGGTGAGTTCGATCGTCGTCTCGTAGTAACTTGCCTGTAACTTGCCCTTGACGACGCTCACCTTCACTGTGCCATAGAACGGGTGTTCATACTCGCCGACGTACTCCTGCATCTGCGCAGCAGTCAAGGCTGGGGCCTTCGCACTGGAGGTAGTGGTGCCAGCAGCAGCATTGGCGGCGGCAATCTGCTGCTGCATTTGGCTGCTCAAATCAAGTGGTTCCAGGCCATACAGACGGTCGGCCACGTTGTACATGATCAGCGAGGGCACGGGAGTGCCTTGGAGATTGCCCAGCACGACGATGCCACTGTTTTCCTCCGGGAAGAGCGCTACCTCAGCCGTGTGTCCGATTACGTTTCCGCCGTGATGCACCAGATAATGCCCGCGGTAGCTCTCGATCATCCAGCCCAGCCCGTAGCTGCTGAACTGCACCGGACCGGTGGTCGCCGAGGGCATAGCCATCTGAGGCGTATGCATTGCTTGGAGTTGCAGGCTGCTCAGGAGCTGCTGCTCGCCCACCTTGCCTTCGTTCAACTGGAACTTCAACCATTCGCTCATGTCCATGACGCTTGAGTTGATTGAGCCGGCGGGAGCAGAGGCCCCAAGCTCCCACATTTCGGTCTCGGACAACGTCTTACCCTGAATATAAGCCAAAGCATGGTCACCTGACGCTTGCAGATCCTCGACGGTGAGCGTGGTGTCCGACATGCCGAGCGGCGTGAGCAGGCGCTCTGTGACCAACTGCTCCCAACTCTGCCCAGTCGCCTGCTCGGCCGCATAAGCAGCAACAACATACCCGAGGTTATTGTACTGCCAGGTGGTGCGGAAATCTGCATTTGGAGCCAGCGTATCCATCGTCTCCACAATGCCCTCGCGTGTCAGCTCAGGATTGTACATAATCGCAAAGTCATTGCGCGGCAACCCAATGCGATGAGTGGCCAGGTCACGCAGAGTCACTCTGCCGCTGGCCAGCGGGTCCTGCAACTCAAAACCAGGGATGTATTCCTTCACCGCAGTGTCCCAGTTCAACTCACCTTCATCAACCAACATGCCCAAGACGGCGGTGGTGAAAGCCTTAGTGGTCGAACCGATGCCAAACGCCGTCTCAGTAGTCACGGGCAGTTTGCCGGCTACGTCCCGCAGGCCAAAGCCCTTGGCATACACGATCTCGCCGTCCTGCACTATGGCCACGGCCAAACCAGGCAGCTTCCATTCGCGCATCGCCTGGCTGATGTCGTCGTCTAGACCCTGCAAGCTCTCCAGCCCAAGGTCAATTACCGGTGGTTGGTGAATGTACCTGTGCAGGCTGAACGGAAAGCCCTGGCCCGCTTGCGTAAACGTGCCAGCAATAGTGCCATCGTCTGCAATCGTGCCCTCAAAGCCGGCTCCTCCCGGCAGATCAATAGCCATCACCAGGTGGTTGCCATTCAGCTCCACTTCCGTGAACGGAAGATCGTTTGCCCCCTGAGCAGGAATGCTGAGGCTCCCGCTGAGCCCCGCTTCCCCCTCTGCCAACTCCACCTCTATGCCCAATTCGGTGCCGGCAATGTCAATGCTGCCCTGCCAGATTCCAGTCAGATCAGGTGCCGCCGCTAGGGCTAAGCCCGGCAGCAGCATCATGATCACGAGACCTAGGGACAAGACACGCCATGAAGCTTTTCTAGTATGGTTTCTCAAATCAATACCCTCCCAAACTTTGGACTGCTCACGAATATATACGAGTGGCGTATGCTTATGTTTCAAGGCTGTCGCAGCGACAACACGAGAGAAAACCCTGCCCCGATCCCGTTCCATTTATTTCCTTATTGAGTTTGTCTACAGGAATGAGGGCAACTCCGTCGAACTAGTAGTAATAATCAACCGAGATAGCACCATGGGTTGGCAGAAGGGGTATTGAGTATGAAAGCAGAACACCTGAACCTGTTCCTCACGTCGGCTGGGTCGGTGATTTCCACCATGTGCGGCGAAACTCCTGTATTCCAGAAACCATTCCTGCGGGAGTCCTCATATTCGATTGATGATCTGAACGTGATTATCGGGGTCACCGGCGATCTCCGCGGGCAACTAATCCTGTCCATGGCCAAACAGACAGCCAAGAATGTCGCTTCCAAGATGATGGGTGGCATGGAAGTTGCTGAGCTTGACGAGATCAGCCTCAGCGCCATCGGCGAACTGGGCAACATGATTGCGGGCAACTCTGGCCGGCTACTCGGCGAGGCACAGGTGAACATCGACATCGCGCCTCCTGCGGTTCTGGAAGGCAGCGGCGTAAGGGTGAGCAATCAGATTCCCACCATCTCCGTGCCTTTGGTGGGCGAGTTCGGACAGATCGAGATCGCATTGTCCTTGGCTGAGTAGCCGGATCACAAAACCCTCTTGCTGGGCTCTCCGTCGAGCCTAGCAAGAGGGTTTTTTCATCGTCGGCCTCCGGTAGGCATGTATCCCTCGTAACCACCATCAAGCTCGCCTAATTGACTACCTGTTTGCCCCCCGCTCGGGCTCGGAGATTTCGGACTCACCAACGAATCAACGAGGCTCCATACCAGTGAGCAACCCCGCTCGCCTCGCTCCCTGCCAGCCACAGGCGCGCTTGAACAAAGCAGATAGCAGTCGCCAGCAGGATTATCCCCAGCCAGAATAGTAGTTTCCATGCTCTACTCTCCCCCACAATAGCACCTCCGAACGCTCCAGATCGGGCAGAAGACACGCAGCGTCTGCCTAGAGAGAATAGACAACTGCGGGTTAATTCTGCAACACGACCGCAGACAGATTGTCAGACGCTTAGGCTGGCCCGACAAGTGGCCGGAGCACGGTGCGGGCATGGCTGATTTCCCAATCAGCGCCACAAAGAGACTCTGTTTTCAGTTAGTCCCATGAATGTGTGAGAGCCGATCCCGTCCGAGCATCACGGCGGGGACGCCCAACGGATAGAGCGCCTACGGTCACCAGTCTCAAACCACAAACCTCCAGCGGGAAAAGGGATACTGGGAGCTGTCACGCGGCTCAGGAGTGCTTGCGGCGAGCTCAACCCGGCCTCAAAGAGAGGACTTCAGAGGCGCGGCGTCGAATAATTGACAGACAATTCAGAAGAAGCACCCATACTACGAGCCGGGCCGCATACAATCTGTTGAGAACGGAGTGAAGGAGTCGAGCCCATGGAAAAGAGAAAGCGGTTTCTGATGATTGCACTGGCGCTGTTTCTATCTGCTGTGCTGAACAGAGTCAAGCCATTCAGCGGTTCCTCATTCGTCTACTTCTTCACCCTGTATGCCGTACTGTCATTGATGCTCAGCGGACCGAGACGGAAGGAGAATCGCCGGATCAAGAATGACTTCACTGATGGGTGAATGCAAACCACATCAGATACTATTCTGGAGGCATTGCCTGCCTCCGGCTTTTCTTTGCAGTGGATAGCGCCTCCATCGCCAAGGTCAAATACGGGGTCGGTCGACGGTTGTGTCAACCTTGACGGCGTGTGAAGCGCACTCGCCAGAAGGGATAGATCAGGTTCGCCACAAACGAGTACACAACCAGGCTCAGGACCAACCTCAGAGCAAACGCCAGTTCAGTTTGCTTAAGAAGATTATGCATGACGTTGAAAGCAACGAGCCCGGCGATGATGGCTGCAGACCTCCGGAAGTAATTCTGCGGGGCTTCCTCTGGGGGCACCATTTCGAACTTGATCACGACCGTTTTCACCTCAATCCACAGCTGCATAGGCACACAGCTATGTGTCAGCGTTCCTCACCAGATAGACGCTTCAGCTTCGAACATCCTTGCACCAAAGCGCCAGAGTTGCGCATGCTCCCTTTCTCCGCCGATTCAGGATACTCCTCCCTCAGACAAATCGACTGCACGGTGAACATCGCCTGTCAATTAGTCCAAGCTCAGCACACATGCTTGTGGAAGTTCGCCCATCCGAGGAAGACGAAAGCGCAGAGATGAGGGACTCGACGTCCCATCTCTGCGCTTTCGCTTTGCTGGCCAAACCCGCACAGGGGGACAGCAATTGCCTCAATATCTACTTCAGCACGTTCTCAATGAACCTCTGCAGAATTGCCGCCAGCTGCGCGCGCGTGGCGCCGCCGGTTGGGTCGAGGAAATCGCTGCTGCCATTACCCCGGAGCAAACCCTTGGCCACTGCCCACTGCACGCTGGTTCGCGCATAGGCCGATGGCTTATCTTTGAACACGGTCAGATCGCCGCGTGCACTCACGTCAGCGCCCTTGTACTTGGCGTAACGGTAGAGGAACACCGCCAGTTGCTCGCGGGTGATATTGTCATCCGGGCCAAAGCGTGAAGCGGAGTAGCCGCCGACGAGAGCGTTCTCGGCGCCCCAGGCCACTGCCTCAGCATAGCTCTCGCCCGGCAGCACGTCGGAGAAGACCGCGGTCGTAGTTGCCTTTGGCTCATGTTCCAGTCGCCAGAGTATGGTAACCAGCAGGCTGCGAGTAGTGGTGCCCTGAGGGCTGAAAGATGCACCACTGGTCGCGCCCATCAATCCCTGGTCCGCGACGTATCGCACCACGCCATGGAACCAGTCGCCCTCCCGCACATCGGAGAAATGAACCTCCTGCGGCACAGTCTCCTCCAGCGCAGTGCCCACGACATAGCGCGAGAAGTGGCTGACCTGGAAGGTAGCCAACCCGGTTACCGGGTCGTAAGCGCAGAAGATCTCGGTCATGGTGCCGTCATCAGCCAGGTACCAGACGGTCACGTCCTCGGGCTCTTCCCCATCCTGCAGGGCATAGGGCAGGGTAACGGTGACGGAACCACCGAACTCGCTGATGGTCTTGCCGCCGGAGCTGACGGTCAGCGTGAACACCCGCTTGCCGGGGTGGTTGTCCTGATGCTCTGGGGATACATCTCGCAACTCCACGCTGATGCCGTCCGCGGTCTGACCGGCGATTCCCTGCAAGGCATCGATATCAAACACCAACTTGGCGCCATCATCGCCGGAGACAGTCAGAGTTTTGCTCGTAGAAACTAGTTGGTTGAGATTGGAGCCAGTTGTGCTGCCGCCGCTGCTGATCTCGGTGACCGGGGCCGGGACGGGGTTGCCGCTGTTACCAGAGGAACTGCCGCTGTCTTCGTCAATGGGTGGTGCGCTGTAGGCCGTGATTGTGAGCGTCTGACTGCTACTCGCCGGAGCGCTGCCGGTGGCCTTCACGCGAATGAACACCGTTCCAGGCACAAGTCCGGTGACAGCACTGCCGGTTCCGTCGACCCAACTGGTCCCATTGTCGATGGAATACTGCATCTCCTCGGTAATGCCGGAAACAGTGCCGGTAGCAGCACTGGCGGAAGGCTGCGTCGCCGTGCACGCGGGAACTGCCGGCCGCGCCGCGAGAACCAGGCTCTGTGCCTCGCTATCATTGGTTGTGACACCATCGCCTTTCTTCACCAGCGAAATGGTGGTCCCGAGCCAGTCGCTTTCGATGGCCAGCTTGCCTGCGGAGTCGGCGCTGACGTTGGTCCCGTTCACAGCATAGCTGCCGTCGGCCGTGAGATTGGTCAGCTCTTCGGCCGCATAGTCCGCAACTGCTGCGGGAGTGCTCTCGGGATTCCCGGTGAAAGTTGTCAGCGTGATGCTCTGCGTTTCGGAAGCCAACACTGTGCCCGTCGCTTTGACGCGGACGAGGTAATTGCCAGGGGCAAGGGACGTAGTCCCTTCAGCGGAAATCCAGTCAATCGCGCCAGACAGTCTGTACTCGTGCTCAGTGGTCAGCGGGATACTGCCGTTACCGCCGGTGGTGCTGGGTTCCGTGGCAACTAAGGTCGGCCTCGCAGCCTGGGTGATGTCGATGGTCTGCACCGCAGACTCGATGGTGGTGACTCCATCGCCCAGGTTCTTAACCTTGATGTCGTCATCTTCATTGATGCTGCTCGCAGCGTCGGAAAGACTGGTATTCGGTGCGGTGCAAGCAATCCAGGTACTGCCCCCGTCCAGCGAGTACTTCATCTGCGCGGTGGTGCCGAGTAGCTTGCCCGCATCGATACCGTCGAAGGAGAAAGTTGTGTTCGGGCGTGCTGCGGGCGTGCCGCTATAGGCGTTGATGGTCAAAGTCTGCACGTCGGACGCCAGAGCCGTGCCGGCGGTTTTGACGCGAACATCGTAGGTGCCACTAGCCAAACCAGTGATGTCGCTGCCCGTGCCGCTGACCCAGGAGCCGGTGGAGGAGAGTCTATACTCCATGGCCGTGGTCACGCCAGTCAGCTTGCCGTCGTTGTTGGTCAGCGTAGTGCAGTCCACCTTGCCAGCCGTGGGAGTGTTCGCCCGGATGATGTTGATCGTCTGCACCGTAGACTCGATGGTGGTGACGCCATCTCCCATGTCCTTAACTTGGATATCGTCGTCTTCATTAATGCTGCTCACAGCGTCGGAAAGACTGGTACTTGGCGCGGTGCAAGCAATCCAGGTACTGCCCCCGTCCAGCGAGTACTTCATCTGCGCGGTGGTGCCGAGTAGCTTGCCCGCATCGATACCGTCGAAGGAGAAGGTTGTGTTCGGGCGTGCTGCGGGCGTGCCGCTATAGGCGTTGATGGTCACAGTCTGCTCGTCGGACGCCTGCACCGTGCCCGTTGCCTTGACGCGGACGTAATAGTTGCCGGTGGTCAAGCCGGTGATATCGCTGCCGGTACCGCTGGTCCAGGTGACGGCGGTAGAGAGCTTGTACTCCATAGCCGTGGTTACGCCGGTCAGTTTGCCGTCGTTGTTGGCCAGCGTGGCGCAATTCACCTTGTCAGCCGTGGGCACCTCCGCCTGGGTGATGTCGATGGTCTGTACCGCAGACTCGGTAATGGTGACTCCATCGCCCAGGTCCTTGACCTTGATGTCGTCATCTTCATTGATACTGCTCACATAGTCGGAAAGATTGGTATTTGGCGCGGTGCAAGCAACCCAAGTACTGCCGCCGTCCAGCGAGTACCGCATCTGCTCAGTGGTGCCGAGCAGCTTGCCGGCGTCATCGCCATCAAAGGAGAAAGTCGCGCTGGGGGTAGTCGCGGGTGTGCCGACGTAGGCGTTGATGACCAGAATCTGCGGGTCTGAAGCCAACACTGTGCCCGTCGCCTTTACGCGGACGAAATAGGTGCGGCTCTGCAAGCCGGTGATATCGCTGCCGGTGCCGCTGACCCATGTTCCGTCGGTGTAGCTCCAGTACTCCATAGCCGTGGTCACGCCGGTCAGCTTGCCGTCGTTGTTGGCCAGCGTGCTGCAGTCCACCTTGCCGGCCGTGGTCGGCGCGGCAGCCTGGGTGATATCGATGGTCTGCACCTGAGACTCGGTGGTGTTGACGCCATCCCCCATGTCCTTGACTCTGATGTCGTAGTTCTTGCCGATAGTGCCGGCCGGGACTGTACTCGGCGCGGTGCAAGGCAACCAGGTGTAGCCGCCGTCCAGCGAGTGCCGCATCTGCTCAGTGGTGCCGAGCAATTTGCCCGCATCGCTCCCGTCAAAGGAGAAGATTGCGCTGGGGGTAGTCGCGGGTGTGCCGACGTAGGCGTTGATGACCAGAGTCTGCGGGCCTGAAGCCATCACTGTGCCCGTCGCCTTTACCCGGACGAAATAGGTGCCGCTCTGCAAGCCGGTGATATCACTGCCGGTGCCGCTGATCCAACTGCTGTCGGAATAGAGCCTATACTCCATGGCCGCGCTCACGCCGGTCAGCTTGCCGTCGTTATTGGCCAGCGTGCTGCAGTCCACCTTGCCGGCCGTGGTCGGCTCGGCAGCCCGGGTGATGTCGATGGTCTGCACCGCAGACTCGATGGTGGTGACTCCATCGCCCAGGTTCTTAACCTTGATGTCGAGGTGCGTTCTGATGCTGCCCAGAGCGCCGGACAGGTCTGTACTCGGCGCGGTGCAACGAGCCCAGTTGTGGCCCCCATCCAGCGAGCACGTCATCTGCGCCGTGGTGCCCATCAGCTTGCCCGCACTCTCACCATCAAAGGAGAAGCTAGCGCTCGGGGTGGTCGCGGGCGTCATTGCCTCGAGGTCGTTAATCTCGAAATGGCAATAGAGAGGACCTCCCCCTACCTCCGTGACCACGAAGTAGTACGTCCCCGCATCAAGGCGACGACTGATGTAGGAGTACAGGTCTACGTAATCATCGTTTTCCTCAATTAGGCCGTAGTCACTGTCAAACAACCAGAGCTCCGTATCGCAGTCCTGCAGGTAAGAACTGGTTTTTAGTTCGTAGAGGCTAGCCCGCTCAACGGTGAACTTAACGTACTCGAATGCGTCGCTGGGAACGCCTGCGTAATTAGCTGTGACAATGTTCAGAGTGCCTGCCTGCGCTGCTGGCGGGTTGAACCACAGACTGGTCAACACAGTCAGCATCAGCAATGCAAGCAACCGTTGAGTCTTCTGCGCCACTTTCATTCCTAGCACCATCTAGCTCCTCCCTTTTTCTCCAATTATTACTCCATGGCTACCATGCTCAGTTGCAAGCTGCCGCGAAAAGCGCACCGCTCCCAGGCAATACGCCAGACATTGGACCAATCCAAAATCGTGGCAGGTCAGCGCTCTCCGCCTGCACCCGCTTCCTCCGCATCCCGGAACCCCAGCAGCAGAGCTGGAATCCGGTTCATGGGCCTATGCAGGACGGCGTTGTACGTCTTGGCGGCTTCCCGGCAGAGCATGCGGCTGGTGGCCAGCATCCGCGCAGCGGACTGGGTGTCGGGGCCATCCCTCACCTGAGAGAACAAGCGCTCGTGCAGGCACATTTGCTCCCGCAGATCAGCCAGGCTAGTACGCTTTACCCAGAGTTCGCGGTAGGCGGTCGTGAACCAGATGGTCACGAATCCGGCCGCGCAGATACCCGCAATCAGGCAAGCGATGATTGTCGGCACCGAACCCATCCCCTTTCTCGCTGTTGCTCTAGAAAAAGCATAGATAAAAAAGCCGCCCCAAAACCGTCCTTGGCCTGAACGGTAGTGGAATGCGGCCTGAATGGAGAACTAGTGCGGTCAATCCGAGCAGAAAATGTAGTAACATGGACTTGGATATTTCGGCGAGAGGAGCAGTAGATTTGCGGATTGCCATTTGCGACGATGACAAGCAAGAACTGCTACGAATCGCGTCCCTAGTAGAAGCATACCGACGCGAGCGTAAGGCAGAGCTCAGCTACCTCAGCTTCCAAAGTGCGCTGGAACTGCTGGCCTCCATGCAGAGCGAGCAGTACGACTTGCTGTTGCTGGATGTCCTGATGCCAGGGCTGAACGGGATGCAGGCCGCCCACGAAGTGCGGGAGTTCAACAGCCAGGTGGAGATTGTCTTCCTGACCTCTACGCCGGAATTTGCGGTGGAAAGCTACAGTGTGCGGGCGCATCACTACCTGCTGAAGCCAGCCTCGCCGGAGAAGCTCTTTCCCATCCTTGACCGGTTGAGGGACAATTTGCGTAGACCGGAAGAAGCACTGCGCGTCAGAACGCAATCCGGCATGTTCAGCCTGCCATATGGGAGGATAGAGTACCTGGAGGTCAATGCCAAGCAGCTCTACTTCGGGCTGACCGATGGCAGCTCAAAGCAGGTATCTGGTAATCTGTCCGAGTTCGAGCGCGCGCTACTGACACGTCCAGGCTTCATCAAGGTGCATCGCTCCTACCTGGTGAACCTGCAGTGGGTGCAGGAACTGCGACCGAACGAACTGATCACCCTGGCTGGACGGCGGGTGCCAGTGTCCCGAGCAGCCTATCCGCAGGTGCGAACCGCCTACACCCAGTGGCTCTTCCGGGAAGCGGAGTACCTACCGTGAGACGAGGCAGGTACAGGAGAATGATCGTAGCTGCCCTGCAGATTCTGCGCTATGCGTTTGGGGAGCATGACCTGACGGCCTGACAGCCCTGGGGGAAAACCAAGCATACCGCAGCTCTGGGTGCTGCGTTGGGTGTTCTTCTGGACAAACACGTGCGAAGTCAGGAGGGAGGTAAGCGCAAATGGTGTCAAAGGTATTGGAAGTTGGTTGGAACAACATCTCGAAGCAGGCGCATCATGAACTGCGAAACCGCCTTGAGGCCGAGGCCAAACCCAGTGCGTTTTCATTGAATGGAGAGGGCTGGATGCTGCATGTATCATCCTACACGGTGTCCGAACATGAACCAAGTTTGTTGGCCGCTCTGGAACTCGCCAAAACAAAGGATTGCACATGGTTGATCATCGGCTATCTGGCGAAGGAGACTGCCGATCTCTCCATTTATGAGTCGGACGAAGATTTGGATGAAGAAGACTTCATGAGCAACTGCTGAGCGCAGTTTCGCGAACTCAAGCGAACCTGGGCGGAGAGACCGGGCACAACATGAAGGGCAGGCCCCAGTGGCAGGGCCTGCCCTTCAACTTACCGAAACTGAGGTCGACTCTACTTAGTCTCCACCCGGGCCGCGATCTGCAAAATGCGCTGCAGCACCTGCTCGCGGCGCTTGGTGACAGCGGCGAAATCCATGTGCGGCACGTAGTAGGTCTCGATCTGGTCGTGGTTCTTCTTGGCGCGGGCGATCATGCAGACGGCAGAGTCCAAGGCCTCGTGGTACAGCCTGGTCAGGCGAAGAATGTCATGGTCGAAGCTGGCCAACTTGGCCCAATCGACGTACTGCATGGTGTCGATCACCCAATCATTGGTCCCGGGGCCGTAGGAGTGCGGCTCGCTGGCGTTCATCACGGCCACAGAAAGCTCGGGGATGACGACATGGTCGATGCGCTCTGGACTCAGCGCGCAGTGGTAAGCCTCCACATCATACCCCAGCTCGACGGCTGCGGACATCACCTTCTGCACGATGGTGGTGCGACCGCTGCCGGGGCGTCCCTGCACCAACACGCGGCGGTCAAGGTCGCCGACGATGGTGGACAGATAGTTGACCATGCCTCCGGGCGTGATGGCACTGGCAAAGAGATGGCGCTCCTTCGCTGCCCCATCCTTTGCCGGGGCCGCAGCGAAAATGCCGCTGATGGTGTCAGCCGCCAGCCGGTTCAGCCCAGCCACATCCAGCGCTCCTGTCTCCCTTATGTATGCTTCCAACTCATCGTTGTAGCCCTTGGCTGCGCGCAGGTAGCCGTAGGCGCGGCGGAACAGGAAGCCGTTGCGAGCAATGGCCGCAACTATCTCGGCCTTGTGGGCACGAATGCCTTCCTCATTCCAGTAATCGCCGAGGTGGATGATGCTGTCCACTGCGCCCGGGTTCTTAGGGTCGACTACGTGCGGTGCAGTTCCGTCTAGCAGAGTAACCCCGATCGCCGGGATCTTCACGCCATCCAGGGACCCGTTGTCTGAAGAACAGTTGTGCTCCTCGATATCGTAGCCACGTTCACGCATCGCTTGCCCGATCCAACGCATGAAACTGGACTTGCCGACGCCGGGACCACCCTTTAGCGCATGAAGAATACACAGATGGTGTCAGAGTCGAACGCGGACAATGCTACACCAGGCAAACTGGAATCTGGATTGCTATATGCTGAATCGGAACACTGTCTGCTCGGAAGGACGATAGATGTATACCTGAGGCTTTCCAACCGACACGAAAAGATTGGCACTATCAAACACTGCCAGATTAGTTCCGTCGTATTTCGTAGATGTGTAAATGATGCCTTTATAGCCAGACAGTTTTGCGCAATCCGCTATGAAGCGTGTTATAAAGTATTGCGGTTGCCATTTGTTGCTTCTGTCAGCCACAGGTTCTGACAAGACTCCACTGGCCAGCAAGGCGGCAAGAAGACCATTGGACATCTGTCCATAGTTTTCCCAATCATACCTAAGGTCGAGTACGTCCTCCAAATCTGATTCGAGAGAGTACTCCTGATACCAAATCAGTGATGGCTCGTCAGCTCTGGCAAGCGATTCCCTGATCGCTAGTTCCTTGGAGTCTGCAACATAAAGCACACTTTGCCCTGCATGATGAAATCGGCCGCCAGGTGACAGCCCTTCACTCGGAGCCCACATGTTCTCGCACTCAAATACCTTGGCCCCCTCGAGGTTCCGAGAGCGGAACCATCTCCTTTCGGAGATGCAGACACTCTCGGCTCTCTTCCCAGTTATCTCCGCCAAGAGCGTTCTCGCGAAGGCGTTGTGTAGGGCAAGTGAGGGAAAGTGGTTCAGGTGTTCACGCAGAGCATCGATCCTCCGGCGGTAGCGCTTGACCGCACGCTCATATGTTTGCTCGGCGTGTCTGGCATACCGGTCCTCCAAACCAATGTCGGCATATCTATCGGAGATCATTGCGCCGCAGCTAGGGCATTGGAGGTGCGCCGCGATGTCATCCCTGTAGGCCTCAGGGCAGGCAACGATATCAAAGAGCTCGTCAACAGTCGTCTCTTCACCCAAGACCCATACAGGCCCCTGATCATAGGGTTGGCATGTTGTGCAGTACATCAAAAGATCCTGAGCCTTCTTCAGATACCGTTCTGCCTTCTTGTTCAGTTCAGGGAGGTTATCCCATGGATCCATGTTCCTCAATCCTCCAGCGAGCAGCTCTGGCTCTGCCCATCTAGGTCAATCTGCAGTCTTCACCCCTATCGAGTCGATTGCGAGTCACTTCGCTCAGTATACTAGAGCGAGCAGCGGTACTACTCGTTCTGAACAGCCACTGTCCAAAATCGCTTCAAGGGTAGCTCCGCTTTGATATCTTCATCCAGTTTGTCATAGTTGGCAAACAACGCTTCTAGCAGCTCTGTCTGGGTCCAAAGCCTTACCCGAAAGAAGCTGGCAGCCAACTCTTTCTGCACGTTGCTCTTGAACCCGCTCCAGGACACGAACAGCCCCTCCTGTGCACCAAACTTGGCGACAGCTCCCAGCAGCTTATCCACACTGGGTCTATCAATAGGTGCGTCACCAGACTTCACTTCAACACAGAGACGCGGAGCGCCAAACCCCAGCGGGCCGGCGCCGGCAAGAATGTCCACTCCGCCATCCGGCCCTTCAGGACTGACATAAGTGACATACCCTTGCGACCTAAGAATCGCGTCTACCAGGCGGGTCAGGTTATGCCCCTTGAACCTAGCTGAGATAAGTTGAGCTATTTGGTCACGCGCCAGTACCTCAAGATCTGTGTTGTCGGCGCCAGCTTCATCCTGGATGACTGACGTTGGAGTGGCAGCACTGATGACAGCCAGATTCTCTTTCTTCCAGCCATTGGTGCGCATTGCAACTATACGTTCTTCAGCGTTATTTCGCTGTATACGGCAGATTGTCATAAATGCGCCAAAAGAGTAAAGAAGGTCCTGACCAAAGTTGGCTCGCGGAATCGCCTCACCTATCCACTTCACGGACCGCCAATGATAGAACGGGCTTGGTCCGGCAGCCTCAAAGCGATAATCGCTCACTACCTCTCCGATCTGTATCGCTGGTTGTGACTTCAACGGAAGAACAACCAGATCGCCTTTGCTAATCTCATGGGCGAAAGGCCAGACCTGACTCGCCCAGTTCTGGACTGCCTTCTTCTTTGCGTCAGGGTATCTCTCGGCCATAAGGGAGATCAGATCACCCTTGTGGTTCATCCTTCTTAAGTCGGCGTTGAGGTTGTCCCACGTTGCGTAGATCCTGCTCTCCTGCACAAACTTGCTTTCATACTCTCCGTGCGCACCCGCGCGAATAAGCCATACAGGCATGAGGAATCAGCCTCCCAAAGATTCTCAGGATGTGCCCAATGATTGGAGATTCGCTCTGCGATCATGTCTAGGTATCAGTTCAGCAGGCTCCGTGGCCTCGCTGGTGTATCGATCGTCAACCGAGCGTCCGTTATCCCTCTATTAGCTCGTCCGCCAACTTGGAGATTGCCTGACGGGCGTCTATCCGCGACAAGACTATTTCCTTGACCTGCTCGGAAATCTGCTCGCGCACTTCCTTTGATTTAGGTATCGGCAGGATAATCTCGAACAGTCGCTGACCGAGTGTATCTATGACGTCGCGGGTAAACTGCTTTGTTCGTATCTGGCGCTTCACAATGAACGAGTTGAGCAATCCTAGCAGCAGCCACGGGCTAATTGCAGACTCATCCAGGACACGAATCTTGTAGATTCCTCCACAGTACAGACTCTTGGCATCATGCTCAGTGACAATGCATGATGTCCCTACCAAATAGGTGCCATCACGCACGATGAAAATGTCGCCGCTCCTGGTATCCTGCGAGTCGGCATACTGCTCATAGATCTCATCCGAAACCCCTTGCTTTGGGTTATGGTTGATCTCCCAGCTGGAGAAATCACTAGTCCGGATGAACGGAATCTCGCCGGTTCCATATGCCATCTTGCCGATTTCGTCACCGGTGGAACACTGAATCAGGCCGTCATTGACGAGATCGCCAATCGAAACACAATTGCAAGTCTCTCCCAGGCCAGCAAGTTCGCTCACTATCTCAGGATCGTAGTACTTAGGTAGGTAGATTCTTTCCCTAATGCTCCCTGATCGCTGCCAGAATGCCTGAAAGGGGCCAAACTCAGAGACAATGGTATTCTGACTCATGTCAGATAGAATGTCTGCCCAGTCCTTCTCCATGAAGGCTTGGATTGGCTCAACTGTACCTCTCTCAAGTACCTCCTCCATTAGAACTGGGGCTTGCTTTATGAACGCCCTGCCACGCTCGCGTGTGTCCAAGTGGGTTCTGATTCTCCCGGAGAGCTCGTTCCTCTTTGATGCGCTTTTCGGAATAGGGATCACCAGCTCGAGGTAACGGTTGCCGATTGTGTCAATGGTATCGGCCGTGAACTGAAAGCTACGAATCTGACGCTGAACCAAGTCAGAGTTCAACGCAAGGAACAGTATTCGAGGATCAACCTTTGCCTTATCGTTGACCCTGATTTTTAGAATGTGCGACTGATATAGACACTTCTTGTCAAGTTCAGTGACTATGCAGTTGGTTCCGATCAAATAGGTTCCATCCCGCACCAGCAATATGTCTCCAACCTGCATATCCTGTGACTCGGCGTACTCCTGATAGATCTCTTCTGAGACGCCTTGCTTCGGCATGGACTTGATTTCCCAGTTTGATATGTCCGATGTCCGAATGAATGGTATATCACCTGTGCCGTAAGCCAGCTTTCCTATCTCGTGCCCTGTGCTAATTGATATGGCACCCTCGCTAACAAGCTGTTCTACAACAAACAGGTCATGAGTGTCCCTCAGCGACTGGAGATCGTCTACTAGGAATGGGTCATAGTACTTTGGGATATACACCCTGGCTTTGATATCACTCTTCTTATGCCAATAATGGATCATCTCTGTTTTGCCCCTTCGTGGTATAAAGGAGCAACGCGAGGGATGTCATCGAGGAGAACCTCCGCGCCGCTCGAGTCCACCCGGACAGTGGGATTGCCACGGCTATCGTGGCCGCACCACTTCACATCGGCCATGAAGATCTCGTGGTCTTCCTGCTGATCGGAGGTCTTCTCGCAGATTAGGACACAGCACTTGGCGTGTGTGTGAGGCTGGAATAGATCTTCAGGCATGGTTACCAGTGCAAGAATCTTGGTTCTCTTTTCGAGGTAATCCACAACGTAGCGATACTTGGGCATCCCAAAGATGCTCTCTAGCAGCACAATGCCCAGTTTCCCCCCGTCCTTGAGAAGATCCAGGCACCTCTCAATGAACAGTATTTGGGGAGGCTGCTTGTCCTGGAGCGAGCCTTTCTGAAATGTATCAGTGCTGCTGTCGTAGTCCCATTTGTGACCCAAGTCGTAATGCCTAAGAATGTCTTCCGAATCGATGGATAGCTTCTTGCCAAAAGGTGGATTGGTAATGACTACGTCAAACTCGTTAAGCTGAACCTGATTCCTTGTGTAGCTATGCCAGTTGGCCGGAGACTCAAGGCTATTCTCGCAGAACACACCGCCCCTTCCATCGCCGAGTATTGCCATATACGCCTTGGCTACTTTGCTCAAGAAAGAGTCCTTGTCTATGCCACGGAAGTTCCTGATTGCAACCTTTTGCTTCTCGGCCTCAATCTCGTGTTCCGGCCATCCCAGGCTTTCGCCTTTCTCCTGCACCTTCCCCCATACGTGGCGAAGTGCCTCCACAAGGAATCCGCCGCTGCCGCACGCAGGATCGATGACTTTTTGCTCTGGCGTGGGATCAACCATATCGATGATCATCTTCACGACGTTTCTTGGGGTGAAGAACTGACCCTGCCCACCCTTCAGAGACGGACCGATGAACACCTCAAATGCATCTCCAACAGCATCCCTTGTGCTATCCTGCAGCGAGTAGAGCTGCAGCTCACCTACTACGTAGACGAGTGAGCGGTCATCAAGGACTATCGAGTCGCCAACATCAATTACATCATCATACTGAGACTTGACCTTCTCAAATAGCCCAAGTATCCTGGCCCTAACGTCAGCATCAGGCTCGTTGGTACCGGCACGAAAGGTCACAATATCATTCTTCTTTGTGAACCTTTCATCGTAGATCTTACAGAAGATCAGGTTTATGAGCTGCTGCGCGAACACTTCGTCACGGGTGATGCCCACGGCATTCGCTGCTAGATAGTTTCGGATTGCCCGAAAAACGGACTTTAGGTTGGTTGCAGGCCTAAGGTCCCGTCGACGGAATCGGCCAATGTCTTCAACTCTCTCGCCGAACCGGGGAATATTGGGCAACTCAGAGAACTCAACTCGCCCATCCTGCTCATGCTTATGAAGGAATAGGCGTTCCTTACCATTGAACCAAACACCGACTCGAGCTCTGGAAAATCTCAGATAGTCAGCGAGCTGTGTCTTGCCGTCTTTCCTGGTCTTCTTCTTGCATTCGACGATAATCTGGATGCTGTCCTCTGTGTGGCGCTCATCAGAAAAAACGGCTATGTCTATTGGATACTCCTTCTTCGTGTCTGACGGCCTGGCCTTCACTCGCCATTGCGGACGAGTTTGAATGAGCTTCTTGGGATAGCCATAGTCGTTAACTAACATTTGGGAGAAAACCTGAACCGCGTCTATCTCTTCCGGGGTGGCGCGAACAGGGGTTCCGCTGATGAAATCGTAAAGATAACCTTCCTTGAGCTCCATGCTTCTCCTCTTTTCTGGCATCAGCCATTACTTGTTCCGCCGAGCTTGCGCATTCCAAGAGTGAAGGTGCCGGTGGATGCGGGCCCTCTGGAATAATGCCACCTTCCCAACCGACTACCCCTTGCGCACCGTAAGGCGGCGACAAGTGTATCTAGTTGTTGTCTATTCTATCTCATTTGCGACTCTGCTTGGAGATCCTCTTATGCTGCTCAGAGGCCTGTCTCCGAGTAGGTGGTTTCGGCTAAATGGTTCTGGCAGTGTCAGTGATTTCTGATCTCGAGTTTGCTAAGGGGTCTATCCTTAACCGCGGTCACGAGGGAAAGGGGGTCCATGGCATGTTCTCTGTACTTCTCCATGGCCAATGCTCTCCAAATGATGTCTCCCGGGCCGGGAAACTGAGATCGAAGACTTCGCACGACATCTATTGAATGGGCAGCCCAAGTCCGAAACTCAGGTATGCCCCAGTAGTAGAGATTGGGGGTGAGGGTCAGGGCTTCTGCGTCGACAGCTGTCGCATTTGTTATGAACACTGTCACTACGGTAGCGTTCGGACTTAGGTCGGCTAAGTGCCCCCTTATCCAGCTCTCGTGTGTCGCAGCTTGACGCGCCTTGTTGACTGAGATGAAGAGCTCATTCTCTCTCCAAGTCTCTTCTGAGACCAAGCAGACTGTGTCTGATGCAATCCACCAGGGGTCTGGGCCAGCCTTTCCATCAGTATTGCTCGACTTATAACCTAGGAGGGTACCAAGCTTGACCTGTCCGGCCTCAAATTTCTTTGCCTCGGTCGAGCTCAGGAGCTCCAGTATTTCGCTAGCTTCCTTCTCAAATCGGCGCGGACTTGAGGTACCCATGTCATCCAGCACAGCCTCAAGCCGCTCGATGACGTCAACAAGCTCTCGCTCGAAGACCACCTGTTCCTCTTCTGGTTGACCGGGCTGATCATTCGCCAAAGCCCGGAACCAGCCTACAGAATCGGAACACGCTGAAGCTGAGTGAAAATGCTTTACTGCAACCTGTTCAAGATGTACGAGTCCCGCCTGGCTGCCAAGACGCGCGGCACAACCAGCAAGGTAATTCCAAAAACCACGGTATCCCTTCACGTCGTCCCCAACCAGGGCTGCCAGTGAACTGTCACACTCTTCAATGGCCTTCGGGTAGTCACCTCTCCAGATCGCGTATGCGTAGGCCACTTCGTGTTCAACTGAAAGACGCAGTTTTTCGGCAGCAGGATCGTCTCTGGCTGTAAGCTCCGTTCGGATTTGCACGATCTCAGAATCGGCTGCATCCCAATCGTCCCCATGCTCGAGAAAGATTCGAAGATTGTCCAGCATTTCGTCCGCGCTAGTATCCATACACTGGTGGCGCCCAAAGTCCAACTCAGCCTGCAGTTCTGGATGGAATCGCGTACGGTCTTCCTTGTGGAGCAAAGTATCGCTTAGCTCTGCCCCTAATACACAAACCGCAGAGTAATCGGTCGCACTTCTGGTGCAACGACCAATGGCTTGCTGGACCCGTGCCTTGATACGGTCCCTCAGCAAGAAAGCAGCAGCCATTCGGCTCTGCAGAAACCGCTCCTGCAGGTTCGTCGCTCGCGGATAGCCGCTCACGATCAGCAAGCGACACTCCTCTTCAGGGAAGTCGATTCCGTCCAGCCTATTCGCGAGAACGGCAACTGCGTGTCTCTTGGTAACAAAGGGGTCCTTTGAAGTCTCGATATCCTGCGCACCAAGCACCGCATAGTCAGTCGAGCTAGCCACGAGCTCTCTCCATTTTAGGGCTGACTGACTATCAGGGACGAGAATCAGTGCCCTCGGAACCTTCTTAATCATGCTTAGCACAAGGGAATCGGTCTCATCTCGGGTCAGGCTAAGCTCTGGGAAGAAGAAAAGCCTCCTACCGACTCCTTGTCTATCCCATCCTCCCGGTATACTAAGCCTGGAGACTCGCTTGACCCCGGTGGAGCGCTCAAGATCCCCGGCCTTCCCAAGAGTCGCGGACATGTAGAGCCTCTGCTTGGCCTCAGCGAACGGCCTATGTGTCATCGTAGGGGGAATAATCGGCCTAAGGAGAATACCGTCCCAACAGAAGTATAGGTGACACGCCGCCAGATGATCACGAATCGCATTCCATGAGTATGACGCCCTCTTCTCCCTGAGTCGGGTGTCAAGCAGTGCTATCAGGTTGCGCGAAATATCCATAAGGACCGGGGTGGGGACTTTGTCAACCACCGCCCTGTCATTGGGCGTCGGATCGCCAGCCAACATTCTGTCATGCTGGTAATCAGGTATTCGGTCTTTCAGAAGCCTGATGACTGACTCGTAAACCTCTGGATACTCCGACCGGGGCAGTTCCAAAGACCACATAGCGGCCATGTAGTTTTCTGCCACGTGGGCATCATCCAGGATTATGGTATCAGGGTTGCTGAAGAACGGATTGGAGTTGAACAAACCACTGTAAGTGCTCACGGCGATCGCCCTACCAAAGAGATAGTCGCTACGGTCTGACGGATCATAGGCTGATTGGGCCCCGACAAACGGAAGAGCCTTGATGCCGTACTTCTGTCGCGCCTGTGCTACGACCTGGTGAACAAGTTGCTTGGTTGGACACAGGTATAACACTCGCTCCTCAAGCGCACGCCGTCGGTACTCACCAATTAGGAGCCCAACTAATGTCTTGCCACTTCCGGTCGGCAACTCGATAGCAACGTCCCGCGGTGGATCGGCAGAGTCGAGAATTTTCCTTTTGTACTCACGCAGAATGTCCCCTTGATGGAGCATCAGGCCCTGGACAGATCTGTTCCTGAGATCCATGAACAACTCCTCTGGACTTGCAACTGCGGAAATCGCTTTGTGTGTCTTCTTGAATGCCAAAGTCGATCACCTCCATCTATCTCCCGGTATCGTTTTTTGCTCATCCACCTGTCCAACAGCAGCCCACACTGGTCTACTGCATGAATTTGCCTATTTACGTGCAAAATCCTTCCCCCAGACGCCAGAATTCGTCCTGCTTCAGGTGGAAATGCCAAGCTTCTGGTACTTGACCGGTCAGTTTTGCCGATCTGAGGAGACCATGCGTTGCCCCGAACTCTCATCTCAATATCTGCAGGACATTGCACTAGCAACGCAGTATCATAGTCCAGGAAGGTGGTGCAAACAAATGATCGTAGCTGTTACTGGCCATCGCCCAACCGGCCTTTGGGGATACAGCCCCAACCGAAACTATGCGTATATGCGTCAAGAGCTGGCGCGGCGGCTGCTGGAGTTCATCCAGAAACGCAAGGCTGATCGTTTTCTCTTCGGTATGGCACTTGGCGTAGATAGCATGGCTTTTGACGTGTGCACCAAAATTCGGGAACAGCTACACCCGGAAGTACGGCTTGTTGCTGCGGTGCCGTATGCAGACCAGGCGCAGCACTGGGATCCGGAGCACCGGCAAAGGTACCGGCATCGATTGGATGTGGCCGATGAGGTTGTCCGAGTTGATGAACTTCCGGAGTACGCTGTCCCCAAGGTTCCCGTGGGCATATATGACCCAGCGAAACTACTTGCCAGGAACCAGTACTTGGTCGACCAGGCTGATTTAGTTCTTGCTGTCTGGACTGAGGTGGAACGAGGCGGTACCTATGATACTGTCTGCAGAGCGAGGAAGGCCGGAAGGGAGCTGGTCATCTACAATCCGAAGAAGTTCTACGGGTGGTGAAAGCGTGGCGCAGTGCGGATGTCTGTTGACCTAGACGAGGTGAAGGCAAGTCTCTTGTGTTTGCATGGTGAGGAGGGATAACCGTGTTAACGATCGACGAGTATATCGCCAAACGAAAGCAGGAGGATCAGATAAACGAGTTCGATATGTCGAAGAGATCTGACAATACCCAAGCATGCGTGAGCTATGTCTTTGAGTATTTCAACAACTATCTCGACATCACAGAGATTGATAGTCGCAATGCACTTGACCTGGAGAGAATCAACCGGCTACAGAAGCTTATTGATGAGTACGATGGCGATGTCCAGAAATGGCTGCTGCAGATGTATGCAGACCATGGACACTATCTGCACAGACTCCTGAGGGGCATCATCGACGAAGATGAGCTCTTCCTGCTTTACTCTTCAGAGAGCGAGTTCAGAGCAATGTCCTACGAATGCTACTCAAGCCTGGTAAAGAAGCATCCGTATCTGAAGAGCCAAACAGAAATGCTCTTTCGCTTCATCAAAGATCATCAGCGAGTCAGAGCAAGCGCTCTTGGAAATCGTGATGTGCCTTTTGTAACCGCGGAGTTTGCTGAGTGGATTGAGCACACTGAGGCCAAATACGGGGTCAGCATGCCAGCCTTCGCCTGTTCATACGCGTACTTCTTCTGCGAACACAATGATAAGTGGCCGGTCAGGCACCGTAAGAAGCTGAGTAATGGCATGCTCCATTACGACCACAGGCAGAAGGGCAACCTCTTCAATATTGATACGCTATTCTCCAAGTGTTCCAGGAAGCCGTTCGTTAGGGGCCACAAGCAGGATATCGAGCTGTTAATCATGTACTACTGGCTTCAGGATATCGATGGAGATGAGGAGTACTGGGGAGAGTACTTGGAGAAAGTCATGAAGCACAAGCAAGAAGCCAGCGCCGTTGTGTCAAGCACTGAAGCAGATGACAGGCGAGACAGCCAGTAGTTATCTCGTCACGGCTCCAGAGGAAAGCCCCGCTTGTGCGCTATTTGGAAATGAAAAAGGCCCCCTATCGGGGGCGTCGTTAACTGCCGGTCTAGCTTTCACCCGACAGAGGAGGGATCCTTATGCGCTCACGTCGGCCGAGCCGTTGAGCTGACCGTCGTCCAGTAGATCAAGTGATGTATCAAATACCCATTGCGCAAATGCGCGGACTCGTTGCTCGGTGAACCAGGGGCGAAGCCATGCAGGAAACGCCGGCAAGACGGTGGTCATAATGTACTGCACAACCCAGGCCATGCGAGCCTCCCCGGAGGCCAGGAGGAGCTCTTTGGCTCGCTTCTGCGCCAGCAGCATCAGCTGAGGTGTGATCTCCTTGAGCTTGGTCCAGGCCCGCTGCCAGTTCAACACGAGGTAGATGATGGTCAGCAGCGCAACCACCAGGGGGTAACGCCACTCCCACGCGATATGCAACACGTGCTGAGTTGTCATTATCTCTCACCCTTTCTTCTCGGCTTAGGCGGCCGTGATTACTTAACTAGGTTAGGCAGATGCTTGGCCACGAAGTTACGCACGTCTTCGATGCGCACACCAAACGCAACATTGTCCAAGTCCTGCAGCTTAGACACGGCCACGGCCACCATGCGACCGCCAAGATCCACGATCGGGCCACCACTGTTACCAGGGTTGATGGCTGCATCAGTTTGCATCACCGTGATCATCCCGCCGATTACAGCCATGTCTTGAGTCACAACGCCGGCGCTGCTGGTATACTGCATTCCGGACGGATGCCCCACTGCTACCACTGCTGTACCCTCTGGCGGCGTCTTGCTGGCCAACGGCAGGATGGGCAGCCCCTTCAGGTCCACCTTGAGGAGCGCCAGGTCATCCCAGTTACTCGTGGCGACGACCGTGGCCGGGTATGCCTTGGTTACCTCGTAGAGCTCTGGGTCAGTCACGATGTGCACCTGTAGGTCAGGGTAGAACTGCCCAGCCTGCCGGTCCTTAACCACATGCTCGTTGGTGAGGATGTAGCCATCAGTCGTGATGATGCTGCCGGCACCAAGGACGGTGCCTGCGGCGGATCGGCTGGTCACTTTGACTACCGCCGGCTTGCACTTGGCGATCAGGGCCTGCAGCCGATTGGCCATGTAGACTGTCGCCCGGCCGACCATGGATACCGCCTGCGCCCGGGTAACCGGTTCCTCCGGCCGGAACGTGCCATCCGTGAAGCCACCCACCCAGCCCTGGCTCACCGCCTGCTCAATCGCTCCCGCCGCCCAGTGGGTAGCAGGAACATCCTTGAATCTCATCTCTTCTCCCCCTCTCGCAATCATCAACAGGAACTCATCCCACATCGGTAGTAGCTTCCGCGGACACTCCTTGCCGGTCCAGTCCTTGTGTGTCTTGACCTGCTCCAGCCCCCATCCAAACTGAGCGAGCAATTGGGAGACCAGCTCAGCCGCATTGCGGTTGGCCATCGTCTGGCGCTCCCGGTCGTCGAACTCGCAGACTTCGATGCTCATACTCTGTCGGTTAGCCCGGCTGCCGGCGTGCCAGGACATCTCATCCAGTGGCAGACATTGCACGGCCTCAGCATCATCCACGGCAAAATGGAACGAGACCTTCGCATCCGGGTGGGTCTGCAGAAAGTCTCGTTCGTTCTGTGCTGTGGCGTTTGGCGTGGCGGTGTTGTGAACAGTGACGCTCGTCGGCGTGATTCTGGTGCCTGGTCGGTTTCTGCTGGTAATGAACTGTTGCCTAGTCGTCAGCGCCACGGTCAACACCATCCAATCGGTCAATTCGCTTGTGCGCCTGCTTGCTCGACTCCTCCACCCGCGTCACGCGCTCAGCCAGTTCATCGAAGCGCCTTCCCTGGTCCTTAATGTCTAGGCGAAGGTCATCCACTCCACGCTTGATGTACTCAACATCAGAGCGCAGGGCTGCGCTTGACCCGGCGTCTGCACGGATCTCATGTCGTGTGTCCCTTGCCCTGGCTGTCCAGCCGAGCACCATGCCACTGACAGCCGCGGCCGCAGCAATCAGTGCGGGCAGAACTGTGTCCCACTCCATCCCCATCCCCCCCCCAACAACTAGGGCGACCGTCGCCGGCCGCCCTCAAACTAAAGCGCGCCTCGCAGGACGCGCCTACTGTGAAATTGATTGAATCTCGTTCGCCTGCTCCTGGGTGATACGCCCGAGAGCAACCAGCTGTTGCAGTTGTTCAACCGCCATCCTGCCCTGTTTCCACATGCTCAGCGCGAATGCGTACACTAGGCCATCCCTCCCCCTGATAGCAGCAGCTCCAGCAATGCCTGTTCGGTTGCGACGACCCGCTGCTCCAGCTCAAACTCCGGCTTGTCCACGTAGTCATACCAGACCTCGCCGGTTGCCTTTCGGACCTTCAACACAGCCACTTTACCAGCAGGCGTGTTTGGGGCAGGCAATGACTCAACAGCCACGCCCCTTGCCATCTCCGCGGCAGTCAATGTGCTCTCATCATAGACAATACTGGCAGCATTTTCTGGGTTCTCGAAGAGATAGATGGACATGGTTAATCAATCCTCCTATACCCACGTATTTTGTGCCCATCAAGATACCACTTCACAGATGCTGCGCTCACCCCACCAGCCAAAACATACGGATAAGCAACACACAATGCCAGAATGTCTCCGCCATATGTTGGCGACGTACGCTCGACGTGGAGTGTGTGCTTGTTCACTGCATATATAACATCCCCATCGCCAGCGAGATACATAATGTCGTCTTCGATATCCATGCAACGAAGGGTAACACTCGGGTGCGTCTGATTTCTTACCAAGGTAAACGTTACCCGGTCAAGTTTGAAAATCTTGGAGCCTGCCCCACAGCCATATACATAGTCGCCGTCAATCAGAAGTGCATATGTGGGGACATTCGTTTGACAATCCCCAGCATCAGACAAATTGGATTTGAGGTATCGCTTGACTGTGCTAAAGGAATTACTGCCTATATACACATAGGTGTCATCGACAGCCATACTCATGATGGAGCCACCTACGGAAGGACTTTGCCCAACTGAAACAAGATCGCTCAGTCGACGCTTGATTATGGTGTTAACACCTGTTGTATACAGATACTGGTCATCTATGGTGAACGCAAATTGTGAATCACCACCTGGAACACTGGCAATCGTACCCATGTCATTCTTTCTGATCTTGCATACGTTTGCCCCGATCCCGGCGTATACGAAGTCACTATCCACTTTTAGAGCATAGACAAATCCCTCCCACGGCGAGGAAGAGCCTACCGAAGCACCGGTTGCTCTGTCTATCTTGTGCACTGAGTTGAAGGTGCCTGAACCGCCGCCCACGTAGATGAAATTATCATCTACCGCCATTGACCGAATTGTCGAACCGTAACTATAAGTAGGAGAACTGAGAATCTCCAGTTCTTGTTGTAGTAATGCGGCATACTTATGTCCATCTATGCCCAGGATTGCTCCAGCGCCTCGCTTCAACTGCTCAACACCGTCAAGAATTGGCCAAATGCTCATGCTATCACCTCCTTCTCGATATGATCCACCACGCCGTCCACCCTGATCAGCGTGTCAGTCCATTGCCGCGCCACGGTCACGCCGTCGGCAGCATGGATCGTGGTGGTCACGCTGGCCAGCGCGCCGCCCACCCATGCAAACTCCGTTCGTCGGCGCAGCACACCAGAGGCACTCTCATCCACACGCACCAGCAGACCGCTCTCGCGGACAAGCACCGTGTCTAGGCCGTCCTCCAAGGGCGCAGCTCCGCTCTGCCAGTAGGCGTCCCAGATGCCCTGCTCCAAATGGTTCATGTTGCCGGCATTGACCGGTGTACCTTCCTGCACCACCACACCTGGCGACGGTGTGAGACTAATGGTTCCGTCCGGGTTATTGGTCATAGTGAACGTCCTGGCCTTCTCAACCACACGGTCCTGCCAGGTCATCTTGTCATATCCCATTAGTAAATCTCCCCTCCTTCGCCGCAGGCAAATGCGCCGGCGCGGCGGAAGCTGGCCATCGCGGCTACTAACCAATCGTAGAGCAGCTGCAGGTTGCGCTCTAGGCGGTTAGCGTCGCGGTAGTCAAACGTGTCCAGGGCAGCCCACACCCTAGGTTCCTGGTACCCAGGCGGCGCGATGAAGGCTGCTGCCAGGGCGTCAATGCTCCTCTCAACCCGGGATAGGCTTGAAGCAAACTCGAAGTGGGTCATATCTCGGTCGGCGATCACCTGCTCAAGCCTCACCTGGTACCCGGCCAACGTCAACTCGTCGGCCAAGTATTGCGTGTTTATCTCCACCCGATTGAGGTCCTCGGCGTTATAGTAGTCGTCCCTCGCCCAATCCGTCTTGGGCTGCAGCAGACCACTGGCCCGATAGAGCGTCGTTTCATAGGTCGTTGGAGTACCCAGGCTGTTGTAGGCTGTTACTGAGACGGTATAGACCCCATCTTCCGACCTGGGCACGACGGCGGACCATACGCCGGGTGCGGTCAGGGCGAAATCGGCTTCCGCCCCGTTTACCGTGCCGTAGACGTAGATGATGTCCAGCGCTAGGTTGACCGATAGCTGCTCCATTATCCAGTCACGCTCACAGAGATAACCATGGTCGCTCCGGCGTCAACCGGATTAGGCGTGATGGTCACCGCCGTAATCTGCGGCACCGAGGTATCCAGCGTGCCGGTGATGGTCACGGTGGTCACCTGGTTCGCTGCATCGGTCGCCGTGATCACGATGGTGTTGGCACCTTCAGCGAGAATAATCGACTTGGCGAACGACCCAGCCGTGACAGTTACCGGGCCCTGGTCCGTCCCGTTCAACCTAATTGCGATGGTCACCGGTGAAGATGTGACATCGTTGGTCGTGCCCTGCACGGTGAGGTTGGCGTTATTGGTGATGAACCCACTAGCTGGATTGGTCACATTGAGGATTGGCGGTGCAGTGTCGACCGTGTAGCTCCTGCTGGCCTGTGTCGCGGAGTTGCCGTCGTAGTCCGACACATTGATCGTTACGGTATGGGCCCCGTCACTCAGCGCCGTCTGAGGCGTGTAGGTGCAGTTGTAGCCGCCGGTGACCGGGGTGCAGACCATACCGGCTGCCCCACTGCCAATGGAGGTTCCCCCGTCTATCTTCAAGGCCAAGGTAGACAGGTTGACGCCGGACCCGTTCGTCTCGTCACGCAGCTGGAACATGATCGGCTGCTTGGAGTTGGAGACATATGCGCCGGCGCCAGGCGATGTGACCGCAATGGTCGGCTTGACCTTTTCCTTGACCAACAGCCTCAAGCTAGGTCCAACCGTCGGTGATACGTCGTTAACCGTGGCCACCGTACCGGCAGTGTTCGTCGCCTCGACGGTCACGGGGTAATAGTGGCCAGCGTTGACGTTATATGAGGTCACGTTCGGGGCAGTGATGGTTTTCTCGTACTTGCCTGTCCCTGCGTTGTAGGTGAGAACATGCTCCACGCCGTTGATTCGCGCCTTGACTTGACTAAGTGCCATTACTCGATTCCCTCCTCTCCACAGATGATCGCGCCGCAGTATCTGACGATCGGCTCAATCAGCAGTTCAATCTCCGTCACGGCTACGCTGATCAGATATGCCGTGTTCGCGTTGACCGGATTTGGGGCGATGGCTGCTGACTGGATCACTGGTACGATCAGAACATAGCTCATCCGCTGCCCCCACCTTTTGCCCTCGTACGGCCACTGACATATCCGGCAAACTCGTACTCTTGCCGGGTGATCCGGGCTACCTTTGTCTCGCCAAACTCATCCTCTATAGCTACGAGATCCCCGCATTCCAGCGCCGGGTTCTGTCGCCAGTTAACATCATAGAGCAAGCGCTGCTTGGCCTCATCGAGCAACCAACCAGCCACCTCTGCGGCCACCGTCGCACTGCTGATCAGTGGGTTCTTGACCGTCAGAGTCTGCGGCTGCTCGCCAGCGGATAAGGGATCGTCGCTCTGCAAGGTGTAGATGGAGCGCGTCAGTTCCATCTCATCTGCAGTGATGCTAATGTCCACCGGCCCAGCTCCACCGATCACCAAGCGCGAGGCATAGGCATAATGCTCGGCACTGTCCAGGGTCCCGCCAGTCACTGTCACCGCGTGGTTCTGACAGGGGTTGCTGTACTCCACCCAGACCTCGGCTTGGTCCTCAACAGCTACGGTGCCAGTGTAAACCTCAGCACTGCCGCGCAGTCTATGGCCAACAATCTCGACATTGACCGCCGTCGCCAGCCTATCCAGTGTGATTGCGGGCGTGTCCCACTGGTTGACCATATCGATGGTGGCCACGGGCTCTAGGTTGTCCAGGCGCTCGAAGATCAGCCGGTCGCGCCGGTCAACCCTCACCACCGCCTGACTAGCCACGGCCACCAGTTGGAGGGCGTCACGGTGGCTAACCAGAGGCACGCAGCCGACAAGCTGCACGGCCTTCAGAGCGGGATCGATGGCGTAGTCAACGACACCAGCATCCTGGAGGATGTCCTCCGCCAGTTCGTAGGCGGTCATAGTCTGCAGCCGGCCTCGTCGGTATCTAGTGCCTTCGCCTAACACGTCGAGTAGGTCTCTGGCGACAAACGATGCAGTCAGCGTTCCGTGATCCGACTTCCAGTCGGTCAGATAGTAAGCGCCAGCCGGCACGTACTCCAGCCGCCCATCAACCTCAACGCCCAGATCGGCAGTGACTCGCTGCCGGCGCTGGAGGAAGTAGTGCAAGCCCTGCGGATTGGTGATATTGAACCGACGATCGCTGTTGTTCATCCTGAAACGGAGCTCACCAGCTGGGAGCGTGGCGCTGGTCGGATCCATCTCATTGATCAGTGACATGTCAACCAGGTTATCCTCGCCGTAATCCTCAATCAGGCCGAAGTCTATTTCCGTCACCCGTGCTCGGCGCTGACCATGCCCCCATTTGCTGATGACGAGATTGACACGTCTGAACTGGGGGATGACGCGTTCTACTCGGTAGGTTGGCGACGTGTTGCCCGTTACGACCTCCTGGTAGATGATGTTATTCACCCCATCGTAGGCCGTGACCGTGAAGTCTGTAGCGTACTCGTTAGCAGCCGGGTCAAAGGTGATAGTTAGGCCGGCCGCATTGTAGAGCGCGCCACAGGTGATATTGATAGTCTCGGGCGGGGTAAACACGCCCTGGGCCTCGCACAGATTAGCGCTCCACCACCCAATCTCTACTTCCGGCAGATCTCCTGGCTCAGGAGGTATAACGAACGACCCGTCCAGACGCCAGTAATTCGGCTCAAACGTTGCTAGCGCCGCCACCGGCTGTCGCTCTCTATTGGTGACTTGGTGCACGCGACTGATTGCGGCCTCACTGCTGGCCTCCTTGGCATTGTCCAGCCACGCCTTGGTATCCAGCACCTCCAGGCGGACGCGCGCTCGAGTCAGGCGGCTAGGAGCTGCAACAGCTGCCGCAAACCCACTGCTCACTGTCAGCATCTCTATGCACCTCCTAACGCTCGACCAGGTTGAACTTGATGTCCCTCCATCGCACCTGTCCATCCCGATAGTCCATTGCCCCGACAGATCTATCGCCGCTGTAGAAGGTGCCTGTACGGGTTGTGCCATCCTGTGGGTCGGGAAAGCTGACCGAGAAGAAGACAGGTGAGACGAGCTGCAGCACCTGCCGCAGCTCGTCCCCTGAAAGATGCAACCATGAGAGCTCCAGTTTACGCTTGGTGGCCACTCGCTCAATGATCATGTCGCCTCTGGCGTTCCGTTCAGCCTTGGAGATGTCCATCAGGCCGACTGAGAAGGAGGATGGTACTGGGATTGTGACCCCATCAATGGCTATCATCTATTTCCCTCCTAGATCGGCCGGATTACAGTCTTCAGACCAGTACGGCTGCGTTCCCGATCGATGGCCGGGATAGTAGCCTGTGCGACCTTGACCGTGTCCATGTAGATGGCCAACTCCAGGCCCTCCAAGGTACCCCTTCCCCCACCCGCACCTAGCTGCTGCACTTGCAGCAGAGCCGTGCCCACAGCCGAGGCGACGGCATTGGCCAATGACGTGACGAAGCCAGTGTTCTCAAGTGGGACAACGGCCTCCCTACCGCGCTCGCCGATCATGGCCAGCGTGGGGTGGTCAATGATGCCGCCCCTAGCCAACTGCGGGATCTGCGGAATGCTAATCCCCCATGTCTTCCCGCCGATAAGGGGCACCCAATCTGGCACTGTGAAGCTAATCTTGTTCAGCCCGCTGATCAGCAGGTTGATCCCGCCGATGATCAGGTTCAGGGGGTATTTGACTATGGCCCAGAGGGTATCGAAAACACCTTTGAAGACGTTCCTAACCCCTTCCCAGGCTCGGCGCCAATCGCCGGTGAACACGCCGGTGATGAAGTCGATTAACCCGATGAACACCTTCTTGGCGCCACCGATGATGCCTCCGATCAGATCAAATGTGCCGCTGAACAGCACCGTGAACTCCCCGGCGAGAAACTCAATCAAGGGCAGTAGCACGTTCTTCCAGAGGAACATGAACACGGCAGAAAAGTCTCGGATGATGGGCTGGAAAACGTCGCTAAGAAACAGCCCTACCGGCACCAACGTGTCGTGCCACAGGTACACCAAGATGTCCACGACTCCACGGATCGCTGCACCCAGTACACCGATCAGAAAGTCTCCCAACGGCACCAACACGTTGTTCCAGAGTGAGGAGGCAGCGCTACCCACCACGCCTAGGGCCACGCCAAGCACATCAGTCAGGACGACAGCCACTGGCACAATAGCCATCTTCCAAAGCCAGACCAAGAACTCCCCGAAGGGCACAAACACCCCGTTCCAGACGCCAATGAGCACATCTCGCACTAACTCAATGGCAGGAGCCAGTGCCGTCTTGAGACGAGCGACTAGGTTGTCCATGGCAGACCTGAACTCCTCATTTGTTCGGTAGGCCGTGACTAGGGCTCCAATCAGCGCCCCGATTGCGGTGACTACAAGAAGTACCGGGTGCTTCGCCAGTACGGACCAGAGCCCCTGAACCCTGGAGGCGAGGTTCAGCTCAGCCAGCCTTTTGACAAAGTTCACGACTCCTACGACTGATTGGTAGACTCCGAGGGAAGCTAGCGCTCCAGCAATGGCACCGAGTACGGGCACGATAACGTCCTTGTTCGAGACGATCGAATCCCTGACGGAAGTGAAGGCACTCCGCACCCCTTGAGCCATCTTCTGAGCCTTCTCAGAAATGCTCGTCAGCGCCCCACCAACCGCCCCGCCATCAGGATCTGCCTCGATCTCTGGTAGACCTGGAACACCTGCTGAAGCAGTTGGTGCACCTGAGTCCGACTTGTCTGCTAGCTGGTTAATCTCATCGAATCCAGTCACGCTGCCCTTGGCCGCCTCTCCTGCCTCGGTGACAGCATCAGCAACGCCGAGTTGAGCCTGTGCGACCTCCTGAGAACTATTGGCCGCGGCCTTGCCTGAGCCAAACAGCGCCTGCATGAACTGGGCGATGAAGCCGGTTACCCTCGCTAGGCCGCTAGCCATCGCCTGGAGCAATGGCAGGACGGCGTTGGCAATCGGCATGAATGCCTGGCCGATGTTCCTCTTCACGTCCTGCAAGGTCTTTGACAGCCGCGCCAATCTACCGGCATAGGTGTCTGCATACTTGGCGGCGTCGCCCACCTGGAACCTAGTTTCCTGTATGATGCCGTTGACTTCGGCCTGAATCTTCTCCTGCTGTGTGAGCTGATTGGCGCTTTTGCCGATGCTTCGGGCGTACTCGTCCCACATCTTGGCCACGTTCTTGGTTACCCCAGCATTGTCGACCAGGACGGAGTTCTCGTTTTTCAAACCCTCGCTGGCGGACTTCACTGCCTCACCCAAGGAGAGCGAAGACTGGCGACCGAACGCGGCCGCATCTTTCAGGCGTCCCATGACGCTCTGAATTTGCTCATCGTTGTACCCGCGGGCGGCCAGGTTCTTGTAAGCCGTGACCGCATCCGTCAAAGGGACAAGGCCATCGCTAATGTACTCCTGGATGAACCCATTAGCTCTTCCGAAACTCCGCCCCTGTCCCTCCAGGATGCTCTGCAGGCCGAGCATGGCGCCCTCAACCTCGCTGGCCGACCGAAGAGCAGCTGCGCCGAATCTCACGATCTGCCGAACGGCAAAGGCGCCGGCTAGGGCCACTCCGAGCTTCTTCAGGGTCGCGCCGATGCCGGCGGTGGACTTGGCCACAGCCTTGCTCGTCCCATCGAGCTGCGTCTTGACGCCATCAAGCTCCTTGCGGAGCCCCTTGGTCTCTGCTGTTATCAGAACCTGGAGTTCCTCCAGCGTTGTCGCAGCCACCTGCTTTCTCACCTCGCCTTCGACGCTCCGCGGCGTACTCCTCAACCCTGGCCTTCATCAGCTGCCAGCTCTGCTGTTTCGGTTGCTCATGCTTGGGGAACACCCCTGGGAACGCCTCGTCGATTCGCGGCGCCTTCTGCTTACTGCCCAGGACGATCCCGACCAGAGTGGCGATCACATCGCTCTGTCGGTAAGCGATGAAGGCCTGCTCCTGGAGGTTGGCCAACCGGCACGCCTCACTGCCCCGGATCGCCACCAGAATCTCGCGGTAGGTCATATCCCAGTACCGCAGAGAGTCTACACCGTGCTCTACCGCCCGGGGATAGATCTGGTCGATCAGGGCGGATAGGGTTGTGATGTCCCCTTCTTCCGGCTCGTCTACTCCGTCAGTTCCTGACTCGAGTCCGGAGCTTCCCTGAAAAAACCACTCACCTTCAGCAGTTCCACGAACTCGCTGATGATGCCGGCGTAGGACCCGCCACTGGCCAGGTACTCTTCGAGAATCTCGTAGGTCTTGTCCAAGGTGATGCCATGGTGGTACGTCTGCAAGGCACCGTGAAGCACTGTGACGATGGCCGTGACGTTAGGTAGGTCCTTAATGTCGCCGTTGCCGAAGAGGCCGATGATAGACCGACCGCCCAGCTTGCGCTCGATATCAGCAATCACCTTTACGGGCAGGCGAAGCTTGTACTCGCTTTCGGCCACGCGGAATGTGGTGTAAAGCATGCGATTTTCCTCCTTCTCAATAAGCGACCCCTCCCGATCGGAAGGGGTCGCACACTATCTGTCGGTCTATACCGGATCTGTCACGGTGATGTCGCTCTGCAGAAGCATCGTCGCCACAAAGGTGAGCGCCGAGTTGACTGCACCAGAGTCCATCTTGACGCTCACATACGCATCAAACTGATGCGCCGTACCATCCGGATACTCCACCTGGAACGTAGTCAGCGTATTCGCGGTCTGCAGGCCCTTCAGGATCCGGTAGTTGCTGGCCGCCCCGGAGTTGTCGTAGAGAAACTTGAACGCCAGGTCGCCCAAATCGCGGACACCGGCGATGTACTTCTTGACGCTGTCCTTGAGCGTGGTGACCTCCACCTTCTCAGGATCGCCGCCGAGCTCCGGAACCTCCATCAGGTCAGGGATCTCAGTGAACTCAGTGATGGCCCCAGTCTTGTACTTGAGTGTCGTATCCTTGCTCAATAGTCCCGACATGACTCAACCTCCTTACTGGTGAACTAAACTAGTGCGGGCATCAACGATACCCCGGTAACGCATGGTCTTGTGCTTGATACCGGACGGATCCGGCACATCAGCTGTGAACTGCCGGCGGAATCCAATGCTGTTCATCTGTTCATCCACCTGAGCAGCCAATCCGCCAGTGGACCCCCTGCACCAGATGTCTATCTGGATGGAGATATCCGAGAGTGCTCGGCTGCCGGTCTTCAGGTGGTCACTGTTGGCGCCCTCGTAGAACGAGATATGCGGCAGCCTGCTCCAATCGCTTGGGTAGGCGTCGGAGACTGTGACCCCAGGGATGGCGCTTAGGATCTGCATCACGACGGGCTTGGCATCATACATTAAGCGCTACCTCCCGTGAGCTTTGCGATCTCGTTCTTCAGGCTCTCAGCAACAGCAGTTCGGACAAAGCCCTCGTTCTTCTTGAGCGCCGGATAAAGAAATGGGTGTGCCGGCTGGCCTTCTGACCGATAGAACACCTGACCATCCGGTGCCTCCCAACGAAAGAAGTGATACTTCTCGGCGGTCTCCGCATCGATCTGGCTCTCGTGAATCCACCAGCCGTCCTGCTTGTACTGAATCTTGCCAGCCAAATCTTGAGGCAGGTCCTTTGGCGATGCCTCGCCTCTCGGACCGGTGCCAAACTCGACATAGGGTGCGTGCCTCGCGTTGGTGGACACGACGCCGACGATAGCGCCGTGTCGCTCTTCCACCTCGCCCAATATGCTGTTGCGCAGCTGTCCATCATTCACCGGGCAGGACTCTTTAGCGTCACCCTGCACCTTGTTCACAGCCCGGAGCATCCCATCTGCTACTGCCTTCTGGCTATTGCCGCCGAGAGCGTCTAGCTTGCGCACCAGGCTGTCCAATCCCTTGAGCCCAGCCACTATCTCACCTTCTCTGCGTCAACGATCACATGATCTGTCCAGGGGCGAACGGCCACTACCTGATAGTCAGGCTTTTCCGAGGCATAGAGCAGCAATCCATCGGTCTCCCGAATGTCTGTGCCATACGGCACGAAGAGCGTCTGCATGTACGCCAGGCGCTGACCATACATCTCCGCCAGCATACGGCCGCCGGCCGGCTGGACATTGGCCATGACCACGTGTCCGGTCGGCGCCCAATCCTCATGCTTGGTGCCGTCTGGCTCCTGGACGGCAACTCGGCGTCGAACAGCGACGGGCCGCAGATCCCTCAGCCTAAGCCGGGGCATAGGTGGCCACCTTCATTAGCCGGAACTGACCGACGATGTTCCGGATGGACATCGGCAACTCCTCGAAGGAACGGCTGACGCCGCCCTCAGAGTGCGAAGTCTGTCCTTCTACGCCCATCGTGTTGTACCGGATGATGGCGATCTGCCTCTGTGTCGGCTCCAGCGCCGCCGGCAGTGATATGCGATTGCACCAGGTGAGCAGGTCGCTCGCGGCATCGTCAAGCAACAACTGCAGCAGAGTGTCCTGCGCGGTTCCGTCGATACCGATCTGGAACCGCAGCTTCTCCAGCTGGGTCATCATCCCACCCCCAAGGGCGGAGGGCGGCTATTTGCCGCCCTCCTGGTCTTCTGTGGTCTTCTCGTCAGCAGCCTTCTTGTCTCCGGCACCAGCCGACTTCTTCGGTTTGGGAGCCGGAGTGACTACACGCTCAAAGCCCTTCACAATCAGGGCCTGAGCCTTCTCTTCACTGTCGACAATCTTGACGACGTTCAGTCGCTTCAAGGTAATCATCGGTCATCGCCTCCTACGCAGCCGGCGTGACGCAGGCGAAGATCGTGGCGATCTTGTTCTGCGGGATAATCAGGTCGTGGTACTTCCGGTAGTCAATCTTCCAGGCGTTCGCGTCCTGGTTGGCCATCGGGTCGAAGATGCGAACGACGTCGGTCTTCGAGATGCCGATTACGGCTGCCCGGTTCAGCACCAGCCAGTTGATGTCGACTGCAGTCGGCGCCGGCACGAACCCGCCCGCGGTCTGCCCGGCGGTAGCGCCATCGTAGAACACGTAGGCGCTCTTCATGCGGTTGGAGGACACAGGGATGAGCGGCACGCCTTCCAACGACTTGATGGTCAGGTTTACCCCGCCCTGCGCGAACTGGGCTACATCCAGCTTCTTCAGGATGCGCTCGTTGTTAGTGAGCACCTCATACGCCTTGAAGCTGATCGGAATCACGAGCTGGGACAAGTCTAGACCGGCATCTGCCAGCTTGTAGAGGTGAGAAAGCAACTTCTGCAGCACAGTTGCTTCCGCCGGCGTGTACTCCTCACTCTGGGATCCGGCGACGGCCAGCGCAGCAATCCGGCTGTACCGGTAGCTGTCGATCTCCGGGATGACCTGCGTACGCTGGAACTCGGCCAGCACGTTCGCAGCTGCCACGCCGAAATTGGTCTCGTCGACGTCCATGGCATCGATGTGGAAGGTGCGGCCACGGTCTTGGGTCAGCTTGTGGGTCTGGTACTTGAAGGTGACGGCGCCGCGGTTGAAGCCGTTGTCACGGTCATAATCCGCCAGACCCTGTACCACGATGTCTGGAATCTTGATTTCGTCGCCGCCGTTGTAGCGAACCTGGCCGGCGTTGGCCTCCATCCAGCCGGTAGTCGCCTGCTGGAGGACCTGCTTGTCCAGCTCGGTCTGGAACAGCTTTGCGTACTCCAAAGTGTTGATAGGCATTCATCTTCCTCCTTGTTTTGCGCTTACCTCTGCGCGAAGATCTTGGATATCTCGTCGCCTGTGACGTACGACTTACCCCCACCCTTAGGGGTGTTGCCCTTCAGCCGTTCATTTACCCCGGCCTCAACGGCAGTGCGGAAGATCTTCTCGACCGTCTCAATGCTCTTGCTGGTGCTTTCGGCGTCTGTGTAGTTAAGCAGATCTGCCAACTGCTCCGGCATGCCCTTCTCCGCCAGTGTGCCAAGCGCAGTCGCCCGCAGTTCGCGCAGGCTGATATCGCGTTCGCGCTGCTGCAGCGTTTCCTCGCGCTTCTTCAGAGCATCCTCACGCTTCTGCTTCTCGTACTCCGCCTTCTGGTCGGCGTTCATCTTGGCCAGCTTCTCAGCCTCGGTCTTGGCGGCCTCCAGTTTGGCCTGCAGGTCCTTCTCCCACTTTGCCTGAGCCTGGGAGAGACGCTCACCAAGAATCCGGTTCACGTCGTCCTGGGAGAAGGTCTTGTTGTCCCCTCCCGAGTTGCCGTCATCGGAACCTGAATCGGCTCCATTCCCGCCGTCGGCGCCACCACCGTCCCCCTTGCTACCATCACCGTTTCCCCCGTCATCAGCGAAGCACTGAAGGTCGAAATAGAACAGCTCTTCCTTATCCACAGAGATTCCTCCCGTTTTACGCCCGTCGGCTTAGTCGTGCAGCTTTTTATGCCGTCAGCACTCTTGGGCATGAAAAAACCACCTTCCGCGCGAAAGGTGGCAGTTCACTATTTGGTTCTAGGCTAGACCAAAGCGTATCTCGTTTCGCTCCAACATGCCTGCGATGATGTGTTCTCCAATTTGCAGCAACTCAGCAATGGCCAGAGCATTGTGGTCAGGTTCTCCCTCAATCTTGAGGTCCGTAAAGAAATGTCGCCCGAGTATGTCATGGACCTGCTCCTTCTTCAGTTCATCGACCATCCACTCATCCGGAATATAGATCATGGAACAACCACTCCCTTGTGATTCATGGCCAGAATCAGAACATTATCAAGCACGAAGCCTTGGTTACTTGTTAGCTGACCGTTCCCGGTCTTGATCACGTCTAGCAGAGAGTGAGCATCAGCTATCATACTGGAGCGATGGGACCGATACATGGGGACGTTCTCCAAGAGCTGATCCACAAGCAACTCTACATTCTGCTCTATATAGTCAACGTAGTTTCGCGAGTACTTGAGCAGATTGACCGGGTCCGTCTGGATATGTCTGTGCAGGTCACTCCATACGGCGGTCGGAGTCTGTCCAAACCTGAACTTTGCCGCCACAGCGCCAAAATCGGCTATGGAACGGCAGTTAGCGAACTCGGGCAATACCTTCAGCCTAGGCAATGCCCGGGCGAGGTGGTTCGCGTAGCTTGGGGTGATGTTCTCTGAGATACCAATCTCTCTGGCAAAGTAATGCGCACTCACCTCGGCGAAGGTATCATCGCAGAATCCCCAGTCGCCGAAGCCAAGAATGCGTGCATCGTGGGTCAGACCATTCGCTTTTGCGTGAAACAGCTCATGAAACGCCGTCTTGACCTGATAGCGATGTGGTCGCTTGTCGTCTAGGTTAAGCTCATAGCTTAGTACCCTCATCTGCGGATCCCCAAGGTTGAGAGCGCACTGCCCGAATGGCTTCCCAAGAGGGTGGATCTGAGCCTGCAGGTTCAGCCCGTTGGCCTTCAGCAGCTCATCCGCGAACACCTTCCTGTCGGTCTTGTCCCACTTTGCGTAAATATCCCTGGCAGAGACGACATAGTCCGCATCCTGATTGTACCCATTATTACCCACATTGGCAATGGCCCCGGGCGCGCTTGCATTGCTGGCAGCGTCTCTCACGTACTGCTTCCGCCACTCGGCGTAGTCCATGTCCCCTGGCACTAGGTACGTCTCCCCAGTCTCGGGGTCTCTTGCCCGGCGTTCGACGCCCTTCAGAGTATCTGCCCCCAGATACGCCCTGGTCGTGCTCCGGCAGTTCGGGTGCATCGGCGGCAGGTTCTTGCCAGGAACGGCGTCCTTGATGGGGAACACCTTGCGGTCAAGCTTCTGGCAGATAGGAGAAGTCCTGCTGTCCAACGTGGCCACATAGATGTACTGGTCAATGCCTGCCTCAGCGTAACTCTCCATCTCGGCAGCGTTGGCCATATAAGTGGTCTCAGTCCTGATCAGCCTGGCCGCAGCGTATTTGCCAGCCCCTGTGATTTCCTGCAGCTGCCGGCGCATGCTTGCTACCCCGGCGCCCGACATGAAACCAGCCGTAATGATCTCCGTCAGCTTGTCCGCCAGGTAATCAGTATTGCCCCAGATGCGGCTGCTAAAGTGCCGTCCACTCCAGGGACGCTTCAGGATTGTCTTCACGACGCGATTCGGTATGGCCGCGAACTCAAAGCCCACCCCAAGCCCCTTCTGCAGATCAAACATGGTCCGGTAGTAGGCCTCGTTGATGACGTCCATGTAGCCAGCCTTACCCGCAGCCAGCTCGACATCGGCGATGACCTTGGACTGGACATATGCCTGGGCCCTGAGCGCCTCGAGGCGGGTGATGCGCGCCCGGTAGGCAGGCGCGTTCAGCTTAGCAAGTACCTGCTTGCGGATGTCCCTGTCCTTGATCTGGTTCAAACTACCCTTGAGTGCCTGCCATTCTCCCCTAGAGATAACCTCATTCAATGCTGCCCGTGCTTCCGCCGGGGTGAGTTGGCCGTTCTCGCCGAAGGTGTTGTAGATGGCCTCGATCTCGACTGTCAGGTCCGCGACGGCCTTGTCGTATGCCCGGGTGACTGTGTTGATGGTGCTGTCGGCGGACCGGTGGTACTGCGCCATCCTCTGCCTGGCGCGGCGCTCCCAGTAGGCACTACTCCTCATCCTCGTCTACCTGGTCGTCCTTCGGGAACTGTTGGCTAAACATCTCCTGCTGTCGCCTGGCTTCTTCGTCCTTCTGGGCAACAACCTTCTTGGTCTCTTCAGCCGCGTCATGCACGAAGGACAGTTGGGAGATCAGCGTCTCGTTGGACACCATGTTGGCCAGAGTCGAGATGGTCTGAGCAATCTCCAGATCGTTGGCCGGCAGGTTGCGGTTCATCACTATCTCGACGCCACTTACGTCGATGGCTTTGCCCTTAACGCGCAGAATGTTGGCGAAGAGCTTGAGACGCTCGCGAAGGCCCTGAACGAAGTAACGCTCCTTGTTCTTGGCCAACTGCTCTAGACCGAGCAGCTTGTACTTCATGGCCACCCCGGAGGCGTTCGAAGCGAAGTTCTCATCGGTTAGGTTCGGGACCATGCTGAACTCGTGAATGTCCTGGCGGATGGATTGCCTGAGCACCTCCACCTCGGTCTCGTTCAACTGCTTGGTCAGCCAGGCCGCATCAGACTCGGCCATCGGCATCTCCAGCACCTTGTACTTCTTGAGCTGTGTGATTGCCCGGGAGGCCTCTTCCTCGTCATCGCCCAACGACAGGCCCTTCAGCATAAGGATTGCGTCCACCAGCTGCTCCTTGTCGTTCACCCGATCGGATTGCAGGACGTTGTATGCATCGATCAGACTGATCTGCTGCTCGAAGTCGCCTTGGCACTCCTCGTTGTTCCAGAACTCAACGACAGGCACGGCGCCGAAGTAATGCGGCTGCTGGTCAATCTGCTGATAGTCCGGCGCGTCCAGCGCCTTGGTGAAGTACCTGGTGACGGCTGCGGCCGTGTAGACCAGCACGTTCCACCCGGCGAGCTGGTTGTTGATGTCGCGCTTTGGGTAGTAGTGCACACCGAACAATGGCCGGTACTCAACTGAGTCATCCACCACCAGGAAGATCTGTCGAGGGTCAATGACCGTGGTCTTGGGGATAGGCGTTTCGTCGCTAGACATGAAGTAGAGTTCCCGGCCGACGCCGAAGATGGACAAGTCTTTGGCCAACTCGGCATCATGGGAGACGATGTCCACCTGCTCATAGATGCGAAGTAGCTCGTCCAGCCCCTCGCCGTTGTACCGCACCGGGTTGCCGGTGACATAGCCGACCACGATATCCGTGATGTACTTGGCGTGGTTGGCCACCAGACGATTATTGGGCAGCCCTGTCGTAACTCCGAGGTTTCGCTGCAGTATTGGGTGATTGCCCAGGTAGTACTGTTCCAGCTTGTCCAGCCGTGCAACGCCCACTTGGTGCTCTTTGATGCAGCTCACGATCATTTGCGCCGGAATACTCTCGAGATCCGGTATGAGTTCTCTGTCTCTGATGATGGCCATTACCTCACCCCCAACGCCGATTTCTTGGTACCGACCTTCGCCCGGGCATTTCGCATCTCGTGCTCCAGGCTGTACCTGGTCGCGTCGATGCTGTGGTTGTCTCTATCCGGATAGTCCGACCGGAAGTTGCCCTCTCTGTCCTTCTCAAGTTCGTAACCGATGAACTCCCGGGCCGTGTTCGGGCAGCGCTCCAGATCGATTACGATCTCCTCCATGTCCTGCAGGAACTTGATGCCGTGCTCCACGCTGTCCGGGCCCTTCTTCGCCGGCAGAATGTTAAGGCCGAGCTCGCGGAACTCATTGATGGTCCGCGGCTCGGCGCTGTCTGCTACCACTGTTCGATTGCCTGCGTTCTCCCTCTTGATTTGCGCCACTGCCAGGCTGTTCTTCAGCCTCGTTGCGTGGATCTCGAAGAAGATGTAGAGCCGTCGGCGCTTTCGGTCGTAGTGATTGACTGTGTAGTGGAGTGGGTCTTCTGCGTAGCCGAAGTCCAATCCGCGGTGAATGCGGTCAAAACCGGCAATCTCCTCATCGGTAATCTTGCGGATGGTCAGGTTGGTGAACACCTCGCCTCCGGTACCGGTGACCTTGCCCATGTACTCATGCTCGTACTTCTCGGGCTTGGTCGCCTTCAGGTGCTCCGCCTCAACAAAAAACTGTTCGCCCAGCCAATACCGGGGAACAGTCAGGTAAGTGCTATGGTGGACCACGCGGTCCGGCCTCTCATCGAGGACTTCGGTGTTCACCCAGTTGCGCTGGCTCTGCGGCGGGTTGTACGAGTAGAAAACTGTGAACTGCTCACCACCGCGCATCAGCGACTGGTTGATCATACGGATCTCTTCTGGTCCGCCGAACTCGTCCACTTCCTCATACCAGATGTATCTGGCATATCCTCTACGGAACTTGGTCGATTTGATCTTCTTCGGGCGGTCGGCGCCGCGAAAGATGATGCGCTGCCCAGTCGGCCTGTAGATGAGTTCAAGAGGGCTTAACTTCGAGTCCCAGTACTGGTCCACCCCTAGAGCCTGAATCGCCCACTGCAACTGCTCATAGACGCTGTCCTTGAGGTTGACGCCGACCTTGCGCAGCGCGACCGCGTTAGCCTCGGGGTGCTTCATCATACCCAAGATGATCTCCAGACTGACAAATGAACTCTTGGTGCTGCCGCGTCCGCCCTTCAGCCAATGGTGGGTATGCAGGCCCTGCTTGATGTCCTGATGTAGGTCGTGGAAGCTGGGAGCGATGAGGTTGCTCAGGCTAACCTGCTTCACGCTTTCTCGCCACCGATGTCATCTACGATCTTGACGCCGGTGATGTCCACGGCCAGCCGATCGGTGAACATTCCGAGATGCTTGCCGAGGAGCTCCAAGGCCTTGAGTTTGTCAGCTAGGCGGATCTCTCGCTCGACCTCATCGCCGTCATCGGTTGCACGGCGTTTGACCTTGACCGAGGCGATGGCTGCGGTGTCGTCGGGCGAGGCATCCTCTAGGAGCGTCGCGTCGGTGACGTTGATCAGGTCCGGAGCGTTAACGAAGGCAAGCCGGGCGAGCTCGCGCAATACCCGGTCCTGGTTGATGCCAGTACGCCGGGAGCGCTCGGCCAAGGCCTCGTCTATGCGCGCGCGAACACTAACATTTGACAACAGTCGAGACCCCTGCTCATTTGCTGTCTTCACGCTGTAGCCAGCCCTGATTGCGGCTTGAGTTGCGTTAAGGTCTATCAGGTATTCCTCCACGAAGCGTTCTTGCCTGGCCGTCAGTTTGGCCATTCTGGCCACCCCCCAACGCGAATGGTGCGGCAAAGAGACTACTATGCTGTGGCAGCAAGCATTGCCTCTGCTGCGAGATCTCCAACTATATCGCTTGCTAAAATATAGGGATAGGATAGAGAATATAATACGGTTGAGCCAAGTTAGGAGCGAGAGGAGTCGCTGTGTATGTCATTGGCCTATGAGAGCTTCAAAGCAAATAGCTCCGATATTGACGCCCTGATGCGAATTCATTCAGAACAAGGCGGAACGAAGCGAGGTCGACGTTTTGACCTAAGTGTGCTTAATAGAAGTGCTGTGGTTCTGATTACAGCTTGCTGGGAGGCCTACGTTGAGGACATCTGCACCGAGGCATATGAGTTCCTTCTGAAGAAGAGCACCAGCCACAAGCAAATCCCAGTGAAGATTAGGGCTGCTGCCAGTGCGGTTCTCAAGAAGGATGAAGATCATAGAAGGCTGTGGCAACTAGCCGGCGACGGGTGGAAGCAAGTCTTGAGCGATTACCGTCATGAAGTCATCGGGAAGAGGATTTCTGGCTTCAATACACCAAGAACCGATAATGTCCAGGCGCTTTTTCGGGAGCTGCTAGCCATTGACGATATTACGAGTACATGGCACTGGAAAAACATGAGTCGAGACAAAGCAAGGAGCAGGCTGGACGATTACGTGACCGACCGTTGCGCGATTGCACATCGAACTGATATTCCTGAGGGAACTATAACCAAGCCATACGTTATTGCTTATCTCGGCTTCATCAATAATATCGTTCTCAGGGTAGATAACTCTGTCAATGATATGCTGCAAGAAAGCGTTGGAAGCTCTCTACTCAAGTGGTTCCTACCGGACCGTCGTCGCTAAGCCCTATTCCATTTGACCTGGAACTCTTCCTTGATTGCGCGGTCAACCTTCGGGGATCGCGGGGATACAAAACCGCCCGGCACTTTGCTCGGGCGGTTATTCCCCATCGAGGCGGTGGTCGTAGCCACTCGCTCCCCCTATCATCTTACCACGAGAAAACGGTAAGTCTGTCCTAGACATTTCTGTCTTATGTCAACTTGTTCACGGTGTTCATACCCCAATCATTGCCGGGGGCGCAGTCCTTCGAGCTCCTGCCGAATTTCTCGCAAGCTCTCGTTTGCCTCTTTCAGTTCCTGCTCTAAACCTCGAATACCAAGAAACCAGATCAATGGAAATCGGAAGAGGAAAAGGAACACTGTCACCCCTAGGGCATAGCCGAAGAGTCCAGTCCAGTTCACTAGACGCACCTCCTTAGTCTACCGCCGGCCACCAAGAGGTGATGTCACATCCCTCGACGGGTGAATCGGACTCGCCAGAATGGAAAGATCGCATTGGTCACGACACAGAACACTGCTGCGCAGATCATCATTCTGAAAGCGAATGGCACAGCGCTTCGCACCAACAGCACATTCGCAACTTGTACAGCCAGGAACCCAACTACCATCGCCAATAACATCCTTCTGTTGCTCTGGGGTGTTTCGCCGGGAGGTATCATCCGAACCCTGGTCATGACGGCTATCCACTCCGATCCTCTTTTCTCCAGTTTACACCTCACGCAAACAGAGTGACAATACCCCCAGTCATAACCAGCAGTCAGAAATCAGCTAACCTTAAGCAACCCGTGTTGCGCCGCAATCAGGGCCGCATATGTAACAATCTCAGCCTTCCAGAAGTAAAAGGTTGACCGGTCAATGCAGAGCCTCTGGCTGATGTAGCCCTCGTCCATCTGCGCGAAGTACCTTAACTCAAGCAGCTGCCCCTTCAGCCGGTCCTGAGGGTTTCGGCCATATCGCCGAATCACCTGCTCAATGACTTCCACCCATCGCTTGGCCTCGGCCTGCTGGTCTTCGATTTGCACTATCTGCAGCACCTTGCTGGCCGTCGGATCCGATCTGTGAGCTACCCCTCCACCCCCAGGAGTCGCCGGCGTCCGACTCCGATGCAGCACGTCAAGCCTCTGATTCGGCGAGTCCTCCACCTGGCGCCGCAGCTCGTGGTAATGGTACAGGCGCCACTCTATTTGCTTATAGGTTCTACTGTTCAAGACTGCCACAGCCCCGCCTCCCCTTCTATCGCCTCAGAATCCCTATTAGCCCTGGCTTTATCCGCTCAATGAACTCCTCCAGCGATGCAGCTTTATCGAAGGAGCGCCTGACTAGTCGCTCGGCTTCAGTCCACGCTTCCCCGTCTTCGACTGCCCGATCGCGCGTTCTCCTTGTTAGCTCTGCCACAAGTGGGCGAAGGCGTTCGCTCCCAGGGTGTTTGTCCATCAGCAACCCACTGAGCTCAGCCAACAGGTACGCTTCCCAGCACCCAGGGTGGAGGTGCTTGTCCACCCATATCCAATCGCCTTCCCAAACCAGCTCGCCGCACACAGGGCAAGTTCCGAGCAAACAGGTCACCTTTCCCGCCTCCCTATTTAGCCTAGGCTACCAGGTACTGCTTTCGCATCGGCGCAGTGAATTATTTCTCTTCGCTCACAGGTGAGCCGTTCTTCGGCGCTCCGCCCTTTACTGCACCCAATGACATGCATTCTATCTTTGTTCAACCAAGCCCAATCACAGCCGCGACAACCTTCGTCTTGTTCACGCTGCGAAGCTCTCATCAGACACTCCATGAACGACACCGCCACGGCAGCCACCTGGCAGGCCTCGCGCATCATGTTGTCCACGCCGCCCTTCTTGCGTTCCTCCGGCCCGTTGTCAAACACGGTCTCGTTGACCGCCTGACACAGCTCGCCAAACTCCTCACCCAAGATGCCTGTCCAGAAGACTGGCGGATGATTCTGTTCGCCCCACTTGCTGTCCTGCCGGGTTCGCTCCTGATTGACTAGCTGCAGAGCTCTGCTCCGAGTACCCCTCGCGGATGTCAACTCATCAAGCTTGGCCTCCAGGCTATCCCGTTGGTGCTCGATTTCCTCTATCTGCTCCAACGCTCTGTCACGGTCACGTTCGGCCTGCTGCGCCCGGTTCAATAGCTCTTCCACGACCGATGGCGCGAATGATTGGCGCAGAGCGCACCCAAACCTGATCAAAACATCAGTCATTCTCATACAGTCGCCTCCCCCTCCCGCCGGTAGTCCTCCACCTCCTGCGCGGTCATCTGCCGCACGCAGGACCCGCACCGATACAGTTCTCTCGCTCCGACCTTCATCCAGTCCAGGTGCCCACCGCACAACGGACAGACCCGGTTATCCAACATCACCGACCGCCTCCTCTCAAAGCCTCAGGCCCTCTGGCCGCAGTGAACGCGCCACTTCGGATGCGTCCGCCCTTCTCGACCTGGTATGACGTCCACTGGCTCTGGCGGCACTTTTCGCGCTCACGGCGTCGTTCCTGGTCTTCCAGGACGAGCTCTCGGAACTGCTCTTTGGTTAGCACTACCCCACAGCGGCCACCTCCTCTGCATTCAGTTCCCGGACCTGCACCTCAGCCCTCTGAGGCGCCGCCATGTGCCGGTATACGTGTAGCTGAGCCACCTGGGTGTCGTCCACCCACACAACGCCGTTAAGGCCATCAAGAATTGCCTTGGCGTAGTTGTCCACGTCGCCGATGGGCTTGTCGTTCGTCAGGTACAGGTGTATCTCAACTCTCACGAGGCCCCTAATCAGGCCCCAGTGAACCGCCTTTGCAGACCAACCGACACTGTCCTTGTATGCCAGGTAGCGCTTGGCGTTCTCCTTGACCCACTTGCCCCGCTGGGTCATGCGGACGGCGGGAACGGGGCGGCCAGGCACAGTGAAGGCGATGAGATGACCGAGGCCGGTTCTGGTTGTGTTGTTTTGGCGGTCACTCATTGCCCCGCCACCTCCGTATGGCCAACCCGACCAGCGAGGTCTTTCGCCATCGCCGATACACGCTCAGAGAGCCCGACAATGCGCTCTAGCTCTCTCGCTGCCTGGGTACTGGTCAGGGTCTGCGCCGTATCGCGCGTCAGCCTTCGCACCAGGTCACTGAGCCTGTTGTTCTCTCTCTGGAGGTTTGTGATCTCCCACTTTGCGTCGCTTAGCTCGTTCTCCAGTCCAGAAACCCGCCTGGCCATCACGGTGCCCAGCATGTGCCCCAAGTTTCTCAGGTCACTGCCATCCTTCACGTAGCCCCTCAGCCTCTCCACAGTCCTAAGTCGGGCACTGATCTGACTCCCGGAGTCCTCCACCCGGTTGATCAGGATGCTCCAGACGACGTCAATCGGGTCACAATCCTCCCTGTAGACCGGTTTCCGAATCGTCTTTAGTGCACCTGACTCGGGGTAGTAATAGAGCAGCCCAATGTTGTCGTTGAGCTCCTCCTTTGCTATCAACCCGGCAGGGCAGGCGAAGGAGAACTGGTGACAGACTGACAGATATGCCGGCCACTTGTCGTCCCTCAGAAAGTCCGACCGGCTGACTTTGACCTCATAGCCACAGACCCGCCGATCTTTCCAGCTTGGCATGACGGCAACAGCATCCAACCGGCGGCCGTTACTTGCGCCGCCTGCGCAAACCTCCGTGAAGAACAGATCCCGCTTCTCGTGCTTCTTTGCGAGCGCAACGATGATATCTGCAGCCCGAACCTTTTCAGACACTTTGCGCCACCTCCAGCTCTGCCTCGAGCACCAGGAAGCCAGGGCGATATGGGTCACGCCGCTCATGCTCGGCGGGGAAGTGCACCAACACTATCCTGTTCCTGATGCTCGCGGCTTGCCGCCTTCGCTCCCTCGCCACTTTCCCGCGGCGCTTATGCTGTGCCGGCATTGGCCGTCCCCCCTTCCCCTTGGTTGCCAGCGTAGTCCTTCCCGCCAGGAAGGTGCGTCTTGTAGAGCCTAATGTCGTCCCAAGGACTGGGGCCAGATGGCGCGTCGCCGTGGCTCGGCCGGCTTCTCCGTCGCTGCCTGCGGTCGGAGATAGGCTGAATAACACCCGAGGCCCGTTCCCTGGCCAGGCGGGCGACTATCCCGTCCGTGTATTCCTCGTTCTTGTCCTGGTACTTGCGCAAGTGGAGTTCCACCGCCTCGATCACCACGTCCGCCGAATGCTGTTCCCAGCGCTGCATCATTCGTCCCACGGCCTTCGGGGAAAGCCCCCTGGGCTTCGACTCGGCGATCATTGCCCAATAGTCCCGCAGACTCTCCTGTGCCACAGGACCGTAACGCGTGAACTCTAGGAGAACAGCAGACAATGGCGAGGGCTTCCCACCCACACACCCCTCCTCTGGCGGGGCCGGCTGCTCCGAAGAACTGTCGCCCTCTGTGGGGGGTAAGGGGGGTATAGTCTCCTTTGGTTTAGTTTGGTTTAGTTTGGTTTGCGGATTTCCGACGCCGGAAATGCCAGCAGATTGCAGATTGGTCGGGTTTCCGGCGTCAGAAACCTCTTCAAAGTCGAGTTTCTCCCGCGGAATCGCGGGGCGGCACGGAACAGCGCACTTCCGCTTGCGGTAAGCGTCCGCAATGTTGTCCACCAGGCGCTGCACCCAGATGATGCGGTAATCCCAGAGCTCAGCATCGATGGCCTTCAGCTTAGCCAGCAGGTCAAGGATCTGATTGGCCGTTTCCTCGCCAACCCTGGCCTTGGCACACAGGTACTCAAAGGCGCCGGTGGCATTGCAGTCATATGCGTGGCCCTCTGTATCTCCCAGGACCTCCAGCAGCTTGAACCAGAACGCGTAGCCGTCATTACCGAAGGTGTTCTCTAGTATGTAAAGAGTCCTCCCTGCAGCCACGTAATGCGGGAAGTAGTCCACTGTTGCTTTAGCCGGTCTAGCCATGTGTGCATCCGCCTCCCCCAAGGTCTATGGTCTAGGTTAGGTTAATGGGCCGCCCTCGGCGGGCAGCCCTGTACTGTTCTCAATCGCTCGTAATCTGGGAGGACGCTAACGCCCTTGTGGGTCGAAAGGGACGAACATCTCCTCGGCGGGTGCCGGGCTTTTCCCCTGGGCAACTGGCGAAGCCGTTTCGGACTCCTGCTCGCCGTAGATCGGCGTGATGTCGATGGTATCCGGCACCTCGTTCATGTCCTCGGAGATCTCTCGTTTGGCCGTCTCGTCCTGGGTCACTCCGGTCATCACTTCAACGCTAATCGGCAGGTATTTGAACATGTGGCGGATGACAGTCTTCTTGGCCATCTCCAGCCAGTCGGTGACCCAAGGGCCACTGCCGGCTGCTTTGGAGCGACCACGGCGCTTCTCAATCTCGGCCTTCGGCAGATACTCGAAGTAGTAGCCGCCATCCTTGAACTTGGCCACGCCGTACACACCCATTACCTCGCCACGCTCACCGGTGGCGGGCTTATGCTTCAGGCGCTGGTCCAGGCCATACTCCAACTCGAACTCGTCCTTCTCGCACACCTCGTGCGCATAGATGGTCTCGATGTTGCCGGAACGCCTGGCCAGGTCAATCATGCCGCGGTAGCCGATAATGAACTGCACGTCCATGGTGTTGGCCTTGTTGTTCCGGAAGGGAATCAGGTAGCAGTGACCGAGCAGCCCCGGCTCGAGCCCGAGCTGTGCCGCCTGCATCACCCCAGCCAGGAGGCTCGGGACGTTGCACTGTAGAAGCGTCGGGTTAGTGCGAATCGTGGTCAGTGCCACACGGGCAAGCCGATCAGCGTCCATGTGCTTGGGTAGGGCCTTAGCGATCTCTGGTCCCATCTTCTTGAGGTAAGCTGCAACGGTATCCGCAGGGCTCTTTGGCTTCTCGGCCGTAGCCACACTACTGGCACGCTGGGCGAGCCTGTCCTTCAAGTCGGGCTGATTGTTCGATGCTCTCGTCATCGTGATATCCCTCCTATTTGATGGTGAAGCGCCGACTGGCGCTCTCTCTTGAGAACTGTGCATAGATGCTCGGGTGAGCCGCCTTTAGCTCCTTTGTGTCCAATCGGCTGCTCGTGACGGATTTCCAGCTCACGCGGCGCTCACCAACCGTGCCGGTCTCGTACTCTCCGAGCAGGGCCTTCAGCTTGTTAGCAGCCTCGTTCTTGCGCGCTTCTGCCGCCTTCTCAGCGGCCTGGGCCTCCTCATACTCGGCAATCAGCTGCTCAGCCGTGTCAGGGAGATTGAGGCTGCTCCCAGGGTCACTCTCGGGATAGAGCAGCGCCAACACTTCGGCACTCGATTCGCTGCCATCCATTTCGGGAGGTGTCTTCCCCTCCACCAATCGCCAGAAGTCTGACTCTATCTGAACCAGGTAGCTGATGATCTCTTCATCGCGCTCGACACGCTTATGTAGGTAGCGCTGGCCGCCGATCAGGACCGCGATGTAGCCGAACTGCAGGCCGGTGACGGCCAGATAGTGCTGCACCTGCAGCATGTACTCATCAGGAACTCGGTTATCAGCCCAGGCATCTGCGTTGTAGGCGCTGGTTGTCTTGCACTCCAGAATGCCTCTGCCCTCCGCGGTAAACACGAACCGGTCGATGTTGGCCAGCATGAACGGGTAGTCCTTATGCTGCAGAATCGCATTCCGGCGCTGCACCTTGAAGCCGGTCCTCTCCGCGAACTCCTTGGCTACCAGGTCCTCCAGCTTTGTGCCCCAATGGGCTGCCTCGCTTGCCTCCTCTGGTTCCAGGGCACCTATCTTGTCGAGGTAGACCGCCATCGGACTGCGCCATTTGCTCAGCCCAGCGATGGCGGCAGCGTCACTGCCGCCGACGCCAAGTCGCCTCGCTTCGAGCCAATCCTCTCGCTCCATGCGAAGTGTGCTGGTGAGTATGGCCGCGCTCACACCGCCACCTCCCACGCCTGGCTTCTAATTGGGTTCGTGTACATCAGCAGGCAGTCTTTGTCGGCATGCAGTACCTCGCTGCCTAGCAGGTACACATCGTCTTGTGCGTAGATCTCTCCACCGCAGCCGGCGCAGTAAGCCACTGGCTGCTCAGTCTGTGCATCTCTTCCGCCTTGGGAAAACCGGTCAAGTCTAGGCATCGGTCATCCTCCTTTGCGAACTCGTCTCTCCGAACACCTCGCGCAAGTCGCGAGTCACCCCCTTAACCAGGGCAACGACCAGGAGCACCACTGGGCCAAGCAGGATGCCTCCATCAATGGCGCCGCATCGCTCGAACCCCGCCCGTAGCTGCCATCCTGTGGTCGCGACCATTGCCAACCCCCATATCAACCACTTGCGCATTTGTTTGCACCTCGTCGAATGTGGTATAATAACCATGACGATTTACCTCGCCGCTCCTCTAGGGGCGGTCTCTTTTTTTCTCCGCACATATCCGCGCTGCTCTAGCTTCTCGCGGTGTGCTCTATAGGTGGCGCTGATACTGAATCCAAACTCCTGACAGATGACCGCAACGTAGTGGTCAATCGCCACCCGCGCATCCAGGACCTGCATCAGGCTCTCCCGAACCTGAGTTCTCTCCACCTCTGTAGCCCGTTGCGGTCTGTTAGCCAATCTGGTTGCCCCGACCGCATCTGCTGCCTCCTGCAGTTCCTCTAGGGCCTTTGCCCAGACGCTTGTCCGGTGGAGGTCGACCCCTTCCCCGTCCAACCAGGGCGTACAGTATGCTCCGCCGGTCACCTCGGCGGCGGCCTCCATGCTCAGTCTCGGGTTGTCCAGTTGCCTGACTAATGCGCCCAGCACTTCTGGAGCGATACTGCGACGGCCACACTCGATGGCGCTGACCGTCTTCGGGCTTATGTACGCAATGCCGCCCGCCTGCTCCTGAGTGATGCCTAACTGAATCCTCGCCTGCTTGATTACCTCGCCAATTGCCATGTCTTCACCTCCCTTCCACCGGAATGCAACTCTCGTAGTACGCTGCCCGCCTAAGCTCGTCTGGGATTTCCTCCGGGTACACTCGCGCCTGCTGCTCGAACTCGCCAAAGCAAGCCGGGCACAAGAAGCTGGCTAATACCGGCACCAGATAGCCTTCACTCTGCAGTTGGTTGCACGTGTCACATACTCCAATGCCACCGAGCGATTGAATCTCGCCGAACGAGATCGCATAGGCGATATGGCCACGCTGCGTGATGAACTTTCTCATCCATCTCACCCCCTCTCCGTAGAGTCTCTGACCCGGGCCTGCCTGGTTCGTGGAGCTTGTCCGATTGCTGTCTACAGCGCGCTGGCATATGATCTAGCTATACAGCTCACCTACCCCATCCCCGGCGGCTTAGTTGATGATCACGACTGGGCCGTCTTCCTCCATGTAGAGCCGATGTTTAGGGCTTGTCCTGCGGCTTGTCAGGCTTCAACTCCACGATCCGTCTGCAGACTTCTTCCGTACTCATCCCGGTAAGACCGAGGACTAGGGCATCTAGATACTCTGTTCGTGGCATCTCTCTATGCCCGATGACCTCCTTCGAAATCACCTTCCCGGTCTTTGTGTCGATGCGGATACGTGTGATTGGGACTCGAACCGTCTCTGTCACCTTAATCACCTCCTTTCACCTAGGAGGCTTGTCCATCGCAGCAGGGCTCACTCTGCGCCCTGCCCTCGCTTCTGGTGCAGTTCCTCGCGCACTCGGCTTAACTGGAGCTGCTGTCTGATCGCATCGCCGATAATCCTTCCGGCGTTCTCCTTGGCCCTGGCCTGAAGTTCGGCTGGGAGCGAGTCGAAGAGAACGTACTCCCCCTGGTACTTGATGGTCACGCGAAACGGAAGACCTTCGAACATCGCAATCCCTCCTCCCCTAATGCCTATGTGCGGCCGGTTGTCCGACTTTCTCCCATTGTTACTGGCGAATCGCTTTCACAGGGTTTTCCAACACCTCCGTAGAACCAAGAACATGAGGAGGTGATACTGTGAAACGCATCTTTGTCTGCCTGTTAGGCGAATGGACTCAACTCACTGAAGGAGACACCATCTTCAACACTGAGCCTCACACTTGGCTCAAGGAAAACAACATCGGCGAATACGAGTTCCTGAAGATTCTGTGCGGCGGGACCGGTTACGAAATCCACAAGTCCCACCTGCAAGTCATGGGCTAGGCATCTTCCTTGGCGTTCTTGACGAGTGCCGGCCTGACCACAAGTTGTGCCTTGTTGGCCAGTACCCGGTACTCGTTCTCGATCGCCCGAGCAATGTTGCTCCATTCCCTGTAGGTCATCCCCTCAACGAGGTTCACAATCTTCTCTGCGCGGCTGCGCCGTTCCCCTTCATCCATCTCTTTCACCTCCTCCCATCCATCCCGGAACCTGCTCCGGTTTGTCCGAAATCTGCGCTTGGCTTGTACTCTTTTCACGGGTGATCTCCATGTCGCGGGAACCGCAGATGCTTACCCTCCTGTTCCTCGGGACATGTTGCCTCGGGAACTAGGGGTAACTAGCCGGCGCTTTCTAGTGCACGTCGACGCTTACCACACTCTTCATGTGTCGTTTCGTTACCTTGTTTGTCAAAAAAAAGAGTCCACCCGATGCCCAGTACGTCTCCGAGCCGTTTTGCAACTGCTACGCTCGGTGTCCTTGAGCCATTCTCGATCATTGTGTAGTAAGCCCTACCGATGTTTGCCCTAGCAGCAACCTCTCCGTGCGTCAGCTTATTGGAGAGACGGGTGTTTAGGAGCCATCTCCGCATTGTCTCACCTCCATGATGTAACCAATCGCTACTCTCAAGACCTATTCTAGGTAACGTTACGTTACCTGTCAAGCCCTCTTTGCAACAAAGGTTTCGAAACGTTACCTAGAGTTTTGTGTAACAATCAGCTACAGTAAAAATTAGTTAGTCATGCGAAGGGGGTGGCTCGAGATGCTGGCTAGTAGACTGTCCTACCTCAGAAAACAGGCAGGGAAAACTCAAGATGATCTATCGAGTCATCTGGGAATCACCAGACCTGCGTATACGGCGTATGAGTCTGGTCGTCGACAACCTGATGTCAAGACACTTCAGAAGCTTGCCGAGTACTTCGGGGTGACCATGGACTATCTCGTTGGTTCTACTGACGAACCTAGGCCTATTTCTCAGATACTCAATCTACCCCGAAGCTCTCAAGCTCTTGGGCAACCGCGGGTGGTTCCCCTCATCGGTACCATCAAAGCCGGCATCCCTGTCCTGGCCGAGGAGAACTTCGAGGGCGAAGTCGAGATCCCGTCAGACTGGCGCGCAGACTTCGCACTGCACGTCTCAGGCGATAGCATGAGCTGGGCCGGGATCCACGAGGGGGACACCGCCGTTCTCCGCCAAGCTACGGAAGCCCAGAGCGGAATGGTCGTTGCAGCCGGCGTCGAGGATGACACTTGGGCTGCCACCCTCAAGTACTTCATCCGTGAGAATGGACTGGCTGTTCTCCGCGCGGCAAACCCTGAGTATGCGGACATGCCTGTCACCGGAAAACATCGCATCATCGGTCACCTGGTCGGCGTGCTGAAAGACGCGCCGCCATATCAGGAGTACAAGGCGTTGCTGACGAGTAAGACCGCGACAGACCAGGCATGGGCGGAGACAATAGAAATCGCCACCCAGTTTGGTCTGGATGGCGGCGAGGTTGGGCACATGATCAGGATGTTTGCGAAGGTAAGCAAAGGCATGTCCAGAATGGAGTAGATGGAATTAAGGGCGACGATAAACCCACCGAACAAGGTGGGTTTTGTGCATCATCTAGGCTGCGACACGTTTCGACATTTGGTTGGACCATTATAGGAAAAACTAGGAGGGTGAGTACGGGTAATCAGGCGAGCCGTGGTCGTAGACTAGTTCATCAGCGGGGAGGAGAGTTAGGTGTCATTGGTATATTGCCCGGAGTGCGGGACCAAGGTATCGGACAAGGCTTCGGTTTGCCCGTTTTGCGGATACAGGAGTAGCAGCAAAAACTTACCGATGGTCGCGTGTAAAAAGCCGTTGGCAAAGTTTCAATGGGAAAGCACGTCGCTGACCGCCGGATTTGACCAAGTGTTCCCTATCAGTACGATACAGAGCAACAACCTGAGCATTATCTTCAGCAGAGCCGAAAACCTATCCAGAGTTGCCCCTGCCTTCTTTGAAGCTGTAAAATCAGCGTTGCCGGAGACGATAAAGGTCGCGGAGACAAACCCGGCCATACAGAGGCTGATTGATTCGGGTGTCTACAGATTCATTACAGACAAGAGCGGCGAAATACTGCCATCCGTCTATGGGGAGAAAGGCGTTGTCGCTCAGGTGCGGCTAAGGGATATAGAATTAACGCCTGACTTGGGACATTCGATTACGGATCTGCAAACACAGATTGCGTTAGCTCAGGTGATAAGCGAAATCCACGATGTACAAAGGGGCATCGCCAACCTACATAGCGAACTTCAAGACGATAGGCTCGCTCTGGCCGAAAGCGCGTGGCAACAGCTACAACAAGCCGCACAGATAAGCGATGGCAGAGTTCGGGAGGAGAAACTGCTCAGTATTCTGGGTAGCGCGACAGATGCCAAGTGCATCCTCTTCAGGGCATTTGCCAGCGAGAAGCGTTTTTTTGAGGAGCGGAAGGATAGAGGATGGTTCTCCAAGCTGATTGATAGGGAGGCACAGAACCACGGCGATGAGAAGAGTGCCGAAATCTTCAACAGCCTATTGGCGATTACCAAAACCGTGCAAGTTGAGACTACCGTGTACTGTCTGCTCGGTGAGCAAAACGCGGCCAGACTTAGCATGAAGCAGTTCAGCGATTTCATCAGCGCCAATTCGCTTGATGACCGAGATACGCTATTGACCTTGGATTCGTATGGCAGTTCAAGCCAAAAGGGCCTGATTGATAATTTCGCGGACATTCAGCAAAAGATTGCGGCTCTCCCGCTGGACATCGAAGAGACGCAACCGCTGCTCGATGCCGTACCAGTAAGAAAGGGAGAGCAACAATGAGCAAGTTTTGCAAGAAGTGCGGTAAGGAGATACCGCAATCCAGCAAAGACACCTGCGAGAACTGCCAAAACAAAAAATGGCGTACTCTTCGCAAGGTCGGGGAGACCGCCTTGGGTGTGGCTGTTACCGTTGGTAGCATTGCTATTGCGGTGATTACCAAGGGCAAATCCGGCGGACCCAGTGCGTAAGGAGACAAGTCATGATGGCCAGCACTGCAGGAGTTCCTCGGACATGCCAGCATTAGCGATGACGAGGTAACCGCCCGGGCTTGCGAAGCCTTCGGGTGCGAGCAGACGTCGGCACACGATGGCCGATTCGATGCTACTGCCGTCTATCTGATCTGCCAGCTCGCTATCGGCAAGTAGGGAATCGCGAACATCATCTCTGACGTGCTGGAGAAGGCAGGCATCGCGGAGGTCATCAGCGTGACAAACCCGCTTCAGGCCTAGAGGTGAATGGCACCCGGCTGCGAGAACGATGGACTTGGTAAGCTAACAGGCGGTATTTGCAGCAGAAGACCCACCGCTCGCGCGGCGGGTCTTCTACATCCTGGCCACGTTAGCTTGGTTACCGGGCAGTCACAGCGAGTGCCTTCTCGCGCCTGATGAAGAAGACGCGAACTAGAACTCTGCGCCGGTGATCCACGCAAGAGCAAACAGCAGCCCGACAGCTATCATCCCATAACCCACAATGACCCTGAGGCATCCAAATCTTCGAAGCTCTCCAGCATTGTCCTTGATGGAATCATAGCCTCTAAGGAACTCTGCCGGCATGTTCAGGGCGACAATACCGCCAAATATCGCACACAAAGGCCAAAGGACACGAGGCCTGCCATTTGTCAGGAGCATGAACCCTACTAGAGCGAACATGGCCAGAAACATGTACCTAAAGGACTCTTTCCGCACTGCGATCCCCCACTCACTTGTTCTTGCGTAGGAAGATGGACTGCATGCCAGCGACTCTCTGCTGCGTTTTGTTCTTTGGGATACCCCTTCCCCCGTAGAAAGTACCACAATGTCCCCACAAGATCCTGGTCAATGTCTCCGGCGCCGGCGGAAAAGACTTCTCGAAGACCGGCGTGCCCCGTATGCATGCGCCGATGAAGAAGGACTGACCGCACGCCACGCACCTGAAGTAGTGCTGAATGGTGAAATGGCGCTCCTCCTCCAAATGGCGCTCCATGTCGTCCAACAGGCAGTCGCCAGCATAGAACTCTATTTGCCCCTCTCGTACCATTGCTCTGATGCTGTATAGTGTTTGTGCGGCTCAGCTTGCGCAGTCAGGAACAGATCCTCAATAACCTTGCACCTATCGCACATCTTTCATCTCATCCATCCTTCGAAAGGCTGTCGGTGGCAGAGACTCTCTCGCTTCTCATCGCAAGCACAACAGTCTATCCAACTGTCATCTCAGGCTCATCAAGCATAACCTCAACCTGTATTGTGCTGGTCGCCGGGTCCCAGGACACCTGAGCCCCCAGGCTCTCGCTCACAAAGCGCAGAGGGACCATCGTTCTTCCGGCAATGTTAGCAGGAGGCGCAGCTAACGTAACCTGCTTCCCGTTGACCAATGCTGTTTTCTTACCAATGCTCAGCTGAACCGTCTTTTCGCCCAAAGTGAACACGGCAGTCTGGTCACTCCCCTGCCACGCCACCTGGGCTCCCATCAAGTCACCTACAAAGCGCAACGGCAGCATGGTTGAGCCAGTTGCCGGGTCACGGAATGGTGCCGCGTCAAGATTGAACTCCTCATCATTGACGATGCAGACCGTCTCTCCGGGCCAGAGCCGCGCTTGACGCTTGGCGGGAATCTCGAAGTCCCACGAGACGACATCGAGCAACTTGTCATCTCGTCCCGGTGTGTCCACTTTCGAGTAGAGCGCAACCAGAACATTATGACTCCCATAGTCCAACGAAGTGCTAGGCGTGCCAGCTACGTAACTGAAGGCAAGAGAATCCGATGAGCTAACATAGAGCTCTGCGGGCTGATCATCGATCTCGACAACAGATGCTTCAGTGTCAATGATGCTGGTGTCCGGCACATTGACCAAAAGCAATGGCCGACGACTCAGATAGACCGGCGTAGCTGGATTCTCTGTCACCCAGTGGTTGACTACAGTCACGTATGCCACTATCCCGTGACCCGACTCAGCCAATGCTTTCATTTCTATACGCTCTTCCAGAAGCCCACCCAGAATTACCGGACGAACCGCCATACCATTAGCATCTGCAAGCACTTGTTCCCTTCCGAAGTACACAAGGTTACCTGGCTGGGTCTCAACCTTCAGTGGAATTGATCTAGGATAGCCATAGGTCTGGAATGCGCAGTCAGACATGATGCGGAGCGAAGGCGGATAGGCATGATCCTCCTCGATATTACCCGAAACCGTCAGGTCAAAGACAGCAGAAGAGTCACTACCGAAGCCCTCGCTGGACTCACTAGGCACCAAGGTGAAAAGGAGCATGAAGTACCCGGCTGCTACACTATCAACGTGGCCTTCACCCACATCCTGTTCGACGATGGTCCCGTTCATCTGAACTGAAACAGCCTCATCACTGGAGGATTGAAGGGCAACTACCGCAAGATTCGCCCCAGGGGAGGCTTCCGTCAATTGCACCTTCCAGTCAACGCGACCTTGCTCAAGCGACTCAACTCCGATTAGAATCGTGCTGTTCGCCGTCACATGGAGATCGCTGTAGGAGTTCTGGACAGAACCCGTCTGGACTCCGTTGTTAAGGGCAACCGCGTTCTCCGGCAGCGCGGCTAATAGTGCCACGCAAAGAAACAGGGCTAGTAGTTTCGACAGCTTCAAAAGGAACCCTCCTTAGCAAATAATGCCATACCCAGATATTCGGCGGCATGGCTGGCTCTTCCTTCTGAATTGGTATGACCGAGTTGGGGACTTCATGAGAAGATATTTCCTGCCTAATCTTGGAGGATCATCCCGATGGATGGCGAACTCTGACAATGGAAGTCACTAGTAGTTACTTGACAAGGAGATGAAGTGATGAGAAGCAGGATTCTCGCCGGAGTAGTAGTCCTTTCCCTGCTCTTAGTCGCGGCCGGATGCGCGGGCCCCAAGCCCGAGGAGTCGGTCAAGGCCTGCCTGGACGCAATGATCAAGGCAGACTACGCTAAGGCGGCGGAGTATGTCAACGGTGGCTCAGCAGAAGACATGCTGCAGGCACCAGAGGGTGATGAAGAGGCAGGAGCGGCCCTCATTGAGGCCCTACTGGGTCAGATCAGCTATGAACTGGGCGATTCCAACGTGTCCGGCGATAGTGCGACTGTGGCAGTCAAGGTAACCGCCCCTGACATGATGGCAGTCACGGGCAAGGTGATGATGGAAGCAATGGGCGCGGCCTTCGCCATGGCATTTAGTGGTGGCGGCTCCGAAGACGCCATCAGCGACATGTTCATGAGTGCATACCAGGAAGCGATCGAGGCAGCGGACGCCCCTATGACCACGACTGATGTGACCATCAACCTGGTCAAGAGTGGCGGGAAATGGCTGATTAACTCGGACGAGGCACTTGGGGATGCGCTCACTGGCGGAATGATCAGTGCGTGGGAGCAGTTCGAGGGGAAATAGTTGGCGGTCCTAGCCACTCCTCAGGGTGCAGAAGTCCATCCTACAGAGAGCTGGTGAGGCGGGAAATGGCGGAAGCTACTCTGCCAGCAGACGCAACATGCGGCGGCACCAGCCGCGTGGTTATTTGGACTGGGTCGGCTTTTTGAGCGCCGTTGTTAGGAGGATGATGAGGCTGTGTCGGGTGTTCTTTTCGTTCATGGAGTCCAGCCAGTGACTGATGGTCGAGTATCAGTTGAGCTGGAGAGGGTATCAAACCAAGGGTACACACTTGAGGGAGAAGGCTTGTTTTCGGAAGGGTTCGAGGCAAAGGTCACTCGTGGGCTCCGAGAAGGAAGCTTTGTTAGGCTTGCCAATGGAGAGTTTCGGAGTGCGGGAGGCGAAGGCGAGGCAAAAGCAGCGCTGATGCTAAACAACAAGTTCAGAAGTCTGCTAGAATCACGATCTGAAGCCCCGTCTCCTTTTGCTCGGGGCCGCGGTCAAGTCTGTTCGTACCACGTTAATGTCGGACACGGAAACTGCAGCATTATAGTTCGTGAAACCGGTATGGATCTCGAGATTGTCATGGTAGATTGTTCCACATATGACTTTCTCAATCATCAGCACTATCGCAATAACCTTGCCTCATGTATTCAGACGATAATGGCCGACTTCGCTCTTGGTGAGTTCTCCGTTTCTCGCTTCTTCCTGACGCACCCACATTTTGACCATTTCAACGGGATCGGGTACTTGCTGGACAATGGCTACCTTGAGAACTCGGAGATATGGGCTAATATGCACTACTCGTGGGCTATGCCGTCGTATAATACCATACTTATGCGCCTGTACAATTCCGCACGAGCTCAGAATCTTAAGTTCGTTGAGCCCATAGCTGGAAACAGCGGTTCTTTTGCCGCTGTGCTGCACCCCTCTCTACGAACTCTGAGAACATCGCCGAAGACGTCTGCGTACTGCCAGCCATATCGGATAGTTAGCCAAGTGAACAACTCGTCTACGGTTCTGATGTTTGGCTCAGAACGCAGGACGATGATACTTCCTGGCGATCTTGAGCGCGAAGGATGGGCAGAGTTCCATGATTGCCATCATTACCTTCCTCGGTGCAGTTACTATTGCGTGTCCCACCACGGCAGCGCTACGGGGCATTTCAAACCCAACTGCCCGCACTCTGGGGGAGAAATGGCCATTGCCAGTTGCCTCGCCGGTCTGAGATGCGCCGCAATCATGGGTAGGGATAGAGCATACTCCGGCATCTTCAGCACAGAAGTGCTGCGGGACTTTGGAGCGTCCGGTCACCGCGTGGATGCAGGAGCAAACGCTAATGTCGCTGTTCGCTTTATTCGAATAGACTGGGATACTGGTCACGTTGCTCACTACGCCTGATGGATATCCTTAGCACTGTTGGGCGCTGCGCTTGTGTTACTGCAGGATAAGATTACTGACCGTAACGAGACTGCGAGCCTCCGGTGAAATCCTACAGTTCACCGGGAGGCTCGCACCATATTATGAATGGATTCCGTAGTCCTCCAGCCTACTCCGCCTGGCTTCGACAAGGGCGCATGTCATTGCATTGGATACGTCTTTGTCGGCAAAGTGAATCTTGCGGTGACAGGTCGGACACAGCGCCACGATGTTTGCCACTACATCAAGGCTGTTATCACACTCTCCCTGCCTACTCATCGGGATCAGGTGATGAGCTTCCACATAGTTCTGCCCTGTCACCGCCGAGATAAAGGTAATGTGCTGGGGATCCACCTCGCACCGATACTCAGCCCTAATCAAAGCCTCCCGCGCGATTGAGGGGTCGCGCGGCCAGACGGGGCCGCGGTTCGTATGCTTTGGCTCCTGCCGCGGTCTGGGCCCAGGCGTCGACTGGGTAGGAAGGCTCCGTCCAACCCTCTTCTGGAAGTCACCCTCATCCTGTTCGTCATCAGCGATTGCGGTCTGAGATTCTGCAAGCCGAGCTGCCTTCTCGACCCATGAATCTTTTCCGAGCACTGCCACTAGCCGATTATACAGGGAAAGAATCTCGACAAGGTCGGCACGCAGCTCTTCCTCGGAAGGAATGCAGGAGGCGGGGTAATAGGCTCCGCATACGTGGCCGGCCATATAGCCAAGAGCGAGCCTCCCCTTTCGTGCCAAGTCGATTTCGTCAGCCACAAGCCGTCTGAGATGCGGCCCTACGAGTGCTCTCAAAGCCAATGCCGATCGGCGGATTTGCTTTCTTCCTTCACTCCGACCATACTTGTCTTCGAAATCCGTCCAGCCCTGGTTAAGTGATATGTACAGACCGCTCATATCCTCGGCGAACAGATAGACGACATAGTAGCCCCTCTGCGCCGTGACGGTGACGCTCTTGTGGAACGCACTGACCCAAGGGACTTTCACCCATCGACCATTTCCACTCGACCCATCGCTCGTGTACACAGACAGGTCAAGCTCACTCATTAGCACTTCGGGCAAGACCGTCCTTAGGTGGTGAGCCATCGTGTGTGACGTGAACTCCTCCTGTTTGGCCTGCAAATAGCCTTCAAGCACCGTAGCGAACTCCTGCTTCACTATCTGACACCTCCCGCCATCCTGACATATGGTCTTATCGTTCTGCCAGGAATCCCTGGAGTCCTGCCAAAACGAGGCATTTTCTTGCCTATTCTTGGAGGAATCTGCCGAGGCGTGAAGAAATGTGACAATGCGCATGCTCCACGCACCTGGACCGCTGCCCTCGTCCTTGTGCGATACACTGCCGACCATGATGCGCTGATGATTGGAGGTTTGTCAAATGCTCAATATCCAAAACTCGTCATTCATCACCGATGTCGTGAGACTTCCTAAGGAAGTGCTTCAACAGATGTGCACGGACCTGGGTATCCCGGACGCTGGTTCGGTCACGGATCTGGCCAATGAGATCTGGGAACAGGTAAGGGACAATCAGGTGCTTAGAAATGTCGTGCTGGGAACAGGCAGAGAAAGGCTACTTGCGGGCCGTACGTCTGTCGCATGGTTTAGACCCGCAAACGGTTGCTCACTAGAAGGCGCGAGGGCTAGGATTACCCAGAATGCGGGGTTTGACCCGTTTGCGCGAATCCGTAATTGCAGCGCGAACGAGCTGACATCCACACCAGTCCTAATGACTGCGGGAACAAACGGAGATGATTCAAAGTACTACTTACGACTCATGCTGAGGACCGGTGTGTCTAGGGTCTTTAACGGCACTGAAATGGAGCGACGTCCGCGAACAAGTATAATTACGGCGTACGTTGATGAGCAAAAAGGAATCATCGAAACGCGATGCGAACCTAAGTTTGCAGAACGAATCGCGAGTACGGTAACAGCGCTTGTTGGAGACACGGTCGTTGTAGATCCGATTCCCTTTTGTGCGCTATATGATAGAGATGCTTCACGGATCGCCGACGCCCTGAGCGGTGAACTCATTGATACTATGTGTACACCTGAGTTGTTGCTAGAGGAATTTGGAGACGAGCAAAGAAGCGCGGTACTGAACATTTTGAACGCCGTAGATACCTATTTTCGGAATCCGGAAATAGAACTGCTAGGGCGGGAACTAACTGCTGCCATGCAAAACCTAAGTCCGGGGCATGTAGCACTGGGTTTCACGGCACTGATTCTTGCTGGTTTAGAGAAGGTGGGCATGGGTGTATCCGGAAGGGACCTTAGGGGTCTCCCGCTTTATGACTCTCTGCGACCATTCCTGTCGCAAACCGGTGGGTTCATTCAGTTTGAGCATGCCGACAATCGGGTAACGCATACCTATACGATAAGGGTTGGACTTCAGTCCGATTCCGTTTTCTTCATGACTCCCGCTACTGAGTCTGTGATAGAATACGTGAGGGAGCGCTTGCTGCCCTGAAGGAGTGATTGAGCGTGGCCGAACAACATGAGATTGACGCAAGGGTTGACACATTGGTAGGCACTCTACTCCAGCTCCCAGTGAAGAGGTTCTACCCAACATTCATCTCGAAGACTCTTGAACTGTCATATGAACCTGTGTTCAGTCGATTGCTGGATTTGGCGAAAATTAGACAACTTAGGCTACGTTGGGAGGTTCGCTGCCCAGAGTACGGTTGCAGTCGTTCTTTGGCGGTTCTCGACACCCTTCCGGAATCCTTGGCACCAGTTCGGTGTGATCTTTGTGGGGAAGAATACGAGGTCACGTCGAACATGATATTTCCAGTTTTTTACGCTGACACTCAGTATCGAACAGCCTTATGGAGCACGGATCCTTACATCCTGAGCATGGCAAAAAAAAAAGCCGTCGCTGAGATTCCATTAGCTGATCTAAAATTCTCGCCCGAGAACATGGCGAAAATCGCGGACCTTGGAAACAGCGTGGTAATATTCAACGTGAAGGGAGATGTCCACGTGGCCAAGAACGACTTCTCGCAGATGAAAATCGAGGCAAAGGATAGTCAATTTGTGGTAGGAGCAGATAATGTAGTGAACTTCGGTTCGCATGTTCAGGAGATTAAGAAGTATACCGACGAGCTCTACCGAGCGATGGAGTCAGAACTCGACAAGGAGAAGCAAGAAGAGTTGACCGGCATCGTTAAAGAGGTCATTAGCCAACTTAATGAAGAGCAGCCTCGAAAGACCCTGATTGAGACTCTCCTTAAGGCGGGTAAGGCGGTAGTCTCCGGAATCACAACTGCTACAGGACTCGTCGCAGCATACCAGACATGGAGCGGGTTCATCCAGTCTGTTTTCAATTGAGATAATCCGAAATGGCCAGCCGATCATTGGCTGGCCATTTATTGGCAAAACGCTGATTTCAAATGCCCATGGCCCCTTCAGAGTGGGTTTATCATAAGGATGTTAGGGAGGCTAAGAGAAGAAGAGAGTCCTAGGTCTCCCGCCCCACTTGAGCTCTCTTGCTGGCATGTGTACCCGCGGTAACCAACCACATCCCCAACCGATATTGGACTCGCCACGGAGGTGCTCTCATGGTGAATAGGGTTAGCGCCATATACGTTCGCGTCTCCACTGATGATCAAGCCCGGGAAGGCTATTCGATTGAGGCCCAGATAGACAAGCTCAGCGCCTACGCCAAGTTCCAGGGTTGGGCGAACGTTCAGGTCTTTGCCGACGAAGGTGAAAGTGCTAAGGACATGAATCGGCCTCAGATGCAGAAGCTGATGCGCCTGATCAAGCAAGGTCAGGTCGCTGTCGTGGCCACCGTTGCGGTCGACCGCCTCTCCCGCAACCTGCTAGACATGCTGCAGTTCATTGACCTGTGCGAAAGGCATAAAACGGCCTACGTTTGTGCTGCCCTCAACTTCGATACAAGCACGCCGATCGGCCGCATGGTCCTGCAGATCTTGGCCGCGTTCGCTGAGTTTGAACGCGCCATGATTGCCACGCGGGTACGCTCGACCATGCTTGAGGTGGCCAGCAAGAAGAAACGATATCAGTCCTTTGCACCCTTTGGCTATCGGCTGGATGATAGCAAGCAACTGGTCATCGTTCCTGAGGAAGCGGAACTCGTCCGAAAGATCGCCGATATGTACATCGCTGGCCACGGGTACCGGGCAATCACCAAAACCCTGAACGAGTCCGGAAGCAAGCCACGCTCCGGTGGCATCTGGCACAATACATCAGTGCGCCGTCTGATCTGCAATGAGATCTATGCCGGCCAGCTCGTGTACAACCGGAGATACTACGACAAGGAAGGCAAGATGCAGTGGCGAGACGAGTCTGAATGGATTGTCCGTGACGATGCTCACCCTGCCATCTACACCGAGGAGCAATGGGCGGCTATCGAGAAGAAGCTGCAGAGGCCGAAGCCTACAGGAAAGGACCGGGCCAAGAAGATGAGGGTCAGTGGACTGCTGGTGTGCGGACATTGCGGAAGTGGCATGAACGCCCGCAAGTACGGAAACAAGAAGACTGAGGTCAGTCAGCGCGACATCTTCGTCTGCCGGAACTACGCCCACAATGGAGGCTGCTGGTTCAACTACGTGCAGAATGAGGACGCTGAGGTTGCGGTCTATCAGACGCTGGAACGACTGGCCGACGGCTCTCTAACAGTCAGTGACCAGGATCTGAGCCAGGCGATGACCAGCAAGGAAGCAGAGTACGTACGCCGCGAGTCCGCCATAGACCAGCGCTTCCAGAGGCAGATTGCCGCCTATGAGAACGGCCTGATCGGGGATAACGACCTGCGCCTGGCCCGGGAGCGCATAGAAAAAGAGCGCCAGCTTCTCGCGGAGGAGAAAGCACGCGCTCAGGCGCCACAGGTAGAAAAGATATCGGCCGCCATCCAGAAGGAAGCGAAGCAAGCACTCTGGCTGTGGGAGCACGGCGAGCTGCCGGTTCTTCAGAATGCTATTAGGGGCTTGATTGACTCGGTGGTAATCCGTGACCGACAGGTCGTTGATGTTCGCATCGCCGGCGACATCCTTGGCATCGAGTGAGTTATTATGCGGGTTTCCCTATGCGCTCAAGCCTCCACCCTTGAGGACAAAGATGGCATTAGTGTCCGAACTAGCGATGTTGTCGTAGAGGGAATAGAAACCGAAGCCGGTATTGCCGCCGGGAAACACCTTCTTCACTTTGCCTAACAACTTGCCAACCTCCCTTGTGCTTTCTTTGCTTAGCCCTACATCATACACAAGGAGGAAGAAGTGTGTTACTGTCGATGTCACTTCCGTGGAAGCGCCGCGGGCGTATTGGCACGACTGATGACGGCTCATCTCAGGCAGACTAGTTCTGATATAATGAACCAGGAAACTGGAGCCGGGAGTGAAAATGATGTTGGTCGGTGTCTGCACCATCACCTTGAGGCTGCATGTTACCCAGTCGCTGAAGGACAAGCGCTCGATCGTGAAGAGCCTGATTGCCCGTCTGCAGCAACGGTTGAATGTGGGGGTGGCCGAGGTAGACGCCCTGGATGAGATCGGGCGAGCCGTGATTGCCCTCGCCGCCGTCAGCCTGAGCGAGTCGGTCGTACGGGACCTGTTTCGCTCGGCGGAGGAGATGGCGGAACGCTGTCCTGGAGCGGAAGTGGTGACCGTCGAGGTCGAGCTCTGGTGAGATGATTGGGAGGAATGACGCTTGGAACTGAAGGCTTTGCTGGAACAGGAAATGCAGCAGCAGACGCTCTATTACCTGGTGCTGAGCGGATTGCGCAAGAAGACAACTGATGGATTCAGCAAGGTGACGGTGAAGCCGGTGCTGATTGCGGGCGACCTGCACTATCAGTTCACCTACCATTACCCGCGCCGGGTCACCCACCGCAATTTATCGGTTAGCGAGACACAGGCAGAGCTGCTCATGCTCTGGCAGACCACGTTCAAGCAAGGCCAGATCTACACCGAAGGTGCGGATTACCAAGCCTTCGTCAATGCAGATGGCCGAGCACGCATTCTGAAACACCCACCCACCAAGCAAGCGCCGAGCCTGGAGCACAATCGCCAGAAGGAGTACCTGCTGGCCGAGGGGGTGCCCCACGATTTCCTGGTGCGACTCGGGGTGATGAATCGCCAGGGAAAGGTGCTGGCTCAGAAGTACGACAAGTTCCGGCAGATCAACCGTTTTGTCGAACTGGTGGCTGATGTGACAGACAAGCTGTCGCAGCCGGCAGATCGCCCGTTGCACATAGTTGACTTTGGCAGCGGCAAGTCCTACCTAACCTTCGCGCTCTACTACTACCTGCGGGTAGTGCGCAAGCTGAATGTGGAGATTCTGGGCCTGGACTTGAAGCGGGACGTGATCGCCGAGTGCAGCCGGATTGCAGCCGACCTCGGCTACGACCATCTGCATTTCGTGGTCGGGGACATCGCCAGCTATCAGGGGCTGGGGCAGGCCGACATGGTGGTTAGCCTGCACGCCTGTGACACTGCTACCGATGCTGCGCTGGCCAAGGCGGTAGAATGGGGTGCGGAGGTGATTCTAGCGGTTCCCTGCTGCCAGCACGAGCTGGCGAAGCAGCTGCATCACCCGCTGTTCATGCCGCTGGAAAAGCACGGCATCATCAAAGACCGTCTAGCCACCCTGGTTACGGACAGTATGCGCGCCACTGTGCTGGAGATAGTTGGCTACGAGGTGCAACTGGTGGAGTTCATCGACACAGAACACACCCCGAAAAACGTGCTCATTCGAGCAATACGGCGCAAGCAACCCGGCGCCGCTCTACCGGCGGTGCAGTCGTATCTGGCGCTTCGAGAGTTCTGGTCACTGCAAGACCTGTACATCGAACAGGCCTTTGGCCCGACCTTGACCGATCACCTGAAGTAGCGGAAGCAGCGGAGACCCGGCCCACACAGGCTGTCTCCGCTGCTTTGTCTTATTTGCCGCTCATTTGGTGCAGGATGGCCGCCGCCGCCAACAGGTCAGGGTCGCGGCCAGCAGCAACATCCTCGACAGTCCAGTTCACCAGGATGTCCGGGGCGATGCCTGCGCCTTCGATGGGCGTTCCATCATTTCGCTGGAAATCACCGGTGGAGAAGCGCACCATGCCGCCGGCAATAGCGAACTGCAGTGGGTTCCCGCTGCCGCCCGCAGTCGTCTGCCCAACGAGCGTCGCACGCCCGGAATCTTTCAGGGCAACTGCCAGCATTTCTGCGCTGCTCGCGGTATTCGTGCCGACGAGTACCACCAGGTCACCGGTATAGGTCTTGCCGCGTGGCCTCACCTGATAACTGGCGCTCTTGGCCCAGGCACGCTGCGGCAGTCGCTGCCGGTAGTGTTCCTGGCCATAGATAAATCCCTGCTCCAGAAAGCGACCGGCCATGGCATCGCCCAGCAAACTGCTGCCACCGCCGTTGCTGCGCAGGTCCAGAATAATGCCGGGAGCAGCAATCAGGCTATCCAGCGCCTGGTTGAACTGATCAACCAGGGAGAAGCCCCCAGAGAGGCTGTTCACTCGAATCAATCCCAGCCCGCTGTCCAAGCGTTCGGCGCTTACCGCGGCTCGGCGAGTCGTATGTGGCTGATCGAACGCCGGCTGCCAGACCAGTTGCTCACTGTGCGTGACGCCATCCGTCCCCAGGTAGGTCAGGAACAGCTCGTCCGACTCCCGGGCCGAACCGAGCAATGAATAGGCTCCCGCCTCCGCCGACCAGGGCGTGGAGGAACTGCGCAAGCTTAGCGGCAAGCTGTCCACGAACGCCTGGATACTCTGCTCGTTACGACGTAGGATCACTGCTCCCGGTGCGAGCCCAGGCAGCTCCAGCCCAGCACGCACAGCGGTGACTACGGCTTGCCCCGCAATCGGCCGCACCGCCAGGAAACCGCGCCAGCCCGCCAGCCGGTAGGGAGCGGTCACCCCGGTATGCAAGTCGTGCAAGCCGGCGAGAAACTCGCCAAGTACCTCCAGAAACCGATCGTCACTCTCTGCCGCCTGCAGTTTGGGTAGATACTCTGACTGCATTGCAGACCAGTCAATCTGCTTCATCGAGAAGTAGGGATAGTTGCGCTCCAGCGCGGTGAACAGTCGATGCAAGTCGTTTTCCCTGCCGGTGGTCAGCGGCAGCAGGCCTCCAGCCCATAGCTGCCACACGGAGACTAACACCAGGGCGAAGACCACCACCAGCGGAGAGACCACCAGCCGGCGCCCCAGTCGCTTGGCGGCCGAGGTATGCCGCTGCAACTGCAAGCTGCGCTGCTGCAACCGGAACCAACCGACGAGCAGAGCGATCAAACCGCCCGTGAGGAAAGTGGGCCAGCCTAGCCCCTGATTTAACCAGCCGAAGACGAGCACGGCGGCGAGCAAGCCGACCGCTGCCGCCTCTACTAGCCAGAGTAGCAGCCACCAGAGGCAAAGAAGCGGGCGGTCTCGCAACAAGCCGCGCAGGTTACTCCAATCTACCACAGCACACCCTCCAAGTTCATCAGAGATAGTGGAACCCCGCAAGCTTCGCCACTAGTCGGACATTTTCCTGCAATCCTGCCATTCTCGTCCAGTCTGGCTTCCTGAACCCGCGCGGCAGGATATCTGCCTCTGGAAAGCGAAATCTGATCCAGAACTGCAGAGACAGAATTAAGGAGATGATCGCGATGTGGGAGAAGATTGACGCTCTGATTGAGCAACACCAAGAAGAGCTGGTTTCGCTGACACAGAAGTTGGTGCAGACACCAAGCATCTCGGGCGACGAAGAAGCTTATCAGCTGCTCTTGGCGGAAGAAATGCGTCGGATCGGTTTGGATGTGGACCTCTGGTACCCCAGCGAGGCAGAAGTGAAGGCGCATCCTGCTTACAGGATGGTCGACGCACGGCAGTTGTCCGGACGTCCTGGGCTGGTTGGCAAGATTGCCGGAGGGGATAGCCAGAGTGGCCGTAGCCTGACCATCAACTGCCACGCAGATGTGGTTCCGGCGGGCGATCTGAATACTTGGACTCATCCTCCGTTCGCTGGAGAGATCGTCGACGGTAAGCTTTATGGGCGGGGCAGTTGCGACATGAAGGGCAACACAGCCGTAGCGCTTTACGTCCTGCGCCTCTTGCAGGAAATCGGTTACAAGCCGGCTGGGGAGATCCAGCTGCACACGGTGGTAGGTGAAGAGACCGGCGGCCTAGGCGCTCTCTTCTCGCTCGCCCGAGGGTATAAGACAGACGCGGCGATTATCCTGGAGCCGACCGATTTGGACATCGTGCCGGCCCAGGCGGGTGCTGCCACCTTCCGTTTGACGGTGCCGGGCAAGGCGGCTCACGGCTCCATGCGCGAGGAAGGCGTCAGCCCGATTGAGAAGTTCATCCGCCTGCACACAGCGCTGTTGGCGCTGGAGAAGGAACGCAATTTGCAGTTCGTTCATCCCTTCTTCCAAGGCTTTGCCAACAAGATCCCCCTTTCCATCGGCACCATCAGTTCCGGAGTCTGGCATTCCAGCGTGCCGGATCAGCTGGTGGCGGAAGGCCGCTATGGTGTGAAGGTGGGAGAGACGATCGCAGAAGCTATGGCTGACTTCGAGGCTTGTGTGAAGTCTGTCTGCGAATCAGACGACTGGCTGAGAGAAAACCCAGTCGTCTTGGAGTGGATAGACGGTCAGTTTGAGTCGGCAGAGGTGAAGGCTGATGAACCGATTCTGTTGCATCTGATAGACAGCTATCGTCAGGTCTTTGCAAAGGAGCCACGCGCAATGGGGGTAACCTACGGCTCTGATGCACGCTTGATGATCAACTACGGCGGCATTCCCACAGTCCTCTTTGGAGCTGGCAACATCGATGTTGCCCACGGAGCGGACGAGTACGTGCCCCTCTGGCAATTGGTGCCGACGGCGAAGACGCTCGCCCGCCTAATCGTCAGTTGGTGCGGACAGCGTGAATAGGTCGATCAATTGGCCGGCTGCCGGACTGGTTCTGGCAGCCGGTTTCCTGGAGAATGCGGCTTGGCCGGGTAGCACAATCGGACTATGGTTGGGCCCGGCTCTGCTGATCGGATTGAGCCCGGTGCTGGGGCTGTCACCTCTAACCTACTGGCTGACAACGCTCCTAGCTTCGGTCAGTTGGTTGCTGTTCCAGCCATGGACGATTGTCTGGCTGGTCCCAATACATTTTGCGTTACTCTACTTCGCCTGGTGTCGCTTCGCCACGCACTGGCTGCTGGCAGCGGCAGCCCTCCCTCCTCTGTTCAGAGCGGCTACAGGCCCGCTCGGCTGGCCGATGGCACTGGGTGTGTTCGCCAGTGTGGGGCTGCAGTACCTGTTAGGGGTGCAATTGCGTCACTGGCTGCAGGAGAAGATGAATCAACTGGGTGAAACGGCACAACGCCGGAAGGCGGCACATGGGGTTGCTGTCGCCGGGTCCGTTTCTTCGCAACTGGACAAACTAAACGATGTGGCTGCTGCCATTGGCGCCAACACAGACGCGATGTACGCCATTTATCAGGAGCTGGAGTTGCAGAGCCGCAGCATTCCCATGTTGAACCGGGAGTTGCCCAGACGTGCGCTGGAAGCAGCCCAGAGCACGCACCAGACCAAACTACGGCTGTCGATGCAGGCGGCAAGCCTGCAGGAAAACCTGCGCTTTCTGGCTGGTCGGCGCGGGGCAACTATGAGTGAGGTTTGTCACTGGGTTGCCGCCAAACTGGAGTCGTCAGCAGAGCAACTGGGGAAGTGCATCAACTATCGGGTGGAGTCTGGCGAAGATCTGGCAGTTGACCTGGATAAGCAGCTGTCACTTGCTTGGATACTGCAGTCGGTCTGCCAGCAGGAGCAGCGCAACCTGAACGCGGATACTACGTGGATCAGTTTTGCCGGCTACCAGGCGAACGGCAAGCTGCGGGTGGTGGTGACCATGCAGACGGCAGCGGAACAAGCGGGGGGCAAATGGCCGACCATGCGACCGCTGCAATCAGCGCAGTGGACAGGGTTCGGCGATCGATTGGCTGTGGAATGCAAGAAAGGAATCACTTCTGACGGGCAAGTTGTCCTCACAGTGGAGATGAACTAATAATTCGGAGGCCCCGACGGGACCTCCGAACCACTCCTAGGCACTCAGTTCCAACACTCGCTGGTCAATGGCGGCGATCAGCTCGTCTGCCGATGCGGCCGTCAAGAGCTGTCCGTTAACTCGGGCGATCAGGCTGCTGGAGCACTCTCCACAAGCGATGATGCACTTCACCACCTGCACTCGCAACTCCGGACGATTGGCCTCTGCCAGGCGCTGATGCACGTCCTGACCAAACTTGGCCAGATTCTCACGGCAGAAAAGAACTTCAATTGATGACAAGGCACTTCCCTCCCCACTGCTGTGAATATCAACGGTTCAAGTATACTAGACCATGAGCCACTACTCTATGGAGGTGTTCTGCAATGAAGGATTATCCCACCAGAAGAAAGGACCGCATGATGTCAGAGGCAGACAGCCTGAGGTTGCTGAGCGAAGAGCGGGTCGGACGCCTGGCGCTTGCTGACGAGTGTGGGCACCCCTACATCGTTCCGCTCAACCACCTGCTGGTCGATCGCACCCTCTACTTTCATTGCGCGCTCAGTGGACGAAAGCTGGACATGCTGCGAGAGAACCCCAAAGTCTGCTATGAGGTAGACCGTTTCCTTGGAATCAAGAGCGGCGCCGCCGCCTGCGAGTATGGCGCCTTCTACGAGAGTGCCATCGCCTTCGGAGTTGCCAGCGAGGTCCTAGACCCAGCCGAGAAGGTGCGCATACTCAACTTGCTGACAACCCATCACGCTGCACCGGGCGCCACATTCATGCCGGTAGACGAGGCGGCCGCAGCCCGGGTGAGCGTAGTTGCCATCGTAATCCAGCAATTGAGTGGCAAGGCCAGACCGATGGTGTAGTGACGGAGTTTCAGACTGCATGATGCAGGTTCCAGAGGCGTCTGGAGCCCGCTGGATTGAGACCTGACGCTAGCAGGTCGGACTATGCGGCAATAGTCTGTTTGCGCGCTGAGCGGCATATGATGTTCGCAACGGGAAATCCGCTGCACAGGCAGGAATTCAGCTTTCTGCCGAGAAATCCTGTAATAGCTTGGAGCTGTAATTCGGAGGGAGGCACTTTTGAAATGACAGAACGCGAAGCCTTTTTGGTCCTGGAACGCTGGTTCCGTGAAGACGACTGGAAGTTTGACTCAGACACAGAACATAACCTCATTCGCACCGGCATCAATGGTGAGAACGGAAAGTTCCGCGTCTATGCCCATATCCAGAATGAGAACCTGGTGGTGCATTCCATCTCTGCCACCGATGTTCCTGTGAAGGATCGCGGGGCAATTGCCGAGTACCTGACCAGAGCCAACTACGGGCTGGTGATCGGCAACTTCGAGATGGACTACAGTGACGGTGAGGTTCGCTTCAAGACCAGCCTGCGCTGGAAAGAAGGCAGACTGGAATCGTGGATGATTCACAGCCTAGTCTACATCAACTGCGCGATGATGGATAAGTATTATCCCGGCCTGATGAGCGTTCTGTTCGGAGGGGCAACTCCCGAGCAGGCCGTGAAGAAAGTAGAGCAATAGACCTAACTACCACCGCAGGGGGTGGCCGCATGGCCACCCCCTGCTTTTCATCAGCCAAATACCCCATTCAGGCAGGAATTGAGCAGTCGATAGCCAATTACTCAGGGAAGAAATGCAGCATGCATAAGGAGTTGTCTCATCATGAGTCTTGATATCTATAGTCTGCTGAAGCAAGAGATCAGACCAGCGCTTGGGTGTACTGAGCCGGCCGCCGTGGCTCTGGCTTGCGCAGTAGCTGCTCATCAGTTGAATCAGCCGGTCTGTAAGGTGCAGGTACAGACGGATCCAAACGTCTACAAGAACGGCATGGGGGTCTACATTCCTGGAACCGGCAAGACCGGCCTGCTTTGGGCGGCGGCGCTGGGGGCGCTCTCGGCTAAGCCAGATCTTGAGTTGCAGGTCTTGAGTGGCTGCAGCCATTATCTTGCCTTGGCTGAGCAGTTGATCTCCACCGGAATGGTCACGGTCACTCCCGGGAGACCGGCCGGAAAACTATCTATTGTGGCGCAGGTGGAAGCCGAGAACGGCGAAGTAGCCCTGGCGGAAATCCTGGGAGCCCATTCGCACGTGCAGCGTATAGAGCTAAACGGTGAGGTCACTTGGCAGGATGAAGGTGTTCCCCAGGCGGCGTCGAGCACCAAGGCAGCGGATCTGGTAGCCTATCCCCTGCAGGAACTCGTGTCTGCCTGTTCTGACCTGCCGCAGGAAGCTTACGACTATGTGCTTGATTGCGCGCGTGCTAACCAGCGGGTGAGTCGGGCTGGCCTGAAGCAGGATCTGGGCCTCGGCCTCGGCTGGCACTACCAGAAGCTGATCAATCGGGGGATGCTGGGCAACGACCTGGCGAACCTGGCCATGACCGCCACCGCAGCGGCAGCCGATGCCCGCATGAGTGGCTGGGATGAGACCGTGTTCAGCACCAACGGCAGCGGAAACCAAGGAATCACTGCCTCGCTGCCGGTGCTCACCGTCGGTGAAGCCATGCAATGCCCCGAACGGGAGATTGCGGAGGCACTGGCTGTCAGTCAGGTTGTGACCATCTATGTCAAGCAGCACATCGGCAAGCTCTCAGCACTCTGCGCCTGCGCGGTCGCCGCCGCCATCGGCGCAGCCTGTGGAGTAGCTCGGCTCCGCCAGGCTCCATTCAGTGTGATGGCTGAAGCGGTCAAGATCATGGTCGCAAATCTGACGGGCATGATCTGTGACGGCGCCAAGATCTCCTGTAGCATCAAGCTGGCAACCGCAGCCAGCACTGCAGTTCAAGCTGCCCTGCTCGCTCAGGCTGGACTCGCTGCCCCCATCGCCGACGGAATCATTGCCGAGACAGTGGAGGAGACCATCCGCAATCTCGGTCAAGTGAGCAATCCTGGCATGGTGGAAACTGACCGCATCATTCTAGACGTGATGATGAAATGTAGCCACTGACACACATGATCTCAAGGAGGCCTTATCCGGCCTCCTTTTCTGTTTCGCGACCTAGCATGGGCATGTGCAGACAACCACTGACGTATGATCAAGCAGAGTAACATCATGTGTGGGTGGTGATGGAGCCTTGCCAAACTGCCAACGTTCAAGGCTAGCTTTGGCGTTACTGGTTGTGCTGTTGCTCTCCGGTTGCGGGAAAATGACCGGCCATGTGATCATCAATCGCGATGGCAGCGCCGAAATCCAGATCAGTTCAAGGCTGTCGACCACGCCTGCGGCTATCCTGTCCAATGAGAAAGTACTGGATATGTTCCGGGGGCATCTGAACGAGCACGAGTTCACGCTCGAGTCACGCGTGACCCCCGACGGCACTGAACTGCTGGCGCGCAAGCACCTGGACAAGGCGAGTGAGCTGCTCAGCCTTGCGCTCCCCACCTCGACCCGTTTCCCGGCCGCCGAGCCGCTGCGAGTGGTACGAGGAGTATGGTCTGACAGCTACCGCTGTCAGCTCGATCTAGACCTGCCCAGTTGGCTGCCCGGCCTGGTCCCGGATTGGCAACTTCCACTGGCTAAGCTCGTTCTCTCTGGTCAGAGGCTGACGTTGCAGGTAACCACGCCCTGGGCAGCGAAGGACCATAATGCGGACTTCGTGGAAGACAACGGCCGCACCCTCGGTTGGAATCTGACCTTTGACCAACCACGTCAACTTGAGTTTCTGCTGCTCGTTCCGAACCGCAATCTGCTCCTGCTCCTTGCCGGGGCTCTGGTGACTCTGCTCTGTTGTTCAGTATTTTGGCTCTATCGGCGCAAGCGAAAATGAAATGGGCCACATCGCTCCCTGCTGGAGGTGAATCGACTTGGAGCAAGCGAAGACCAATGAACGTCTGAAGAGAACAGGATTACTCTCTGCTGCCACCCCTAGCCTAGGGGTCCTAGTTCAGGCCCTAGTCTTTCTGCTGGTTTTCCGCCGGGCTTTGCCGCCCAGGATAATTGCCTACTTGGTGGTGATTGCAGTCTCTGCCCTTGCGTCGAGCGTTTTCCTGGCAACCTGCCTGCCTGAGTTGGCCAACCGCAATTGGGCCACTAGGACGCTTGGCCGAAAGTCCGATCACACCTGGCAAGTTCTCTTCGCCGCAACCACTCTGCTGATCACCCCTGCGGTCGCCGCTCTTGAGTTGCTCACTTTCCAGTCTGCCGCCTTCGGCGAGATTGGCTTCCTGATCGGCATGCTGCTGCAGACGGCCGGATTCTACTTGCTCCATCTGGCCAAGATGCACAATCGAGGGTTTGTGAGCCCCATTGTCATCCCCGGAACGGAGCCTGAAGCAATCTGCACCACGGGGCCATATCGCTGGTTGCGACACCCCGGCTATCTGGCGATGACCCTGATCGGCCTGGCCGCTCCCCTGCTGCTTGGTTCCTTGGTGGCTTTCTTCCCGGCACTGGCTTCCGTCTTGCTCTTGGTCTACCGCACAGGGGAAGAGGACAGCTACTTGCTGTCCCAGTTGCCGGAGTATCAGGCCTACCGCGCGAAGGTGAAGTGGCGTTTCCTACCTGGTATTTGGTGAACTTGGATATATACCAGCAGCAAATCAGCCCTCTCCGGCGAGAGGACTGATTTGCTGCCATAGTAACACGCGCTAGCTGAAGCGGTCTGGCAGTTGCTGCTTAAGGAAGTTCTGAGTGTCTTCAATGCGGATGCCAAAAGCGACATTGTCCATGTCCGACAGTTTGGACACAGCGACAGCCACCATCTGGCCAGCCAAGTCCACAATCGGCCCTCCAGAATTACCGGGGTTAATTGCGGCGTCTGTCTGCATCAGCGTGACCAGCCCGCCAACCACGGCCATGTCCTGCGTGACAATGCCGGCACTGCTGGTATACTGCATCCCAGCGGCATGGCCGATCACCACCACGGCAGTGCCCTCCGGCGGCGTAGCCTTGGCCAGAGACAACACCGGCAGGTCCGTAAGCTCCACCTTCAACAGGGCAAGATCATCCCAGTTCGAGGTTGCGACCACTCGAGCCGGAAATGCCCTGGTCACCTCATACAGCTGCGGGTCAGTCACGATATGCACTTGCAAATTGGGATACAGCTCACGCCCGGCTTGGCGCATCACCACGTGCTCGTTGGTGAGAATGAAGCCATCTCTGGTAATGATGCTACCGGTTCCCAGCACAGTTCCCGACGCTGAACTGGCAGTAACCTTCACCACCGCCGGCTTGCAGGTGGCTATGACTGATTGGATGCGGTTGTGCAGATAGACTGTTGCCCGCCCGATCATCGACACTGCCTGCGCCCGCGTGATTGGAGCATCCGGCTGAAAGGTACCGTCAAGGAAGCCTCCGGCCCATCCCTGCTTGACCGCCTGTTCGATAGCGCCAACCGCCCAATGATTCTTCGGTACGTCCTTGAACAAGCCCATTCACCCCCCTTCCATGCTAGCCTGCTGTATTCTATTCGGAGAGGTGATCGAGGGTCATGATCTCATGGCTCCTCGTCAGTATCAACTCGACTCGGCGCAATAGAAGCGCACACCAGCCTGGCACGCCAAATCTCCCCCTGCCATTTGGCGAGGGTCTGCCCAAGCAATAAGGAGCGAGTCCGGCAAGGCCGGATCTCGCTCCTTCTGCGTGCAGCAACACTCGTTATTCAACTACGTCGTGGAAAAACGGCGAATGCCCCGACACCTCACCCGAGACGAGATCGGCTCGCTCGGACGAGCTGATGAGAAACCTGATATCTCTCCAGCACGGTCAAGCAGTCGGTCTGTCCCAGTCCGCACTTCATAGCTTGCATTCCATGCTAATCATCTGTTCACAGAGACCATGCCGACGATAGAAGCGTTGTGCATCCACATTGTCCGGGAGGACGGAGAGCCGGAGATAGTCCAGCCCACGCCTCTTCGCCCACGATTTGGACTCCGTCATCAGTTGGGATCCGATTCCTCTATTCCGGCAGCTTCCTTTCACCACGAAATCCTGGATGTAAGCGTATCGGCATGGGACCAGAAGACTCAGTCCTTTTACTTCCTTCTCGTAAAGCAGTGAGAATCCGACTATCTCCCCGCCCTCATCGGCCACCAGGAAATCAGACTTCTCGCCATTGATTATCCCGGACAAGTACTCAACTGACCTTTCCCCACGCTGGAAATGCTCAGGCTGAGAAGCGATAGCACCAGTATCCAACTCCCAGAAGAGGTCAACAACTGCACTGATATCCCAAATCGTTGCCGGTCGGACAATCACAAGGCAGCACATCCCTTCTAGCATGAATATCCACCACGAACGCGCACATGTTCTTCCTAAATAGGGTAACAATACAACATCGCGCCGGATATTTAGTCTACAATTGTACGCCATGTATTGTCAACAGCCGAGCCAAGAATCAAAGGCGATGCTAGCGTCGGAACAGCAAAAACGCTTTCGATTGCTCGAAAGCGTCAATTTCTTGGTGGAGACGAGGGGGATCGAACCCCTGACCTCTTGAATGCCATTCAAGCGCGCTCCCAGCTGCGCCACGCCCCCACTGTTTAATTGGAACAGGGCTCTCTTGCGACGCCCCATTCACGCACCGCCTGACGGCGGGTACATTGATTATTATACGGATGTGGCGAGTAGTTGTCAACCACCCGAGCGCAGACCATTATCTGCTTGCCGCCGGGCGACGAACTGGATTCGCTCGCTTTCGGCAGTTGGCGGCGACTTTTCGCCGAAGGCCAAAGTGCCAAGCAGATTATACCCAGTCTCCCGCAGCAGTGTGGCGACATCTTCAGGAGCAAAGTGGTGTTGGCGATGGCTTTCATCGCTACGCAGGTAGAGGTCGCCCCGCTGCTGAGAAAAAATGGTCATCTCGTGCAGACAGTCACCGGTCTGTTCGTCAAACTCGGAAGTCCAGATGCAATAACCATCAGAGCTCTCTTGAACGAACTGCCCTCCGGCAAACACGTGTCGCATCTTGTGCTCGCTATGCAAGTCAAAAAGCAATAGGCCGTCAGCCTTCAGGCAGCCGGCAATGCCCTGCAGCGTCTCTGACAGTTCCGCCGCGTTCTGCAGGTAGTTGAAGCCATCGCAGGCGCAAATGGCTACATCAAAGCTATCCCGTGGAAAGCGCAACTTGCGCATATCCTGGCACCGCCAGCGAGATGGGCTGAGATTCATGGCCAAGCCCTTGTCCGCGGCGATAGCCAGCATGTCCGAGGACAGGTCCACTCCGACGACATCAAACCCGGCCTTGGCCATTAGCATGGTAAGCGTACCAGTGCCGCAGCCAAGATCGAGTAGGCGCCTGCCTTGCGTGCCATACTCCCGGCACAGCCGCTCGAGATAGCTAGCCCATTGGTCGTAATCAACCTCACCCATCAAGCCGTCATAGAGCGCGGCCAGGCGGTTATAGGGCAGACTCATTCACCGTTATCCTCTGGGCGTCGTTCCAGAGTCGCTCCAGATTGTAGAACAGTCTGGTGTCTTCTTGAAAGACGTGCACCACAACATCGCCATAATCGAGCAAAAGCCACTTCGCGTCCTGATCGCCTTCCCGTTGAGCAGGCAAAAGGTCTAGCTGCGAAAGCTCTTCTTCAATGTGATTGGCAATACCCAGAACCTGAGTACGAGAGGTGCCGGTAAGCAGGACAAAATAGTCGGCGACGATGGTCAGCGACTGCAGTCCCAAGATCACCGGATCACGCGCTTTTCTGTCATCTGCCAGTTCAACTATGCGTCTGGCCAAGTCCAATGAATTCATTGTTCCACCTCCATGCGTTAACTTTCCCCGCGCCCGAAGAGACAAACCGTGTTTGGCGTGGGAAGACCCCTGAGCTACAGCCTTCATTTCAAGAAAAAGACATGCGCCTACGGCAGCATGTCTTTGCCAAGAATCACGACCACATCGACATCTGTTCCGGCCTCGGGGTCGAGTAGCACCTCGGGAGCGGCTATCGCTTCTGCCACTCGCACTGCGCCATCAGTCTGCTTAGCTACACTCAACACCTGCGTCACCTGATAGTCGCTGGAGTCGGCCGCCGTGACACTCTTCACATTGAAACCTGACTTCTGCAGCAGTTCAGCCACTTGGTTGGCGCTCTCCCGACTGCCGTTGCCATAGCGCACGGCTACGCGCACCTCGCTATTAGCCACGCGATCTATACCAGAATAGAAATAAGTCTCAACCAACTGGTCTATTTTCTCCATGTTGGGAACGTAGTAGTAGATTCCATCGATGTACTTGTCTTCACCTTCTACGGTATAGGAACTGATGCTGTCCTTGATGGATGACACTGCCGGCACATAGCGTAGCATAGTCGTCAAAGGAATGTTCGTTTGCACCGTTTCAAAGCCGATACGCATCAACTCGGGGATCTTCAGCAGATTCGCTGGTTTCAGCGCCTGTTTGATCGCCGCAGCGATGAACTTCTGTTGCCGTGCAGCGCGAGCGACGTCGCTGTCGGTATGGCGGAAGCGCACATAATCGTTGGCATTCTTGCCGTCGAGGGTCTGCAATCCCTTCTTCAAATGGATATGCAGGTTGCCGGCGTAGTCATCCCAATCCATGTCCTTTTCCACCTCAATGGTCACGCCGCCGATGGCGTCAACCAGCTTGATGAAGCCGGTGGTATCGATCTTCACGTAGTAGCGAATCGGCACTTGCAGGAAGTTCTGCACGGTCTGGCGGGTGAGGTCCACTCCACCGAAAGCGTAGGCATGATTGATCTTGTCCATGCCATGCCCCGGGATTTCCACCCTAGTGTCGCGGGGGATGGAGAGCAAGCTAACATCACCTGTCTTCGGGTCAAAAGTTGCCAGCATGATCGTATCGCTGCGCCCTATTCCGGCCTTTCCCGGAGCAACCCAACCAGGATCGACGCCCAGCACCAGAGCGTGCAGCTTACCATCCGCAGGCAACGGCGCCTCGTCTCCGTCAACTACTGCGGGAGTGCGAATCCAGAACCAATAGGCGCTTCCGCCAGTAACGAGCAGAAAGAAGGTCAGTGTAAGCAATACTGTCAATTTCCGGCTCATGTCATTTCCTCCTAGTCTGCCGGCTGCTCGGGCAAAGGGTCCCGAATTAAGGCGTTTTAGTACGACAAAGTTCGCCAACTGAGGATAGGCTGATCCTATTAACTATACCATTGATGCCAATTCAGTGACAACCAGCAAACCTGGGCGCGCTAGATGTCGAAAGCATCGTCTCCTGCATAAAGACGATATTTGTGAATGTAATGTTCCACGCCTTCCGGCACCAAGTATCTAATCGGGCGACCGTTCTGCACTCGCTGACGCACGTCAGTGGAGGAAATGGCCAAGGAAGGAACCTCCAGTTGGTGAATGTGCTGCATCTCGCTCTGCGAGAAGTGATCCGAATTGAGATGATCGTCCAGCCGGAAGCCGGGCCTGGTGGCGGCGACAAAGTGGCATGTCTGCAGCAACTCGCGATGGCGGTGCCAGTTGGTGATGTCGCGAATTGCGTCTGCACCGGTGATGAAGTAGAGTTCGCAGGGAGCATATTCCTGCAGAAAGAACTGCACAGTGTCGTAGGTATAGGAGTAGCCTGCACGGTCAATCTCCACACGCGAGAGGTAGAAAGCTGGGTTAGCCGCGGTTGCGAGCAACGCCATCAGATAACGGTGCTCTCCGCTGGCGACGCGCCGCGCCTGCTTGTGCGGCGGATTCCCCGAGGGAACGAAAAAAACCCTCTGCAGGTCAAACTCGTGCCTGGCAGCTTCAGCTGTCACCAAATGCCCCAAATGAATCGGGTCAAAGGTTCCGCCCATAATCCCATATCTCTGCACGCAGATCGCCTCCCCCACCTGTCCTTCACCACCATTCTAGCAAATTGAGCACAGCCTGTCCGAAAAACAAAGCCTCCACCCAGCTGGGCGGAGGCTTTGTCGGGTTGCTGTCCGGCTCCTATACCTCACTAACGCCGTTCTTCGGCAGCGGGATCGTCAGTGAACTCAAACTCCACATTACGAATGCGCACGGGATCGCCCTCTTTGATTCCAGCATCGCGCAGGGCGTCGAACACGCCATAGCGCCGGAGGGCACGCTGCAGGCGGCGCACTGCGTCCTCGTTCTGCATGTCAGTCATGGCGATGCGGCGCTCGACCCAGGTGCCACTCACCACATAGAACTCATTATCTCGGCTGATGGTTGTGGGCCGCTCCGGCTCCTGCCAGTTCTCCAAGACAGCGATTGGCTGCGGCTTGGGAGCAGCCTGTAATGCGGCATAAGTGGCTCGCATCAGCTCACGTATTCCCTGTCCGGTTGCGGCAGAAATGGCGAAGACTGAGTACCCAAGCTCCGCTAGGGCAGCCACCAGTTCGGCCTCACGATCTGCCGCATCCGGCAGATCGAGCTTGTTCAGGGCCACAACCTGCGGGCGATCGGCCAGTTCAGGCGTATACAGCTCGAGTTCCCGGTTGATGGCATGGAAGTCTTCCAATGGGTCGCGTCCGTCACAGCCGGCTGCATCAACCATGTGCACCAGAATACGCGTGCGCTCCACGTGTCGCAGGAACTCGTGACCGAGGCCTTGTCCTTGATGCGCACCGGTGATCAACCCCGGAATGTCAGCCATGACAAAACTGTGTCCATCCACCTCCACCACGCCCAAGTTCGGGACCAACGTAGTGAACGGATAGTCCGCAATCTTTGGCCTTGCCGCAGAAACCTGCGACAGCAGCGTCGATTTGCCGGCGTTCGGAAAACCGACGAGGCCCACATCCGCCAGTAACTTCAGCTCCAAGCGCAGCCATTTTTCCTCACCCGGCTCGCCTTGCTCGGCGAAGGTGGGAGCCTGCTGCACCGCGGTGGCAAAGCGAGCATTGCCTCTGCCGCCCCGGCCGCCCTTGGCGATAATCACCTGCTGACCGACTTCAGTCAGGTCAGCCAGGGCTTGATCGGTGTCATCATCGTAGACAACCGTTCCGGGAGGAACGATGATCTCGCGATCGGCGCCATCCTTGCCGTGCATGTTGTTGATGCCGCCGTTCTCACCGCGATCCGCTTTGTGGTGCTTGCGATAGCGCAGATCGAGCAGGGTGTTCGCGTTCTCGCTGACCGTGATCACCACATTGCCGCCATGACCGCCGTCGCCGCCGGCCGGACCGCCATGGGGCACGTATTTCTCACGCCGGAAATTAACCAGGCCGTTGCCGCCATCCCCAGCCTTCACATAAATCTTCACTTGATCGATGAACATCATCACGTGTTCCTCCTCTATGTAGGCCACCTATTCCTAGTATAGGCTGCGGCGGCGAATGTCTTACTGATCAGGCGTACAGTGCGAAATCCGAATGGAGAACTGCAGCTCCTCATCGTCACCTGCCTGAAGCACTTCAGAAAGACCGGGTTGAGCCGCGAGCAGCGCCTCCACCGGGATCAGCGGTGTGGTGATCTGCAGCAGAGGTGCTGTCGCATCGAGCCTGAGGTGCAACCAGTGCTCCTCGTCAGCGAGCTTTTCGATCTCGGGCAAGAGCAGCGCAACCAACTGATCTGCAAACTCCAGACAGAAGGACGACACCTCACCTCTCAGTTCACACAGGTCAAGGCTGACCGACACCCCCCGATCACGTGCCTGTTCCACCCATCCCCAGAGAGCCACAGCCAATTGGTCGTTGCGACAGGTGAAGATCTGGCTTACCTCCAGGATGCGGTCGATCACGGCTTGCACATCCTGGCGCAAGACCTCGTGCGTGCGCCGCAGTTGCACGTGACCGGACACAATCTGCAGATCATTCAGCAGGTCGTGACGAAAGCGACGAAACAGAGCAAAGGCATCTGTCGACATCTTGGCACCTCCTCCAGGTTCCCTGTTGACATCATAGCATTATCCACCAGCCTGTACCACTTGCAATCCCGGCGATTCAAGATTGCGGAGCCCCATTGGTTCCATAATTTAGTCCAGTGCAAGCTTCGCATTGGGTGGCCGTCTGCCAAAAAAAAGCCCGGTGCCTAGGCACCGGGAGATGAGGGGATTGCAAAAACTATGAGTTAGCTGTCTCCTGCTCGAGCGGGTAGACACTCACTTGTTTCTTGTCGCGGCCCTTGCGCTCGAAAGCAACGACGCCGTGCACCATGGCGAACAGGGTGTCATCTTTGCCCAATCCAACGTTGTTCCCGGGATAGATCTTGGTACCGCGCTGGCGCACCAAGATGGAACCGGCAGAGACAAACTGCCCATCCTGACGCTTCACGCCCAGACGTTGAGCGTTGCTGTCGCGACCGTTACGGGAACTACCAACGCCCTTCTTGTGAGCGAACAGTTGCAGATCAAAGTTCAAAAGCATGCTTACACCTCCTTTTAGTCGAGGATGCGAACGTAATCAGCATAGGCTTCCGCCAATGCATTCAGACCTGCTAGCATCGTCCGAAGCAGTATGTCGGCCGGTTCTGCACTCCCGGGCGAGAGATCTGCCGGCAGAGCACAGTGCAGTTTCCCGTCTTCTTGCGAACCAATGCAGTCTATTCCGAGGACATTCTGCAGTCCCAGAATAGTTGTTTGCACCACCGCAGAGACGCCGGCGCAGACAATGTCATTGCCCCACTTGGCGTAACCCGAATGCCCGGTCACCGCAAAAGCGACAATCCGCCGATCATCACCGCGCTCCAGACGAATCGTAATCATCGGTAATTAGCCGCGGATGCTTTCGATCTTGACAGCCGTAAACGGCTGACGATGGCCACGCTTCACGCGGACGCGCTTCTTGGACTTGTAACGCAAGGAAAGCACTTTCGGTGCCTTGCCATGCTCAAGTACGGTGCCTTCTACTACAGCACCGACAACCAACGGCTGACCCATCTTCACGTCAGCTCCATCAACGACCATCAGCACCTGATCAAAGTTGACAGCCTGTCCGGCATCCGCGTGCAATTTCTCCACACGGATTACCTGACCCTGTTCTACTTTGAGCTGCTTACCACCGGTCTCGATAATGGCGTACATCTCGCCACCCCCTTCAAATAGACTCGCCGAAACGCAGGCGGCACTAGGTGCGCTTTCTGCCCGCTCCGAGCGGTTTCAGCATCCATCGTGACGACAGACACTTACGAATGTTAATTCTACCATAGTCATTGGGGGCCGTCAACGAACTCGCCAGCCAGCCGGGCTTTAGCGTAGGTGCGGAAGGTTCTGGTCACCTCGATCAACACCTTCTGCCCGACCAGGTGTGCCGCCTTGTCCACCTGAATCACCAAACCATCCTTGCGGGCGATGGCATCCCTGGCCCGGCCCTGATGCACGTCCTCCAGTTTGACGGAGAGAACCTCACCTACTTGCACTGGCAGGGCTACCTTCTCCACCATCTCACTCTTGCCGGACAAGACGATCGCCCAGTCCTCCAAATGCCGCTCAGAGTTGCCGCGCACGAAGACATGCCGCCCGGTCTCCTTCTCCAGGCGTTCCAAGTTGCTGCCGCCACTGCCAATCAGTACAGCCGCCACGCTGGGATGGACATCCAACAGAACAGCTTCATCTTCATGGGTGCGGAAGTAACGCCAGAGCTCCAGCTCAATCCGGCTGCCCAACACTTCCTCATGCAGGACATGCCCGGTGCCGTCGCAATAGGGACATGGCTTCTGCAAGACTTCCCCAATCGCCTGCCGCACTTTGTGCCGGGTCATCTCCACCAAGCCCAGTTGGGTGAGGCCGAGAATAGCCGACTTCGTCTTGTCGGCCTTCATCGCCTCCTCCAGTCTGGCCAGCACCTGCTTGCGGTGTTCTGCTGCACTCATGTCGATGAAGTCAATGATGATGATTCCGCCCAGATTGCGCAGGCGCAACTGACGCGCTATCTCATCACACGCTTCCAGATTCGTCTGGAAGACGGTATCTGCCAGATTGGTGCTGCCCACGAACTTGCCGGTGTTGACGTCGATCACGGTCAAAGCCTCTGTCTGGTCAATCACCAGATAGCCGCCGCTCTTCAGCCACACGCGCGGCTTCAGCGCTTTATCCAACTCGGTCTCTAACCCAAAAGTCTCGAATATCGGCCGCTGTTGTTGAAAAAGCGAAACTCTGTCTTTGTACTGCGGCGCCGTAGCGGACAGTAGATCGAGCATGGCCTTGTATTGATCCACGTTGTCGATGATCATTCTATCTACACTGTTATCAACCAGATCCCGCACTACTCGTCCGACCAAATCCAGATCCCGGTGGATCAGGGCTGGGGCTTTCGCCTTCTTCGCCCGCTGTTGCACGCTCTGCCACAGCTTAGCCAAGAAATCGATGTCCTGCTTCAGCTCTTCTGCAGAAAGCCCGGTCGCCACTGTGCGCACGATCACGCCAATGCGCTTCGGCTTGATCTCGTGAGCCAGCTTGCGCAGGCGCTCGCGTTCCGCCTCGCTCTCGATGCGGCGCGAGACTCCGACGTAGTCGACGGTCGGCATCAGGACGACATACCGGCCAGGCAAAGTGATGTGTTTGGTCACCCGCGCACCCTTGTTGCCGAACGGTTCCTTGGTTACCTGCACCAGCACGTCCTTGCCCTTATGCACCAACTCCTTGATTGTGGCCTTCTTACTGGCCTTGGGCACCCCTTCGGGGAACTCGTCCAGCCCTGGCACTGCGTCAGCCACGTACAGAAAAGTGTTGCGTTCTAACCCCACATTGACAAAGGCGGCTTGCATACCTGGGAGTACGTTCTCCACAACTCCGCTATAGATGTTGCCCACCACCCGTTGCTCGATCGGGCGCTCCAGGTATACCTCCACCATTCTCCCGTCTTCCACCACAGCCGCCCGCGTCTCCCGGCTGTCGCAGTTGATGATGATTTCTTTGCTCATATGAACCCTCTCTTCTAAATCACAACCTGCCCAAAGCGCACCCTATTCCGCGCAAACACCAAGCGACTGCCAGGGAGTGAGCAGGCGGTCTCCCGACAGCAAGTATAACTCCGTTCGCAAAATGGCTTCCGGCGAGCCGGGAGCAAGCGCCCTCCACAAATCCTCGGGGCGCAGATTGCCGGTGCTACCGGTGGCCAGACAGGCCAGCAGCCGGTTGTCCTCATCCACTGACAGTGAATGCACCAGAGGACGAATGTCCACTTCCTTCATTCCACCCTTGCGCTTGACGGTGAGCAGACAGGTGGGGCTGGCTGAAAAATCGCTCACATTGATGCGCAGATCAGCCACGCCGCGGCCGATCAGCTGATAATCGGCGAATCTGATCAGGCCCATCAGCGGCTTGGTCCCATCCGGCACTGCCGCCGCGCCCAAGCACTCCATCTCTGCCGGCAAAGCAGAGGCAATTGCCGCCTGCAGCGACGCGGGCGACATCTGCTCCGTCAGTTCCAGCTCCAGGTACTCTGCCCGGCTGGTCTGTCCGACCGGCAAAGGAGCGGCTACGGAGATGAGCGGATGCGGCGAGAAGCCCTGGGAAAAAGCCAAGGGTAAGCGAGCCCGCCGTAGAATTCGCTCCCAATGGTGCAGCATGTCCAAATGTCCAATATAGCGGGTGAGACCGACTTTGCTGTAGCGCACCCAATACTTCATTTCGTCACCCCTCTGGCCAGGCTGGTGCTGGCCGGCAGATGCTGACACGCGCCGCAGACTGGACAGTTGTCCAGGCGACAGTCACGGGTGATCTCGCCGACAAAGGCCAGATTCCGCTCCTGCCACAGCCAGTCGCGCTGAACCCCGGGCGAAAGATGATCCCAGGGCATCACCTCAGTGGCATGGCGCTGACGATTGGCATAGAAGGTCGGGTCTAGCTCCGCTTGGGCGAAAGCTTGCATCCAGCGCTCGAAGGAGAAGAACTCCGACCAACCGTCGAAACGACAGCCGAGGCGGTGAGCCGCCAGCAGCACCGCGGACAGGCGACGGTCGCCACGGGCGAAAATTGCCTCCATGAAACTGAGGTCGGCATCGTGATAGTTGAGCTTTAGTCGCCGATCTCTGGCAAACAGGTCACGGAGCAGGCGCTGTTTGCGCTCCAACTCGGCCAGGGAATCCTGTGGCTCCCATTGGAACGGGGTCCAAGCTTTTGGCACAAAGGAGGCCACGCTGACAGTGACGCGCAGCGGATGACCGGGCTGGCCGACGTACTTGTAGGCGTAGGCTGCCTTGGACGCCAACTGATAGATGCCCTCCAGATCTTCATCGGCTTCGGTGGGCAGGCCGATCATGAAATAGAGCTTTACCCCCTGCCAGCCGGAACGTTCTGCCCCAGCCACGGCTGTCAACAGGTCCTGCTCGGTCACCTGCTTGTTAATCACGTCCCGCAGGCGCTGACTACCTGCCTCCGGAGCCAAGGTGAGACCGCTGCGTCGGTTCTGTTGCACCTTCTCCGCCAACTCCACCGAGAAAGAGTCTGCACGCAACGAGGGCAGCGAAATCTTCACCTGCTCGCAACCGCCAGGAGCGAGCATCGCGTCCAGCAGTCCAGCCAGGTCGCTGTAATCCATGGTGGACAGGGACATCAAGGAAACCTCGTCATAGCCGGAAGTCTGCAGAGCAGCTTTGGCCAGGCCGAGCAACTCTTCCCGCGTGCGCTCGCGCACCGGGCGGTAGATCATCCCAGCCTGACAGAAACGGCAACCGCGGGTGCACCCGCGAAAGACCTCCAACATCAGCCGATCGTGTACTACCCCCAAGTAGGGCACAATCGGCTGCGTGGGATAGTGCTCCGGCTTAAGCTCCGAGACCACCCGCTTCTGGATCACTGGTTGTCCAGCAACCGAGATCACAGCCGCAACTGTGCCGTCATCGTGATAGGAAACCCGACGGAAGGCTGGCACATAGACACCCGGAATCTTGGCCAGGGCCTGCAGTGTAGCATGGCGACTCAGTTGCTGCCGGCGACACTCTCCGAATGCGGACAGGACATCGTCCAGCGCCTCCTCCGCCTCCCCCAGGACGACAAAGTCCAGGAAGTCGGCCAGCGGCTCTGGGTTGTAGGCACACGGCCCACCGGCCATCACCAGCGGGTCCGTCTCGCCCCGCTCCGCAGCCAGTAGCGGTACCCCACTGAGCTCCAACATGTTCAGGATGTTGCTGTAACTCATCTCATACTGCAGAGTGAACCCGATCAGGTGGAAGTCGCAGACTGCCGACCAACTCTCCAGGCTGAACAATGGCAGGTTTGCTTGGCGCATTGCCTGTTCCATGTCCACCCAAGGGGCAAATACACGCTCAGCCACTGCGTCCGTTCTGCGGTTGACGAGATGGTACAGAATCTGCAGGCCCAGGTGGGACATGCCCACCTCGTATACATCCGGAAAAGCTAAAGCGACCCTTGTTAACTCAGGGTCAGACTTGTGCACTGCATTCCATTCATTGCCCAGGTAACGTGCTGGTTTTTCTACAGCATCCAGCATTTGCTCAATCATCTGTCGCAAAACTGAGTCCTCCCTGCTCCCACTTGTCTGAACAACGTACAGGCATATTATACCCAAAAAACAGCGCCCCGCCAAAGACTACTATACTGTCCACCAAGAATCTTCCATGTGACCTCGAATCTCAGTTCAACTGGAATGGGATGGAAATGTGCCTTGCTCCGTGGTTTGAGACTTGGTCACTTACTGCTCAGAGGAGCTGCTGCAGTTCGACTTCCAAACCCTGGTCGATGATCGCCTGTAACAAGCATTGCTCGCTGACAACTCCGGAGAGGCCTCCGGCTCGGTCGATCACGTAGAACAAGTGATACTTCTTCGGCACCAATTGCGGCAACAGATCCTTTCCCCTGGCGGAGCCGGCCACAGCTAAGGAGACTACGGGCAAGCTGCCCGAAATCGCCATCTCCCGCTGCTTACCAGCCAGATAGGCCAGCAGTTGGTAGGTGGCCTGCTTGCGAATGCGCTGGGCAGAGACATAGAGAAACACGGCCATCACCAATAGGCTGGGGCTCTGGCTGCTCACAAACAACAGAGAGAGTCCCAGCGCCAAGAGCAGAAAACTGCAGGCCTGACTAACTCTAGCGGCACGGATGGTGCCGGCCTTGAAGCCGTGTTCACGCACCAAGTGGGCACGAAAGATGCGACCGCCATCGAGCGGCAAGGCAGGCAGCAAGTTGAACGCGGCCAGCATGATGTTTGTCTCCAAGAAGAAATCCAGAAGGGGGCTGCCGCCATAGCTGGCCTTCCAGACAAGCAGAGCCCCAATGATCACGATGTTCACCCAGGGGCCTGCCATGGCCACCCGCACCTCTACCTCAGGGTCAAGCCCCAGGTCTTCCTCCACCGTGGCCACCCCACCGAAAGGCAGCAGAGCGACTTCCCGCGGCGTCATACCCAAAGCACGGGCTGTGGTGAGATGGCCTAGTTCATGCAGAATCACCGCCAGAAATGCCAGCAACCCTTCTGCCAGCTGACCGGTTGCTGCCCAGGCGATTAGAGGGAATAAAAAAAGGTAGTGAACCTTCAGGTTCACTCCCATCAATCGGCCCAATCTCATTTCTGCCACCTCCGACTAGTAAGGCGTCAGCAACACTTTGGGTTGCTTTGGACTGAGACTTGACACCCCGCGGTAAAGACTTCTGGTTGACAGACGATTAGCGGTCTTTCTGCAGTTTCGGTAGCGGATCGTCAGGCTGGCCGTTGACCAGCACGGCAAAATGCAGATGTGTGTCATTGGTAACCCCTGTCTTGCCGATCTTGGCCACTGACTGCCCCTTAGTTACTTTGGCGCCAACCGCTACGTTCACCGACTGCAGATGTCCGTATTCGGTGGATATACCCTCACCGTGATCAATGATCAAACACAGTCCAAGCTTGTCATCATTGCGCACCTCGGCTACGGTTCCGGCCCCGGCTGATTGCACGGCCGTGCCTTCTTCAGCGGCGATGTCCAGTCCGTAGTGCATCTCCAATTGCCCAGTCACCGGATGATAACGCCAACCATAGCCGGAAGAGACTCTTCCGGTGCAGGGGTAGGCCAACATGTCATCGTCCTCGGCGCTCCCTGTTCCGGTCAGGCGCTGCCAGACAGCTGTCAGGCGCTCGGCATTAGGTTGCCAGTCAGCCCACACCGCTAGCTTGGTGCCCTCTGCGGCTCCCGGCTGAAAACAATAGGAGAGAAAATCCCGGCAGCTGTCGACGAACGGAAAAGGCAGATAGTTCATGCCAGCAACCAGGAGGGCAATCAAGGCACAAAGCACCCAACGCCCCATGCTCCCTAAGTTTTGCCGTGGGTTCCGCAGCCTCCCCGAGTATCGCACAGCGGCAGAACGTCCCCTTTCGCGTCGACTCTTCAGCGAACGGTCTGACCAAGTAGCCACAGCTGCCACCCCATCTCACAAGATTGAACAAGCTCCTGTTCAATCTAATGTATATGGACGAGGGCTGGCGCTTATGCCAGAGCAACTAGAACAATATCTTCTGGCGACGCATGCCCACGTTCAACACGATAGCCATGGCCATGGAGAACGCAAGATAGGAACTGCCCCCAGCAGTCACAAACGGTAGCGGCAGTCCGGTCACCGGCATGATTCCGGCCGTCATGCCAATGTTCACGAACACCTGAAAGAGCATCAACACCAGGACACCAATTGACGCCAGGCGACCGAACAGGTCCTTGGCTTCCACGGCGATGGCTAAAATCCGCTGAAACATGAACAGAAATGCCGCAATCAAACCGAGTGCTCCCAAGAAGCCAAATTCCTCTCCCACCACTGAGAAAATGAAATCGGTATGCTGCTCCGGCAGAAAGTTTCGGGTGTTCTGCGTGCCCTGCATGAAGCCCTGTCCGAACAATCCACCCGAGCCAATGGCAATCATGGACTGCACCACCTGATATCCCCCGGTGGCCCGATATTCCGGGGCCTCAGGGTTGAGGAACACCAGTAGACGACCTCGCTGGTAGTCTTCCAGAACGTACTTCCAGACGACGGGAAGCAGCATTAGCCCAATGATAATCAGGACGATCAGGTACTTCTGCTTCGCACCGCTCGCGTACATCATCCCGAAAAACAAGGCCAAAAAGACGAGCGAAGTTCCCAAGTCAGGCTGGATGAGGATCAGACCCATCGGCACCACTACCAGCAGGCCAGAGAGCAGAAAGGACTTTACGTTAGTGCGCCCTGCCTGCGTTTCCAGCCAATGAGCGAACACTATGATGATGAAAACCTTGGCGAACTCTGAGGGCTGCAGGCGGAAGCCAGCGACATTCACCCAGCGCTGCGCACCGCCAGCAGCCTTGCCGACCAACAGCACGGCTGCAAGCAGTCCTAGATTCAGCAGGTAGATCGGCTTGGTCAGCCGCAGCAGCAAGCGATAGTCGAAGATCAGCGAGCAGGCAATGGCCAAGTTGCCCAGAACAACAAAGATCAACTGGCTCTTCACGTAATGGTATGGAGCCCCCGGGATAGCAGTCGCGCTGGCGCTGCGGATTGCGACCACCGCAAATAGCGAGACCGCCAGCATGGCCAGCCACAGCTTCCAGTCCAGGTTCTTCAACAATCTGCGATCAAAGCTCATCGGCCTCACCTCGTTTCCCGAACTAGTAGTCTGTATGCCCTAGTTTATCACAGTCGTAAGCCATTCCAAGACACAAAAAACAGGCAGCAGGGCCGTCTCGCTCCCGCTGCCGAGGTGATCATCTACTTGGTGCCAGCGTTGCGCTTCACCGACTTGATAGGAATATTGGTAATCAGGGCTGCGGCCTCTTCTGACTGTTCCAAGTCAATGACCAGGCCGCTTTCGTCAATTTCCACAAACTCCCCAATAACTTCCATAATGCGCCTCTTCATCTTTTCCAGCATCTCGGGCGAAATACTGGAACGATCGTGCACCAGAATCAACTGCAGACGCTCTTTGGCTTGTCCTCTACTGCCGCGACCAAACAACAAACGTTTCAAGTCAAACATGGCGCTCACCTGCCTAAGAGCCTAGCCCGACCAGCTTCTTCAGCCGGGAGAAGAAGGAGTTGTCATCATGCCACTCCGTGATCGGGACATTCTCGCCAGCCAGTCGGCGGGAGATGTTGCGATAGGCCAAGCCAGCGCGGCTACCTTGATCCAGAGATGTCGGTTCGCCCCGGTTGGTGGCGATGACAACTCGTTCATCATCGGGGACCACCCCGATCAGCTTCACTGCCAAGAGCTCCACCACATCCTTGATCTCCAACATCTCACCCCGCTTGACCAGCGAAGGCTTCAGCCGGTTCACGACCAGGTTGATGTCGTTGATGCCGTCGGCCTCCAGCAATCCGATCACACGGTCAGCGTCGCGAACCGAAGGAACTTCCGGGTTGACCACCACAATCGCCTGGTCAGCGCCAGCCGCCGCATTCTTGAAGCCCTGCTCAATACCGGCTGGGCAATCGATCAGCACGAAATCGTATTCCTGTTTGATCTCGTTGATCAGACTACGCATCTGATCGGGCTTCACGGCAGTCTTATCTCTGGCCTGCGCTGATGGCAGAAGCACCAGCCCGGCGTCAAACCGTTTGTCCTTGACGACTGCTTTCTGCCAGGGAGTTCTGCCTTCGGTCACGTCCACTAGGGTGTAGACGATGCGGTTCTCCAAGCCCATGAAGATGTCCAGATTGCGCAGACCGATGTCCGCATCTACCAATGCGACTTTCTTACCCAAGGCGGCCAGTCCGGCGCCCAGATTGGCAGTAGTGGTTGTCTTACCGACGCCACCTTTTCCAGAGGTGATCACTATCGCTTTGCCCATGAAAAAGCCCTCGCTTTCTATCAATCCTGTCCATGCTGATAGGGTTCAATCACGATTTGATTATCGCGTAAACGGGCAACCTCCGGGGTGCCCCGACTGACCTGAGCCGAGGAATCGTCCGGTTGCCTAGCCCAGGTACCAGCGATACTCACCTGTGCAGGTGACATCACGGTAGCGGCCACAATTGCTTCTCTCCGGCCGGAATAACCCGCATGAGCGGAACCTCGCAGTACACCCATAATCACGATATTGCCGTCTGCAATCACTTCTCCGCCGGGGTTCACGTCGCCAATGACGACAACATGGCCAGGATGGTAGAACTGCTGCCCAGAGCGGATTGTCTTCTCCACTATCAGTGCAGTCATCTCACTCGGAACTCGATCTGGCTTCGCCTGCTCCAAGCGTAGCAACTGTACGCCTTCGTGTCGGTTCAGCACCTCACGCACTGTCTCCGCCTGATCCGGAGACAATGAGCGTCTGCCAGTGTTGATTACGATACGAGCGCCACGAAAGAAACTACCATTATGAGACAGGCGATCCTCCAACGAGTTCACAACCTCGGGGAAATCGACCTCGTCATTCAAGTAGATATGTATGCCCTCACGGGTACCACGAAACAGCACAGCTTCGTTAGGCAAGCCTTGTCCCTCCAAACGAGAAAGGTATCAGTGTATATTTCGCGCTTTGTCTACCAGTTCCTGCGCGATTCGACAAATTGATTGGTCAGAAGCCCAAAGAAATGAGGCGCTCAAGCTGAGCGCCTTGCGTTGAGACTGAGGAAGATTGACATGTCCAAGTAAACGATGCGTTTTTGAACTCCTGTCCCATTCGGCTAATTCCCCCTACTTTGTGCAACCAACCTTTCGCCCTGACGATTGAACACAGCGTAAACAACCGGCACAAGCAGACTATTGGCCAAAAGTAGAACTAGCAACTGTAGCATATATCGACCGGAGATCCAATGCCCGTATAGGAAACCGTTCTGCAGCACCAACATCAGCCACTGGGTAGCAGCCCCGGCCAAACCGGCCAGAAACGGCACTAGAATGGAGTCTCGAAAAACAACCCGGCTGAGATGACCGATACCGTAACCGATTACGAACAGCGGCAGTGCAAAGAAACCAAGTCCAAACCCCAAGGTCACGTCCCGGAGTAGTCCTGCCACCAAACCGAAGCCTGCCCCAGCCTGTGGGCCATGCAAGAGCGCCACCGAGCAGACGATCGCCAGGATCAGATCGAGTTGTCCCAGGAAGCTTCCGAGCGACGATACCATGGTCGCTTGCAGCAGCAGCGCGATCAATAGCCATAAGGCTAGACGGACGACGCGCTTCCACATACTATCGTCCACCCGGGCTGGTGACCACCAGCACATTTTCCAATGAATCAAAGTCAATGTTCGGCCTGATGTGCGCCAAGAGCTGCAGCCCATCTGGTGTGGGCTCAACAGCAGTGATCTCCCCGATCACCAATCCGGCGGGCAAAGCGAGACTGCCAGTACCCGCGGTTACCACCCGATGACCGGACTGCACGTCTGCGTCACGCGGCAAACGGATCATCCGTAGCCAACCTGGGTTGGTCGGGTCGGCTTCCACCGTGCCACGCACTCTCGTTTCCTGAACCTGCCCAGCGACAGGTCCTCGGGCGTCACTGATCAGCACCACTTTGCTGCTGGTCTGCCCGACCTCGTAGATACGCCCAACGAAGCCGAGGTGCGTGACCACAGCCATGTCGTTCTTCAGACCGTCAGCAGTGCCCTGATCGATCACCAGCTCCTCTTGCCAAGGATTGCTGCTGATGGCGATCACCTTGGCCATCTGCATGGTCAGCTGTGGGTTCTGCACACGGTAGGCCAGCAGTTCCCGCAAACGTTGGTTTTCTCGTTCCGTCTCGGACAGTAGGTTGATCTGCATCTGCAGCGCCGAGAGTTCCGCCCGCAGTTCAGCGTTAGTTGCTCGCAAAGAGAGCAACTCACCAAAGCCTTGAAAGAATCCCCTGATCGATTGCACCACAAAACTCGCGCCTTTTTCCAGTGGGGCCAGCAGGCGGTTCACCTGCTGTTCCAGCCAACCCTGGCTATCACGCTGTCGCGCGTTATAACTGGTATACCCAATCAAGAGCACCAGCACCAAGCTGAACACTATGAAACCCTTGTTTTTGCGCCAGAAGGACACCGGAAACTCACGCCCTTCGCATATTATATGATAAAGCAAAGACAGGTCGTGGGCGATGTACTCACCAGCGCCCACGACCAAGCCAACAGAGTCAGCAGAAGTTACTTGCGAGGTGAAGCCGTGACGAGCCGCTGCAGCTCAGGGCTTTCCAGAATCTTGCCGGTGCCGAGGGCGACGCAAGACAGTGGGTCCTCAGCTACATGCACTGGCATGCCTGTCTCTTCGCTGATCAGCTTGTCCAATCCCTTGAGCAAGGAACCGCCGCCGCTCATCATGATGCCACGATCCATGATATCCGCAGCCAACTCCGGCGGTGTCCGCTCCAAAGTGGACTTCACTCCGTCCACAATCGTGCGAATCGGCTCAGCCAGCGACTCCCGCACTTCGGTTGACGTGAGCTCGAGAGTCTTGGGCAAACCGCTGACCAGATCCCGCCCGCGCACTTCAATCCTCTGCTCTTCAGGCAGGATGTAGGCAGAACCGATTGCCTTTTTGGTGTCTTCGGCGGTGCGCTCACCAATCATCAGGTTGTAGTGCTTCTTCACGTAGTTGATGATCGCTTCATCCATTTCATCACCAGCCACCCGGATGGAGCGGTGCGTGACGATTCCGCCAAGGGAGATCACAGCAATTTCAGCCGTGCCGCCCCCTATGTTCACGATCATGTTGCCGGTCGGTTCTTCCACCGGCAAGCCGGCACCAATGGCTGCTGCCATTGGCTCTTCTACGATCAAAGCGTCTCGGGCTCCTGCAGACTTGGTGGCATCATAGACGGCGCGCTTCTCCACTTCCGTGACGCCGGAAGGAACACAGACGATCACCAGTGGTGAAACCAACGGTCTCCCTTTCAGAGCAGAACGAATGAACTTGTGCAGCATCTTCTGCGTGGTGTCAAAGTCGGCGATTACGCCATCCTTCAAGGGACGGATCGCCACGATATTGCCCGGAGTACGACCAACCATCCGCTTGGCAGCCTCGCCAACCTCCAGCACTTCACCGGTGTCACGTTTGATGGCAACCACCGATGGTTCGTTTAGGACGATCCCTTTGCCTTTGACGTAAACTAAAGAGTTAGCCGTCCCCAGGTCGATGCCGAGATCTCTGGAAAAGTATTTCTGTACAAAATTCGCCATAAAAAGCCCTCCCGACTAGACTAAGCCCTTTTCTTTCATACTCACAGTCTTACCATCACCAAAAACCACGTGATCTAACACCTCAATCCCAATAATCTTCCCCGCCTCCACTAGCCTTCTGGTGACTTCAATGTCCTCGCGGCTGGGCGTAGGGTCGCCACTGGGATGATTATGCGCAACAATGATCGCCGCAGCACTGCGGCTGATCGCCTTCTTGAACACCTCCCGGGGATGCACAATTGAGGCATTCAGGCTTCCGCGGAAGACATCTTCCACAGCCAGAACCTTGTTCTTTGTGTCCAGTACCAACAGGACAAACTCCTCTTGGGTCTTATGCTGCAACCTGGGCATCAGCAACGCTTGCACGTCGGCCGGCTGCCTGATGGTCGTTTGCTGTTGGCGAGCCGCAGCCAAGCGAGCCGATAGCTCTACGATAGCCACCAGTTGACTGGCACGGGCTGGGCCGATGCCTGGGATGGTCTGCAGTTCGGTTACGGTGCAACTGAGCAGACCGCGCAGGTCGCCAAATGTCGCCAGCAGTCGCTCTGCCAGGTGTACTGCCGATTCCCCCTGATTTCCCGAGCCAAGAATTAGGGCCAATAGCTCGGCGTTGCTTAACCGCTCAGCGCCTTGCTGCGCCAGACGTTCCCTGGGGCGTTCTTGTTCTGGCAACTCCTTGATCAGAAGCGGCTTACTGCCCATACAGCACCTCCGAGACCAACTAATTATCCCGCCCTAGAGCGAGTGAACTGGCTGATTGGCGTATTCCTGCGGCAGATCTCCCTGTGTGATCGCTCCTCCATTAGTCTACCACGAAGGGAGTGTAATCCTGATCAATTGACCGCATCATTTCCACGATGGTGCTGAGCGGTAAGCCGACCACATTGAAGTAGCAGCCGTCGATCCGGTCAATGAACTGCGCCGCCAGCCCCTGAATGCCATATGAACCGGCCTTGTCGAACGGCTCTCCGCTATCCAAATACCCTTCGATCTCGTCTTGGTGCAAGGCGTGCATATGTACGCGCGTCCGCACCAACTCCTGTCTCAGACAATGGGTCGACACGTCAACCAAGGCGACTGCCGTCAGCACTTCGTGCCAGCGGCCAGAAAGCAGCCGCAACATCCGCCTGGCGTCATCACGATCCTTCGGTTTTCCCAGCAGCTGGTTGTCACAGATAACCACCGTGTCTGCTCCAAGCACCAGGCCCGATTCCAGCTTCGCTGCCACTTCTTCAGCCTTGCCCAAAGCATTATGCATTGCCACCTCTGCCGGCGAGCCGGCCAATCCCTCGTCCTCCACGAAGCTGCTCGGCATGGTCATGAACTCCAGGCCAACTTGCCTGAGCAACTCTTGGCGTCTGGGCGAAGCAGACGCGAGCACCAGCTTAGCTTTCATATCCTGACATAGACCAACAGTCCAAGCAAGAGCCCGATTACCCCGGCTACAGAAAGACGCACTGTGAACCCCAGAGTGAGAGTGAACAACTCGAAATTAAGCGCCATAGGCGGGTTCAGGCCATACGCACGGCTGGAGAGGGTCAACCAAGGAAACGTGTCTCCCAGGGCCTGTCCCAACAGACTGCCAAGAAAAGAACCGATGACGAGAAACATCAACAAAAACCATGTATTCTTGCTCTTGCGCAACCTAATACGCCTCCTTGCCGCAATACTCAGTGACCGCAGAAGCCCTTGTCAGAGGTCAAGCCAAATCCCGATGTGCTCCACCAGTCGGTCCACATCGGGTAATCTGGTTTCAGCCTTAGCGGCACGCTAGCCAGATACGAGGGTTTCACCTAACAATATCTCCGCTCTCGCCTTGGGTTATGAACTGGACGCAAGCATCGTATGCTATTGTCTTCCATGTGTATTGTAACATAGCGCATGTGCAAGATTCAGTCACCCGCAAAGCAAAATGTGATCAAGAAGAGCGCCCGTCCAGACGGCCAGGCGCTCTTAGTGACATCACTTCATCTCGATGACTTTCTTTGGACATTTCTCTGCACAAACCCCGCAACTGACGCAGGCTTCTGCCTGCACCTGATGCGGCTGTTTCAGCTCCCCGCTGATTGCTCCCACGGGACAGGCCTTCTTGCAGATGGTGCAGCCGATGCACCCATCCCCAATCACGGCCTTCGGTCTCGCTGCCAACTGCCCCACGATGACCTTAGTCGGACACTTTGGGATGCAGAGGCCGCAATTGCGGCACTTATGGTGATCGATCACGGCGAGGTTGTTCTCTATGGTGATCGCGTCAAAAGGACAAGCTTTGACACAGAGTCCACAGGCGATGCAACCGGTCTTGCAGATCTTGCGCACCTCCACCCCCTTCTGCTGGGAGCGGCAGCTAATGACCACACTACTCTTGGCCGGGCGCATGGAAATGATGCTGCGTGGGCAAGCGGCAACGCACTTCTCACAACCGGTGCACTTCTCTTCGTCGATCACGGGCAAGCCATTCTCATCCATGGTGATGGCGCCGAAGGGACAGGCACGGAAACAATCGCCGTAACCCATACAGCCAAAGGTGCACATCTTGTCGCCGCCACCGACCAGTTGAGCGGCTTGACAGGTCTCGATGCCTTCGTAGCGGAAGCGCGGACCGCACTCTGCCTTGCCGCCTTTGCAGTAGACAGTGGCGACCTGCCTCTCGCTTGCCTCACCGGCAGTACCCATAATCTGGCCGAGCTTTTCAACCAGCGATGCGCCGCCTACCGGGCAACGGTTCAGCGGTTCACCCTTGAGCACTGCGTCGCCATAGGCAGCGCAACCGGCAAAACCACAGCCGCCGCAATTTGCGCCCGGAAGCACCTCCATGATGGCGTCAAGGCGCGGGTCCTTCTCCACGGCGAATTTCTTGGCCGCTAGTGCCAGGCCAGCACCGAAGACCAGACCGAACCCGCCGAGTACGCCGACAGCACTGACTATCTTCAGAATCGTGTTCATTTCTATACCCCCTGCCTAGAGCAGGCCCTGGAAACCGAGGAATGCTACGGAGAGCAGTCCTGCGGTCACCAGAGCAATCGGAAAGCCTTGCAGCGGCTTAGCAATGTTGGAGAACTCCAACCGTTCGCGAATGCCGGCGAAAACGATGATCGCCAAGGAGAAGCCCAAAGCAGCAGCAAAGCCATTGACCATGGACTCCAGCAAATTGTAGCTATTGTCTGAGTTGATGATGGTCACGCCGAGCACAGCGCAGTTAGTGGTGATCAATGGCAGGTAGACACCCAGCGCCTGGTAAAGCGTTGGACTGGACTTCTGGATGACCATCTCCACCAACTGCACCAAGGCGGCGATGACCAAGATGAACGCGATCGTCTGCAAGTACATCAGATCCAGCTTCTGCAGAACGTAGGTCTGTACCACCCAGGCAACAGCCGAAGCAACGGTCATGACGAACGTAACGGCAATGCCCATGCCAGTAGCGGTCTCAACCTGTTTGGACACACCCAGGAAGGGGCAGATGCCCAAGAAGCGTGAGAGCACAAAGTTGTTGATCAAGATGGCGCTCAGGAAAATGACGATTAAGTTGGTCATTGTTTGTCCCTCCTAAGCGGCTCGCCGTGAGCGCATATATTGGATAATACCGATCAATAGACCCAAGGTGATGAATCCGCCAGGAGCGAGGACCATCAGAGTCATCGGCTGAAAGCCAGCGCCGAACACAGACCAGCCGAAGATGCTGCCTGCGCCAAGCAACTCACGGATGGAGCCAAGCAGAGTAAGGGCCAACGTGAAGCCAAGTCCTTCGCCAATGCCGTCAGCCATGGACATCACGGGATTATTCTTGGAAGCATACGCCTCTGCACGCTGCAAAATGATGCAGTTAACCACGATCAGTGGAATATACAGACCAAGCACTTTGTGCAGATCCGGCACGAAGGCTGCCATCACCAGATCCACAATGGTCGTGAAAGTAGCAATCACCACCACGAAAATGGGGATGCGGATCTTCCCAGGAACGAAGTCCCTAATGAGAGAGATGATCACATTGGAGGCCGTAAGCACGAGCAAGGTAGCCAGCCCCATGCCAACGCCATTGATCGCAGCGGTGGTCACCGCCAGGGTAGGGCACATGCCGAGAACCAGGCTAAACGTCGGATTATCCTTGACGATGCCCCTGACGATCTCCTTAGAAAAGCTCATCGCCGGCACCTCCTTGGTGGTTTATACGGGTCACCTTGATACTGAGCTTCAGACAATTTATTTTCATTTAGCAACACCGCCAAATCTACGCGGCTGTGTATAGCGATCGATCAGGGGAGTAAGTGCGTTCATCACTAGAATGGAGTAGGAAACGCCCTCCGGGTAGCCGCCCCAAAGGCGAATTATGCTGGTAATCAGACCGCAGCCGATACCCATCACCAGGCGACCGGTCTTAGTCACCGGCGAAGTAACCATGTCAGTGGCCATGAAGAATGCGCCTAGCATCAGGCCTCCCGCCAGGAGGTGGAAGATCGGGTCTCCGCCGAAGAGGCCTTCACCACCAGCGATCCAAGTGAAAGCGGCCACGGTGCCGAGAAACCCAGCGGGAATGCGCCAATCGATGATCCCGCGCCAAAGCAGATAGACACCGCCGGCGACTAGGGCCAAGGCGGAGGTCTCCCCTAGGCTGCCGCCAACTGGTCCAAGCAGCAGACTACTCAGTGCCGTCTTGGTGCCGTCCATCTTCATCAGCGCCAGCGGCGTGGCGGCGGTGACCATGGTGAACGGTGCAACCCAACTGGTCATGTGGGCAGGCCAGGACGCGAGCAGGATCGCCCGCGAAATCAGGGCCGGATTAAACGGGTTATGCCCCAGCCCGCCAAAAATCTGCTTGCCAAGAGCGATGGCTAGAAAAGCGCCGATGGCGATAATCCAAAGAGGTAGCCCTGCTGGCACATTGAAGGCCAAGAGCAGACCAGTGACGACGGCGCTCAGATCTCTGATCATGATCTTCTGTCCGGTCAACTTTTGAATCAAGGCCTCAGTCCCCACGGCGACGCCAACGGATACCACCATCAAGAGCAGCGCCTTCAGGCCGAAGAAGAAGACGGCCAACGTGGCGGCCGGAGCCAATGCCATCAGGACCTCCAGCATGATCCGCCGCGTATCTACCCGAGAGTGTTGGTGTGGGGACGAGGTCATCAAGAGTTGTTTCTGTTCCATCTCTCTTCCCCCTAACCTTTCTTGCGTCTGGCCGCAATCTCGTTCTTGGCCAGGCGAATGTTTTGCAGTAGCGGACGTCTGGATGGGCAGATGAAGGAGCATGAGCCACACTCACGACAATCCATCACATTCAGCGCTTCTGCGCGATCCATCATGCCGCGCTCAGCGAACTGCGCCAGAAAGACCGGCTGCAAGCGCAACGGACAGACATCAATACAACGAGCACAGCGGATGCAGGGGCTCGGCAAGAGCGGGGTTGTCTCTGCCTCAGACAGCACCAGAACGCCAGCCACACCCTTGACCACAGGTACATCAGTAGTGCTCTGGGTGATGCCCATCATCGGTCCACCTTGAATCACTTTGGCCGGTTGCTCCGTCAACCCACACTGGTCCAGCAACAACTGGAAGGGGGTGCCAATTCGGGTCAACAGGTTCTTCGGCTGCTTGACCAGCGAGCCGGTAACTGTGACAACCCTCTCGGTCAATGGCCGACAACTGCGCACGGCTGCGCTGATGGCGGCGGCGGTTCCCACGTTGCTGACCATGGCGCCAACATTACAAGGCAGCTTGCCCGGGGGAATCTCCCGGCCGAGGATAGCCTTAACCAGCATCATCTCCTGGCCCTGCGGATACTTGACCGCGAGCGGCACCACCTGAATGTTAGAGTCGTCGGCAATCGCTTGCTCCAAGGCAGCGATCGCGTCCGGCTTATTCTCTTCCACGCCGATGTAACCGCGGACAACGCCGACGGCCTTCAGAATGATCCGCAAGCCTTCTACTACATCCGCAGCCTGCTCCAACATCACCCGATGATCGCAGGTGAGGTACGGTTCGCATTCGGCCCCGTTCAGCAAGACAGCCTCCAACGTTGAATTGCGAGCAGCGGACAACTTGTAGTGCGTCGGGAACGCTGCCCCACCTAGGCCGACAATGCCAGCTTCGCGCACGATTCCAATAATCTCATCGGAAGTCAGCTCGCTCCAAGGCCTTGGCTTGGCAAATGGCGCAATCCTCTCATCCTTACGGTCGTTCTCAACAACTACTGAGAGCACAGGTTGCCCGCAGGGATTCGGCCTGTTCTCGACAGCAACTACCTTACCCGAAACAGAAGCGTGTACCGGCGCACTGATCGGCTGATCAGATTCACCAATCTTCTGTCCCATCAGCACCCGGTCGCCTACCCCTACCAGCGGTTGACAGGGTGCACCAATGTGCTGGCTCAACGGGAAGACCAACAAGTCCGGTACGGTCGCCAGTTCGATCGGCTGTCCAGCAGTTCGATCCTTGTGATAAGCGGGGTGTATTCCGCCTGCGAACGTCCGGGTCCTTTCCTTCGCCAAACCTCTCACCTCTCTGCGCAGAATTGTGACAAATTTAACATGGATCGCGTAGCCCAAAAGGCGGGCTCTGCCCGCCTAATCACAACTACAGCCAACTAATATATGAGGAACAATGGCTAAAGCTATTGTAGCTTGTTTACGAAATGACGACAAGTAGCAAAGGCATGGCGATACCTTACCGTTTTGCACAGGCATTTGGTGCGGGCGCCAGGCAGCATGCCAAATAAAGGGCGCAGGCCTTGCCCTGCGCCCTTGCCGGTTGTTCTAGTAGCGCGAACGCGCTGTGTAGTGCGTGTGCAGCAAATGGTGAGATTTCTCACCCAAGGGACGCTCCAGCCACTCAGCGTAGATCTGTTTGATGGCTGGGTTTTCGTGCGACTTGCGCAACGGCAGATCGCGATCGGCCTGGTAGATCGCAGCAGCCCTCTCCTTGCGAACAGCATTGGTGGTCGGAATCGGTTGGCCTCCTCCTCCGATGCACCCTCCAGGGCAGCACATCACCTCAATAAAGTGATAATCCGCCTCTCCCGCTTTGATCTTGGTGAGCAGCTGATTGGCATTCTCCAGACCGTGGGCGACGGCCACCTTCACCGTCGTGCCGGCCAAGTCAACTGCTGCTTCGCGCACACCCTCCATGCCACGCACCATCGTCAGCTCGATGTCAGCCAGAGTGGTGCCGGTAGCAACCTCATAGACCGTGCGCAGGGCAGCCTCCATCACGCCGCCAGTGGCGCCAAAGATAACGGCCGCTCCGGTGGAAAGGCCTAACGGAGCGTCATACTCCTCTTCAGGCAAAGCGTCGAAGTTGATGCCAGCCTGCTTGAGCATGCGACCCAGCTCACGCGTAGTCAGCACGACATCCACGTCTTGATACCCGCTCGACCGCATCTCCGGCCTGGTCGCCTCATACTTCTTGGCGGTGCACGGCATCACTGAGACTGAGAAAATGCGTTCTGCCGGAACACCAGATGTCTCGGCATAATAGGTTTTGGCCAGCGCGCCAAACATCTGCTGCGGAGACTTGCAGGTGGAGAGGTGCGGAAGCAAGTCTGGATGGAAGTGTTCGATGAACTTGATCCATCCTGGGCTGCAGGAGGTGATCATCGGCAGCACGCCGCCGTGGGTCAGACGCTCCAAGAGTTCGCTGCCTTCCTCCATGATGGTCAAATCGGCAGTGAAATCCGTATCGAAAACCCGGTCAAACCCCAAACGACGTAAAGCAGCAACCATCTGACCAGTCACCACGGCTCCCGGCTTCATGCCCATTGTCTCTCCCAGGGCCACGCGCACGGCCGGAGCTGTCTGTACGACCACATGCATATCGGGATCCTGCAGCGCCTGCAAAACGCGCTCGGTATCATCTCTCTCCGTGATCGCTCCTACCGGACATGCCTGGATGCACTGGCCGCAGAATGTGCAAGCCACATCAGACAGCGGTTTCTTGCCGAACGGCATCACCACGGTGTCGTAGCCTCGCCCAATGGAAGAGAGAACTGCAGCATGCTGCACTGAGGAACATACCTCGACGCACCGACCGCAGTTGATGCATTTGTTGGGATCGCGCACAATCGCTGGATTGGACTGATCAAGCGGCAGATTTCGCGGAGTGACACCAAACGGGATCTCGCGGATACCGTAGTCAGCCGCTAAAGTCTGCAGCTCGCAGTTGAGATTGCGAGCACAGCTCAGGCAGTCCTGCGGGTGATGTGCTAGCATCAGTTCCAAAATGGTCTTGCGCGCGGAACGGACGCGCGGCGAGTTAGTGACAACCACCATTCCCGGAGCTGCTGGGAAGGAACAGGCTGTCTGCAAGAAGCGCTGCCCCTGGACTTCCACCACGCATAGTCGGCAGGCGGCCTTGGGCTGCTGATCAGCATGGTGACATAGGGTAGGTATCTTCACCCCCGCAGCCTGAGCTGCTTGCAGGACGGTGGAACCGGGCTGAACCTCCACTTCTCTTCCGTCAACGGTTAGCTTAATCATTTCCATGAACTCGCCCCCCTCAATTGTTGGTCATCTTGCAGATGCCGGCTCTGCATTTGCCCTGGAGGTGTTCGCTGTACTCCTCAGCAAAATAACGCATGGTGCTCTGCAGCGGCACCGGAGCTGTCTGGCCGAGCGCACAGAGAGAGGCATCACTCATTGTCCGGGATAGCCGGTTGATCAAGTCAAGGTCGCTCTCGACTGCCTCACCCCGGGAAATCTTGTCCACAAGGCGATAGAGCTGCGTGGTGCCCTCGCGGCAGGGAGTGCACTGACCGCAGGACTCATGTTTGAAGAAGGAGAGGAAGTTCTTGGCGATGTCCACGATGCAGTGGCTATCATCCATGATCAGTAGCGCGCCCGAGCCGAGGGCCGTACCATGCTCCACCAGGTTGTCGTAATCCATGGCCAGATCCAGATGCTCAGCCGCCAGGCAACCGCCGGAAGTGCCTCCGGTCTGGGCCATCTTGAACTCACGCCCACCTGGGATGCCGCCGCCCACCTCAAAGATCACTTCGCGCAGGGTAATGCCCATGGGAACTTCAATCAGTCCGGTGTTAATCACGTTGCCGGTGAGCGTATAGACCTTGGTGCCCGGCGACTTGGGAGTACCGATAGCCGTAAACCAGTCTGCGCCATTCTGCATGATCGGTGCAACGTTAGCAAAGGTTTCCACATTGTTGACTGTGGTCGGCTTGCCGAAGAGCCCATAGTTGGCCGGATAGGGCGGTTTAAACCGAGGCTCGCCGCGACTGCCCTCAATCGACTCGATCAATGCGGTCTCTTCACCGCAAACATAGGCGCCAGCGCCGGAGACGATCTCCAAGTCGAAGGAGAAGCCTGAGCCAAAGATATCGTCACCGAGCAGTCCGTACTCCCGGCCCTTTTCAATAGCGCGTTGCAGCCGCTCAATCGACAACTGGTACTCGCCACGCACGTAGATGTAACCCTTAGTAGCCCCAGTGGCGTACCCGCCAATGGCCATGCCCTCGATGATGCTGTGCGGATCTCCCTCCAGGATCAGCCGGTCCTTGAACGTGCCTGGTTCGCCTTCATCTGCGTTGCAGATGATGTACTTCTGATCTCCCGCAGCCCGGGCTGTGAACTGCCACTTCAGCCCAGTCGGGAAGCCCGCGCCGCCGCGACCACGCAGCCCGGAAGCTTTCATGGTGTTCACCACGTCCTCGGGAGTCATCCCCGTCAACACCTTGCCCAGAGCCTCATACCCGCCGCGCGCAATGTACTCTTCAATGGAATCAGGATCAATCAGGCCGCAGTTTCGCAGGACAACGCGCTTCTGCTTGCGAAAGAAGTTGCTCTGATCATAGGTCGTGACAGACTTGGGAGCGTCACCCTCGCGATAGAGCAGGGACTCTACCACGCGTCCCTTCATCAAATGCTCGGAGACGATCTGGCCGATGTCCTCTGGCCGCACGCGAGCGTAAAATGCGCCTTCGGGGTAGACCACGACCACCGGGCCCTGTTCACACAAGCCGAAGCAACCAGTCTCAACCACCCGGATCTCTTCAGACAAGCCCTGACGGGAGATTTCCTCCACCAGCAACTGCCGGATGGAGGCGGCTCCCCTTACGTGACAGTTAGTTCCAGCGCAGACCAGAACGTGAGCACGATAAAAGCGCATGTTGCACCCCCTATTTGTACTCTGCCAAGATTGCAGGCAGTTTTTCTGGAGTCAGGTTGCCATAGACCGTCTGGTCGATCATCATTGCCGGCGCCACACCACAGACGCCGAGGCAACTGGTCAACTCAAGGGTGAAACAGCCGTCAGCAGTCGTGCCGCCGATATCGATGCCCAACTGCTGCCTGAGAGCAGAAATCACGTCACTTGCGCCGACCACGTGGCAAGGGGCATTCTCGCAGATGCGAATGAGATGACGGCCGCGCTCCCTGACGCTGTACATGGAATAGAATGTGGCCACACCATAGACCTTGCTCGGCGGCACATTCAGTCCTTCCGCCACCCAAAGCAACTCCTGCTCAGTTAACCAGTTCTGTGCATCGAGGTCCTGAATGGCATGCAGCACCTGCAGCAGAGCGCTGGCGTCACCGGCGTGCTCTTCGATAATCGCCTTTACCTGTGATTCCCGGGTTTTCCCGGTAGCCGTGGGATGTTGACTGTGATTTGTCATCAATCGGTCACCTCCAGAATTGGTTTCTGATGCCCAGAAAGACGAAAAGCCCAGGGGGGTATTGCACCACCTGGGCCATGCATCCAACTCTCCGTCGGCGTTCTATTGCTTTATCTGCCGCGGGTACTTACCGCGGGCGTGGTATTCCGTGTGCAGCAGGTGGTGAGCCCTGTGACCTCCGATCTCCCCGAGGAAGGTGTCGTAGAGCTCCTTCACCGCCTGGTTCTCATGACTCTTGCGGACCGACAGTTGCTCGTCCGCCTTGTAGATGCCGCTGATGCGCTGCTGTCGGAGCTCAGCGAAGTCGTTCACATCGGCTGGTCGCGGTTGGCCGCCGCCACTGATGCAACCTCCGGGGCAAGCCATCACCTCGATGAAGTGGTAATCGGCCTCGCCTGCCTTAATCGCCTCCAGTAGCTTGCGTGCGTTGCTCAGGCTATGGGCCACGGCTACTTTCAGCGTGATACCCGTTCCCGGCAGTTCAACCGCTGCTTCCTTGATGCCCTTGAGGCCCCGTACGTCTGTCAGCTCTATCTTCGGCAGACTGGTCTTAGTCAGCCACTCGTAGGCCGTGCGCAAGGCGGCTTCCATTACGCCGCCGGTAGCGCCGAAAATGACAGCTGCACCGGTGGAGATCCCGAGCGGATCGTCAAACTGCTCCGCAGGCAGCTGATTGAGGTCAATCCCAGCCTGCTTGAACATCCGCGCCAACTCGCGCGTGGTCAGCACCATATCCACGTCGGCTACGCCGCTGTCGGCCATTTCCGGTCGCTGGCTCTCAAACTTCTTGGCGGTACAGGGCATCACCGAGACCACGACCATGTCTTCCGGCTTGACGCCGATCTTCTGGGCGTAATAGGTCTTGGCGACTGCGCCGAACATCTGCTGCGGAGACTTGCAGGTGGAAAGGTGCTCCAAGAGATCCGGATAGAAGTGCTCGATGAACTTGATCCAACCTGGACTGCAGGAGGTAATCATCGGCAGAGTACCGCCGTGTTGTAGGCGATGCACCAGCTCAGTCGCTTCCTCCCAGATGGTCAGGTCGGCGGCAAAGTCGGTGTCAAACACTTGTTTGACACCGAGTCGCCTGAGGCCTGCCACCATCTGTCCAGTCATCACAGTACCCGGGGCCTGCCCGAACTCCTCGCCAATGGCCACGCGCACTGCCGGGGCAGTCTGCACGACCACGTGCTTGCTCGGGTCAGCCAAGGCCGCCAATGCCCGGTCTACGTTGTCCACCTCGGTCAATGCGCCGGTCGGACAGACCATCACGCACTGCCCGCAGAGCACGCAGGCGACATCGTTCAGCTGTTGGCCGACTTCGGGACTGACGATGGTGTCGAATCCGCGTTCTATCGCGCCCAGGACGCCAACCCCCTGCACCTGATGGCAGACGGCAACACAGCGCCGGCAGAGAATGCACTTGTTGGGATCGCGCACAATGGAAGGAGTGCTGATATCCAGCGGATACTCGTTGCGCTCTCCCTCGTACCGGATTTTGCGAATACCCATCCCCTCGGCCAGAGACTGTAGTTCACAATTGCCGTTCCGAGAACAGATCAGGCAGTCCTTGGGGTGAGTGGAAAGAATCAGTTCCAGATTGGTGCGGCGGGCTCGAATTGCTGCAGCGGAATTAGTGTTGACGACCATTCCTTCTGCCGCTGTCAACACGCAAGAAGGCTGCATGCCGCGCATACCCTGCACCTCCACCACGCAGATACGGCAAGCGCCGATCTCATTGATCCCCTTCATATGGCAGAGAGTGGGGACCGAGATTCCAACCTGCTTGGCCGCCTCCAGCACTGTGGTGCCCTTCGGTACGGTGACGATTTGTCCATCAATAGTCAACGTGATCAGATCCAATGCTGTCATCCTCCTTCGCCCACTACTGCCTGACAATAGCGTCAAACGGGCACTTGCTGAAGCAAGCACCACACTTGATGCAGGCAGCCTGATCAATAGTGTGGGCACTCCTCAAGCTGCCGCTGATCGCACCGACGGAGCAGACTCGCGCACAGATTCCGCAACCACGACAACGCTCGGGCTGCACGTGGTAGGAGACGAGCGGCTTGCAGACGCCAGCCGGACAACTCTTGTCGTAAATGTGAGCTTCATACTCGGATCTGAACCAGCGCAAGTTGCTGAGCACAGGGTTAGGCGCAGACTGACCTAAACCACAGAGCGAAGAGGTCTTAATATGCTCCGCCAGAGCTTCCAGCGCCTCGATGTCTCCATCCACGCCTTCACCCTGGGTGATGCGCTCCAAAATCTCCAGCATGCGCTTCGTGCCGATACGGCAAGGAGTGCACTTCCCGCAGGACTCATCCTTGGTGAAGTCCAAGAAGAAGCGAGCAATATCCACGGCGCAGGTGTCTTCGTCCATGACAATCAGACCGCCGGAACCCATCATGCAGCCGAGCTTGGTCAAGCCGTCGTATTCAAGCGGCACATCCAAGTGTTCGGCCGTGAGGCTGCCCCCAGAAGGGCCACCGATTTGAGCTGCCTTGAACTTCTTGCCATTCGGGATACCACCGCAGATATCATAGATAATCTCCCGCAGGGTGGTGCCCATCGGCACTTCCACCAGTCCGGTGTTGTTGATCTTGCCGGCCACGGCAAATACTTTGGTGCCCTTGCTGCGCCCGACACCGATGCTGCTAAACCATTCAGCCCCGTTTTGGATGATCGGGCAAATGTTGGCAAAGGTCTCCACGTTGTTGATCAGCGTCGGTTTGCCCCAGAGACCGGCATCACTCGGATACGGCGGCTTTGGACGCGGCTCGCCCCTGCGACCTTCAATAGACGCGAGCAAGGCAGTCTCTTCGCCACAGACGAAAGCGCCAGCTCCGACGCGAATGTCGAGGTCGAAGTCGAAGCCGGTACCGAAGATGTCCTTGCCCAACAGCCCGAGCTTGCGGGCCTGGGTGATCGCCAACTGCAGATGGGCGACCGCCAGCGGGTATTCCGCACGCACGTAGACGTAGCCTTGGCTGGCTCCCACAGCATATCCGGCGATAGCCATCGCTTCGATAATCGAATGCGGGTCGCCCTCGAGGACGCTGCGATCCATGAAAGCACCCGGATCTCCCTCATCTGCGTTGCAGACTACGTACTTCACATCGCCCGGAGCATTCTTCACCAGCTTCCACTTGAGGCCGGTTGGGAACCCAGCGCCTCCCCGGCCACGCAACCCAGATGATTCGATGGTGGCGACCACCTGGTCACGGGTCATCTCAGTAAGCGCTTTGCCCAGAGCCGCATACCCATCTCTAGCGATGTACTCCTCAATTACCTCCGGGTTGATCACGCCGGTATTGCGCAGGGCGATTCTGGTCTGGCCTGCAAAGAAGCTGATCCGGTCGTACTCGGGAACATGCTTCTTAGTTTCGGGATCCTGATACAACAACCCGTCTACGATACGGCCCTTAAGCAGATGTTCCCGCACGATGCGACGAGCGTCATCCGGCTTGACTTTGCGGTAGAATGTGCCTTCTGGATAGACAACCATCACTGGGCCCAAATCGCAAGTACCGATACAACCTGTCTCGACTACTTTGATCTCCTCGGCCAACCCGAGGCTCGCCAATTCTTCCTTCAGGGCTGATTGCACTTCTTTGCAGCCCGAGGAAATACAGCCGGCTCCGCCACAAACCAGGACGTGAGCTCGGTAGAAAGCCATAGTCTTACCTCCTTGTTTTGCACCACCCATGCCCGTCCCGCGGACGAGCATCCTGATGAGCCAATTCTCCCATCCATCAGAAGCAAATCTCTCTAATATGGGCTAGTAGCATCCCGATCGGGACACTCCTCAGCCCACTAAAGCGGCAGTTGCGTTACGCGGTCGTAGGGGTCGCATGTATGCGACCCGCCGCTTCGGGCCAAATGTGCAAGCCGATTCTTGACGAGCAAGAATCGCTTCATTGGAAATCGCAACACTCGGTGTTGCTGGCATGGCGCCCCTACGGGTGTGTCCCATCCTGATCGGGGACATTCCTCAGCATCCAAAACGCACTCCCTGCGGAGGTGTGTCCCCCTCCCGATCGGGGACATTCCTCAGCCCTCAACACAGGCTTCTTGCGGAGGTGTGTCCCCTTACCTTTGAACCACCCATTCCCCAATGATCTGGTTGTTGACCACATGGCTGGCAATGATCTGCCGCGCCCTGTCTCCATTGACATAACCGTAGGTGACGCGCGGCTGACCGGTGCGAATGACGTCAACCAGGGGCTCTTTCTCACAGAGGCCTACGCATCCGGTCTGGGTCACGACGATGTCGGACAGGTTACGCTTCTGCAGCTCGTCCATGATCGCAGACAGCGTCTCGCGCGCGCCGGCGGCTATGCCGCAGGTGCCCATGCCCACGACGATACGTACCGCATCATCGCCTTCGCGCAGGTGCATCATCTGCTGAGCAGACTCGCGAATCTTCTTCAGTTCCTCCAATGACTTCAAAACTCACACCTCCATTGATTTCTCGTTCTCCCTGATGTATTGCAGCAACCAAGCCACCACTTCCGGATGACTCGGCGGGACCTCGCCCAGAATGTCCTTGATCTCCCGGCTATCGAACTCAAATCGGGCTGCGCCTTTGATATGCAGGTAAACCAGACGACAGGTCTCGTTCAGTGCCAGTATGCTGACCAGCGTCTCCGCCATGTCTCCCAGGGGGGCGCGATCCAGATGGTCATGTTGCATCTCCACTTGAACGGCGGTGCCCAGCCCTGGCGCAGACCGGATGATCAGGCAGCCTCCCGCCTGCTCCGCTGCTGCCTTGAACAGCGGCAAACCCAGGCCAACCTTACGCGTAGTACGGGAGGTGACGAATGGATCCAGGACTGCTTCACACTGTGCATCTGTCATACCGCATCCGTTGTCAATCACCGAGATGGTCAACCGATTGGCGCTCAGATCCTCAAGCACCCTTAGCTCCACTCTGCTTGCGCCAGCAGTCAGTGAGTTCTGCACCAGGTCCAGGACATGCAGGGAAAGCTCCTTCATGTCAATCAATACTTGGCGAGAATCTCGGGAATCTTGTCGGCTGTCAAGCGACCATAGACGTCCTCGTCAATGGTCATCACCGGAGCCAAACCGCAGGCTCCGATGCAGCGAGTAATCTCCAGAGTGAACTTGCCGTCGTCAGTGGTGTCGTTGACCTTCACGCCCAGCCGCCGCTCCAGTTCGGCCAAAATATCGGCTGCCCCACGAACATAGCAGGCAGTACCGAGACATACACCGATCTTGTGAATTCCCCGCGGCTTGAGGGTGAACAGCGAGTAGAAGGTAGCCACGCCATAGACTTCACTGAGCGAAACCCCTAGCCCGTCGGCAACTTGTTGTTGCACCGCTTCCGGCAGGTAACCAAAAATCTGTTGGGCCTCATGCAGTACTGGAATGAGAGCGCCTTGCTGTCCACGATAGCGCTCCATGATCGCTGCCAACTCGACATAGCGGGGATCTTCCGCTGCCTGGCAGCAACCACATGTCTTTGCCTCCATCAATTTCGCCTCCATCTGATAATTCGCATTTGTGAATGATAAATCATTCACATGTCACCGCCAAGAGTAGAACACCTCCTGGCCATTGCTGTATGGGTGATTGCACGGTCCTCAGGGCCGTCAACCTATGTTCAGGGCTGGCGCCCAAGAACATCAATGGAGATTGGGGCGATACGATTGCACCAACTGCTCGTCTCCCCGGCGTAGCGCCTGGCAGACTTCTCTCGGGGTACAGAGTTTCGCGTGCAGCCAGCTGTTGCCCAAGGTGATCATCTGCCCGAGAGAGTGGGCATCTGAACTGGTGATCGCAAGTCGTCCTTCTGAATGCTTACTTGACTTCGCGCGCTGGTAATAGTTCTGTGTATATTCCACGGTGGCGATAGGCAAAGCCTTTGGCAGAAACCCCAGTTGACTGAGCATGCTAAACGCTGGCCGGTCGATGTGTGCCGGGACGCAGCACCCGTCCAATTGCTCCACCAACGCATACACCCGCTCCACCGTCAAAACCGCGGACTGCTGCAACAGCACAGGATACTCGCCAATCACCTGATCATGGCAGTCGAGGATCAACTGTCGGCCAAAAAAAGCAGACGGTCGCAGCGAATCAACCAGGCTATGACGCACCTGCTCCGCAAAGCGTCGCAATCCCTCCAGTGCTGGGAAGTATGCCAGGAGATGCACCTCTTCCTTGGTTTGCACCTCTATTCCGGGAAGGCAAATCATTCCCCGAGCCTCAGCCAACTGTGTGACCACCGCGACATTCTCATAGGCCTGGTGATCCGTAATCGCGATCACCGACAAGCCGAGCAACGCAGCCATGTTCACGATGTTATTCGGCGTCATCTCGTCCTCTGCGCAAGGTGATAGCGCGCTGTGAATATGGAGATCGGCCTTCTGCCAATCAGTCATGCCTGGGCAGGCCCCGAACGCCGAGTTCGTAAAGCCGACCCACAGTTTCGAATGTGCTGGCTTCACTGTGCAGCAGCACTACCCCGGCCTCCTGTGCCCGACGCAGGGTCACTTCATCAGGCGAGACCTTCCCTACGATGATTACACCCGCCAGGCTGAGCAATGAGGCAACGGCAGCCACGTTAGGGTGGCACTGCATCGTCACCCAGAGGGCTCCTGTGGGTGCATTTCCCATCACGTCACTGAGCAGGTCAGAAGCGTAACCGCAAGTGACCTGCACTGGTTCAGCCGGTAGGCTGGTGAAGCAAGACAGCTGCAGCTCAGCAACTACTTCGGTCAGCAGCATCCTGTTAATCCTCCTTCGGCGGGTTCTTGCCCATGGTGGGCGGCAACTTTTCTGCCAGATCGTACATCTCCACTGCTAGGTCCTTCACTCTCTCCCGCAGCTTGATCACACAATCGGTTTCATTGGCGATTCCGCGGACAATATCCTCAGCTAAGGCCCGACAGTTGGGAGAACCGCAGGCGCCGCAATCAAGACCGGGCAGCGCTTCTGCGATCGACTCCAGCTGTTCCATCTTGCGGATAGCCAGCAGCATGTCGCCTGCCAGCGGCATAATTGGGCGCGGCTCCACTGCTCCCCGCAGTTCAAACAACTCAGGCTCGTACAGCTCTGGGCAAGCATCTGCCAGGGAGCGCACGCCCGTGTTCAAATGTTCTGACATTTTGGTCAATCGTACGCGTGCGACAAACGGGTTCTCCACTGTTAGCGCTCCTCCCACGCATCCGCCGATGCAGGCCTGGCACTCCAGGAACCCAATTTCCCGCAGCTTCCCCATTTCCATTTCTTCGAACAGGGAGATCAGACTGTGCACACCGTCAACAGCCAGATGATTCTCCACTCCGACGGCGGCGTTTTCACCCCCTGCCCGGCCCCAGCTCAGACCGGGACCACTGGCTTTGAAGGCCGTAGCCTTGCCGCCACGAACTGAGATTTGCTTCATCAAATCGCCGTACAGCTCATTGATGGCGAATGCGCCATTGACGGCTGAGCTGTGCCTTCCCTCTGGCTGATGGATCGCAGTTACCTTGGCGGGGCAAGGAGTGATAAACCAGACTCCGATTTTGTCGGGATCGAGTTGAAGTTTGAAAGCGGCCTGCCGTCTGGCCAGCATCGCCGCTACTTCCATCGGTGTTTCGATCGGGATTATGTATTTCAACAACTCGGGATATCTCACCTGAATCAAGCGCACAATTGCCGGGCAGCTAGAAGAGATCCAGGGCCCTGCCCCGTGCTCAGCGATGTAATCGCGAATGGCCACGGTGACATATTCGGCCGCCAGTGGCACCTCAAATATTGCGTCAAAGCCGATACCGCGCAGAGCAGCCACCACTTGCCCAGGATCAGCCAAGTTCCGAAACTGCCCAAACAAGGCCGGTGCCGGCAAAGCAATATTGTAGGCGAACTCCTTGCACCGATCCAGACTATCACTGATGGCTGTCTTGGCGTGGTTTGGGCAAACGCGAATGCACTCTCCGCAGTCGATGCAGCGCTCTTCGATAATGCGAGCCTTCCCGTCTCGCACGCGAATGGCTTCAGTGGGGCAGCGCTTGATGCAATTAGTGCAGCCCTTGCATTTCTCGGCATCCAAATGCACGGAGTGGAAATATCGCACCACTGTTCCCCCCTGCCTCACAGACTAATCCTGATACGCACGGTGGTTCCGACGCCAACCTGACTCTGAACCTCTAGCTCATCCGCATTGCGCTGCATGTTGGGCAGCCCCATGCCGGCACCAAACCCCATCTCCCGGGCGATGCCGGGCGCGGTGGAGTAGCCCTCCTGCATGGCCAACTCCAAATCGGCGATGCCTGGTCCGGAATCGCTGGCCACAAGTTCAATGTACCCGGGCCAGATGGTCAGTTGGAGAACCCCCTGATAAGCATGGATGACTATGTTCATCTCCGCCTCGTAGGCGGCGATCGCGCTGCGGCGAATCAATGCTGGGGCAATTCCGATCTGCTGAAGAGTGCGCTTGATCTTGCTAGACGCCTCGCCTGCTTGGGTGAAGTCCCCTCCCTGGACAGGAAAGTGGAGTTCCAACAACTCATCGGCGGCCAAGCATCACTCCTCCTCTCTATGCTCTTAGCCCTGCACGATAGAGAATCCCACAAGTCTCAAACAAGCTATAGCTAGTCTTGAGCAGGGGAAGATTGAGTTCTCGAGCCAGTCGCAGGGTCTCCTCCGGCAGGAGCTTCCCTCTGACCAGAACCACTGCCTTGATATCGACCATCTCTGCAGTACGGATTACCTGCGGGTTAGTCACTCCGGTCAACAGGATGGTCTCATCCCTTGGAGTGGTCAAGACGTCACTCAGCAAATCTGCCCCCAACGCGGTAGTGACTCTTGTCTCGAGCATTGTATGGCCGGTAAGGACATCTGCATGTAGCAATGTGACGACTTCTGCCAGCTTCAACAGCTTTCAGCCTCCTCCAAGAATTCACCCAATTATACCATGCTATATTTTCCACTCCAACGCAGTTAATTCAATATGTCGTGAATAATTGACTGCACTCTTTGGTATCCCAGGGCAAAATCCATCAAAGAGCTGCTGGTTTGCAGCAAATCAGATTGATCATTGCTATCCAAGTAAGTGTTCAACTGGTTGACCGCAGCTAAGAGCTCTGCACAAGCATCTAACAGTGCAGAATGGTATGGAACCATCTCCTCGCTGGGTGAAAGCGCTGAGAGGCGCTCGTGCGCCTTGTCTACCTGTTGCTTGAGCGCCAGGGCCTTAGCGCTGTCTACGGAAGAGGCCGCCAATAGCTCGGCAAAGGCGACATCAATCGCCGCCAGTTCCTCTTGCGCGTCCGCAGCGTAAGAGGCGCTGCTGCCGGTCACCTGTGCATCAATGCCCACCAGTGCTACTTCCTTGACATAAAAATCATGTTTGTGCTGCTCAAGCATCTGGCCGATAGCATCAGCTGCCTCCTTCTGCGAGTATATGCCAGCAAAAACTTTGTAGTATTGCCCTTCCTTCATGTACGCTCCGGGATAACCTTCTGCCTCAAGGCGCTGCACCAAGCTGGAGGCACTGCTTTCATTAGCGAGAGCACCCACCTGGACTAGGTAGAACCGAAAAGGCCGCATCTGCAACTGCGCTGCGGTGACCGGAGCCGGATCATCGTCTCCCTCTGACTGCACGGGCGGGTCAACAGACGGTAAGTCTGAGAGGTCTGGATCATCCTGAACTATCGCTGGACGGAAGAGGTAGCCTTGCACGATCAAGCGGTTGATCATCCAGCCGCAGCCGATCGCCAGCAGGCCTACCAGGACGAACGTACCGATCAACCGACCGGATTTCTTCTTCCGCCGCCTAGATCTGCGTCGCATGTCATTCACCTCCAGCTATCCCCTAAGGAGTTCGGCAAAGACGCGCAGACTCCTGCATTTCGACAATTGATCAACCAGACTGTCACCGAACGAGAAAGGAGGCTCGCGTCTCGCGAACCTCCTTGACCTGGGACAACGAACCATCCACCTGTCCCACAATATCTAGAGAAGCTGCTTCAGGTGCTCTCGGGCCTCCGCCACCGTGTAGAGCGACCCGGCAATCAGCAAGACCTCATCGGTAGCCAGACCGTCCAAAGCCTGGTCTATCGCCTCTGGCACGGAGGCAGTCGTAGTCGCTGGAACAACGAAAGCAGCGGCCTCCTGCAGCAATGTCTCCGGGTCGGTTGCTCTGCCGTACTGCGGAGCGGTAAACAACACCCGAGAGGCCAGCGGCAGCAAATGGCCGAACATCTCCTGGCGTTCCTTGTCCTTGAGTATGCCTAGCACCATCACCAGCTTTCTGCCTGGGAAGTAATCGAGCAGTGCCTGCCGCAGCACCCTGGTGCCATGCGGATTATGAGCTCCATCCACCAGGACAAAGGGCTGGCGGGACATGATCTCCAGTCTTCCGGGCCACCGGGTATGCTTCAGGCCGTCTGCGTAGGCCTCAGGGCTGATACAAAGGCCAAGTTGCTCCAGTTGCCGGACGGCGGCCACAGCCAGCGCGGCGTTCCGACATTGATGTTCTCCGAGGAGCAAAATGCTAAACCGCATGGTATCCCCTGCTTGATCGCGATAGGAGAATGATTGTCCATCTATGCCAAACTCCTGACGTGCATAGTGGAAGTCGTGCCCCAGACGCCAGACGGGGGCATGTAGATCCGTTGCCTGTCCCGCAATCACCTGCCATGCCTCGTCCTCCTCCACCGCAGTGACCAAGGGGACTCCCCGCTTGATGATGCCCGCCTTTTCCCCCGCAATTTCGGCAAGAGTGTTGCCCAACACCTCAGTGTGATCCATGCCAATGTTGGTGATCACGCTGACCAATGGAGTGACCACATTGGTGGCATCCAATCGGCCGCCCAAACCGACTTCCCAAACTACCAGATCCACCCGAGTCTCCCGGTAGTAGCATAACGCCAGGGCAGTGGTCACCTCAAACTGGGTGATTGGGCCCAGTTCGCTGGCGTTGATCTCATCCAGCAATGGCTGTAGCCGCAGGACCAAACTGGCCAATTTGCCTTGGTCGATGTCCTGCCCGTTTACGCCGATGCGGTTGGTGAATGCTTCGAGATAAGGTGAGGTGAACATACCCACCCGGTATCCTGCTGCCTGCAGAATTCCATGCACAAAAGCCGTGGTGGAACCTTTGCCGTTGGTGCCGGCCACGTGCACAAACCGCATGCTTCGTTCGGGGTGATCCAGCCGCTCAAGCAACCAAAGCATCCGCTCAAGACCCGGCCGGCTACCAAATCGCCCAAAGGACGCTATGTAATCAAGTGCCTGTTGATAATTCATGATTTTCCCCCTGTCTGGCTGCTCGCCACCCATATTCTACCGCTATTTCAATTGTTAATGCGATAGCATGCACATAAGAAAGGGGAAGCAGTCTCCTGCTTCCCCAAGTCCCCCCATGCTAGACTGGGTACCCCTCACGCTTGGCCTTCTCGGCCAAATCGTAGTCCAGGTTGTATTTGCGAGCTTCTCGTTCCTTCAGGAACTTCATCGCCACCGGCGGGAACAGTGCGTAGGAGAGCACATCCTCTTCCTGTTCCATGTACAACGCGATGTCTTGCTTGGCAGTGTCCATCTCGGGTTCGAGTACGTCAGCCGGACGGACGGTGATCACTTTGGCGTCACCAATGATGCTGCGGCGGAACTGCTCATCGATGGGACCGGGAGCCTGTCCGTAAAGGCCCATCAGATAGTTCTTTACCTCGTTGGAGACCATCTTGTAGCGGCCGCCGCCGACAACGTTCAGCATGGACTGCGCACCAACCATCTGACTGAAGGGAGTAACCAGCGGTGGGAAGCCCAGATCTTCACGCACACGCGGCACTTCCTGCAGCACTTCCGGCAGACGGTCGAGCTGGCTGCCGAGCTGGGAGATGAAGTTACTGATCATCCCGCCAGGCATCTGGTAGCGCAGCACATTAGCGTCCACCTGATAGACGTCGGCATTCTGAGCTTGTGGATACTTCTTCTTCACGATCTTCATTTGCTCAGAAATATCGCTGAGCAACTTGAGATCGAGACCGGTGTCATAGGGAGTGCCCTGCAGCACGGCCACCATCGATTCAGTCGCCGGCTGGGAGGTACCAAGCGCCAAAGGAGACTGAGCGCAGTCGATGATATCCACTCCCGCCTCAATGGCCTTCAGGTAAGTCATGCTGGCCATGCCGCTGGTGTAGTGGGTGTGCAACTGAATCGGCACGTTCACAAACTTCTTCAGGTGCTTGATCAGATCAAAGGCTTCAAACGGTGACAGGATGCCGGCCATGTCTTTGACACAGAGGGAGTCAACACCTCGTTCCAGCAACTGCTTGGCGACAGTCACATACGTGTCGAAGTTGTGTACCGGGCTGATGGTGTAAACAACCGTGCCCTGCACGTGTGCGCCAGCCTCTTTGGCCACTCGGATCGGCAGTTCCATGTTGCGGATGTCGTTCAAACCGTCGAAGATGCGCATCACGTCGATGCCATTTTCGATCGCCTTCTTCACGAAGGCAATGACCACGTCATCCGGATAGTGACGATAACCTACCAAGTTCTGACCGCGCAGCAACATCTGCAGCTTGGTGTTTGGCATCCGCTTACGGAAAGTGCGCAAGCGTTCCCACGGATCTTCATTCAGGTAGCGCAAACAAGAGTCGAAGGTGGCCCCTCCCCACATCTCAATGGCGGCGAAGCCAACCTGGTCCATCATCTCCATCACCGGAATCATGTCTTCGCTCTTCATCCGGGTGGCCCAGAGAGACTGATGTCCATCACGCAGTGTCGTATCCATAATCTGTACGCGTTTCTCAGCCAAAGCAATTTCACCTCTCGCGTTTAGTAAACCGATCGGTCAGCGCTTTCTTGCTGCTGGTCGGTAGGTCGAAAAGACGTGTGGAAACAGATGCACTTATCTACCTGTTCAAGAACATTGTATACAGAATATCTCGTGCAACGCAAGGGTCAAATATCTCAGCAGTTCGGAGAACTGCTGGAGAACTGCTGGAGAACTGCTGGAGAACCGCTGGAGAACCGCGATCTAAATCAAGTGATTCTCGCTTGCCGAGATCAGTTTGTACCAGCAGTTCCGTGAACTGCGATCTAAATCAAGTGATTCTCGCTTGCGAGAATCAGTTTGTACATTATTAGGACACGTCCCCGCTTGTTCCTGCATATACTGCAGTGTGCTAACAAGTCGGATAAAGGAGGTATCTACTCCGTGCGCAAGCGTCTACTGATCGCACTTCTGATGGTGGTCATCGTTATCGCCGGCACTGCCTGCTGGTTAATGGGCCACGGCGAGCAACGACCCTTGGAGGACCTGTCCCTGACTGAGGCCATGCACTCCGTCTACTATGCTCCCCAATATGTGGCCCTACATAATAACTATTTCACAGATCAAGGGCTGAATGTGCATCTGCAGGTGGCGGCTGGAGACGCTGCCGGAGCCGCTATGCTTTCCACCTGCCAGGCAGAAATCTCGCTGTTTTCGGTCGAGCAGGCAGTGTTGGCCATGAAGCAAGGGGACAAGTTGGCGCCTACTGCCTTCGCCTTGCTCTGTCAACGCGATGGTAGCTCCTTAATCGCCCGCTCTCCAGAACCAGCCGGTTTCGATTGGCAGACGTTATCCGGCAAAGCGATTATCGGCGGAGAGCCAGCGCACGCATCGAGATTGGCGCTCGATGCGTCCTTGCGGGAGAGGGATGTCTTGGATGCGCAGGTTCTGGACAACGTCGCGCGATCCTCCGCGGCCAGGGTCTTCGCCAATGGCACTGGGGACTACGTGCAGACGCTGGAACCAGACACAACTGCGCTGGTCGAAGCGGGAGTCGGATACTTGGCCGCATCTCTCGCGGGTCAGGCCAGGCGCCTGCCCCTGGCTGCTTACCATACGACAGCGCAGATGATCAAGGAGAAACCGGAGGTCCTGCAGAGATTTGCCAACGCCATCACCCAGGCGCAACGCTGGATGCAGTCACAACCTGCTCTGGAAGTGGCAAAGGCGATCACCCCGTCCTTTCCCGGCACCGAACTGGTCCTCCTGGCTTCCGCAGTCGAGCACTATCGACGGCTCGGGGTGTGGGCCACCACTCCGGTGATTGAGCCGGAGCTGGTCGAGCACCTACAGCAACTGATGATCGTCACCGACCGGCTGGAACGGGCAGTGAGCAGCGAACAACTGCTCAACTCCACCTTTGCAGCCAGGGCAGTTGAAAGTGCCAAGTGAAAACTGCAATTGGCGGGCTGCGCAGGCCGCTCCGCCTGCAGGTGCCTGCCCGCTTGGCGGCGAACAGTCTTGTCAAAAGGGCAAGGGGTGGATGCAATGGATCAACAGAAGCTGCGTGGCTTACTACGAGTCGATGACCTAATTGCCATGGAGGCCGAGCAACTGTCAGGCAACAAGGCCGGCTACCGTGTTCTTTCCATTGACGGCAATATGGTGAAGGTGAATGCCCCGGAGGGATTTCGCCTGATGCCACTCTACTGGCTGACGCAATGCGCCAACGAAGGTCGGTTGTTGGTGAATGGTCAGTTGCTCTGAGTAGCGCCTTAGCGCTGAGTGTCCCAGGGAGACACCTGACACAAACACCCGCGGCCTCCGCCGCGGGTGTTCACCTTATGCATGCAATGCTTGGCTATGGATTTGGTAGCGCCTGAGAGCATTGTCCAGGATCAGGTTGATCAACTCACTGTAGGTCATGCCGCCGGCCTCTGCCGCCACCGGGAAGTCGCTGTAGCCCGGAGCCAAACCGGGCAGAGGGTTGATCTCGATCACGTAGGGGACTCCATCGGCGCTCAGGCGGAAGTCCACGCGCCCCAGGTCCCGACACCCTACTGCTCGATAGGCCCGCTTCGCCGTCTCCTGCAGCAGACGGGCAGTGAAGTCGTCGATGGGGGCCGGGCAGAGGAAATTACGCCGATCGGTCCATTCGCGCTTGTATTGATAGGAGTAGATGCCATTGGCCTCTGGCGGAACATGCTCAAAGCTGATTTCCATCACCGGCAGGGTCTGCAACTCATCATTGCCGAGCACGCCGACCGTGAACTCGCGGCCAACGATGAAATCCTCCACCAGCGCCGGCTGATGATAGTGTTTAGTCACATGGGCCACCCGTTCGCGCAGCTCGGACTCCGTCGCCACACGCGAGTTGGAGGAAATGCCCATGCTTGACCCCTCATGCGCGGGTTTGACCATCAGCGGAAACTGCAGGCCTTCATCCAGCACATCCAAGGCCGAGTAGAACACCTGGAACTTCGGGGTTGGCACCTGGTGATGCAACAGCAGGATCTTGGTGGTCGGCTTGTCCAGGCTGACCGACAGGGTGAGCACATCAGATCCGGTTGCTGGGATGTCCAACATCTCCAGCACGGCAGGGACATGCGCCTCCCGGTTGCGGCCCCGGCGACCCTCGCAGATGTTGAAGGCAATGTCCACGGGGTCGTGCGCGAGTTGCAGCAGATCAGGCAGTTTGCCTGCGACCAGTTGCACCTGATGACCGGCGGCCAGCAGGCTCTCGCGAATAGAAAACACCGTTTGCTCTGAGTCCAGTTCCGCCTGGCTATCTGGGGGATCGCCCGCACCGAGGGACTCTTCCTCAGCCAGGTTGTACAAGAGCGCTACCTTAACGCCCATGCATTTTCTCCTCCTCAATCTGTAGTCGAAGAGACCGATAGATTGGCCAACACAGCGGAGATGTTCTGCCACACCTCATCCTTTCCCTGCTTGGTTTCGGTGGAAAATAGAACCAATTGGTCCGGTGCTAGGCCTGGAAGCCCGGCGAAGATCTGCTGGCGTTGAGAGTTCCACTGCGACCGATTCACCTTGTCGGTCTTGTTGGCCACCACCAGCAGGGGGATGTCCAGGTTCATGAGTCTCCCATACATCTCCTGGTCCAAGGCAGTCGGGGGATGGCGGAAATCGATCAACTGAATTACCAGTTGCAGTTCTCGCCGCTCAGTGAGATAGGCGGACATCATCTTCTGCCAGCTCTTGCGCTCCCCCTGCGAAATCTTGGCATAGCCATAGCCCGGCAGATCTACGAAAAAGAACTTGTCATTCACCAGATAGAAATTGGCCGTGCGTGTCTTGCCAGGGTTGCTGCTGGTGCGGGCCAGGTTACGCCGATTGAGCAGCGAGTTGATCAACGAAGACTTGCCCACATTCGAGCGCCCGACCAGTGCAATTTCGGGCAGGCCGGCGCTGGGGTAATGCTCCTCCCGCACGCCACTGGTGACATAGACTGCGCTCCGCGCTGTCATTGTTTGGCCACCAGTGCCGCCTCCAGCACCTGATCCATGTGATCAGCCAAGACGAACTGCAACTGGCGGCGTACGTTGTTCGGCAGTTCGTCCAGATCGCGCCTATTCTCTGCAGGCAGCACCACGGTGGCAATGCCTGCCCGATGAGCAGCCAACACCTTCTCCTTGAGACCTCCGATGGGGAGAACCCTGCCCCGGAGCGTCACCTCACCGGTCATGGCCACATCTGAGCGCACTGCCTTCCCGGAAAGGGCAGAGGCAAGCGCGCTGGCTATGGTGATTCCGGCAGACGGTCCATCCTTGGGAATCGCCCCCTCCGGCACATGCACATGGATATCCTTCTCCTGATGGAAGCCGGGGTCGATGCCCAGCGCTGACACCCGCGAGCGGATATAGCTGTATGCGGCCTGCGCCGACTCGCGCATCACCTCGCCCAGCTTACCAGTGAGGATGAGATTGCCCTTGCCCGGCAGCACAGCCACTTCGACCGCAGCGGTGTCTCCACCCACCTCGGTCCAGACCAGGCCGGTTGCCACCCCCACCTCATCCTGCTTCTCCTTCAGGTTATAGCGGAAGCGCTCGGCCCCCAGATAGGTATGTAGATTCTGATTAGTCACTGACTGCAATCCGGATGCACCCTGCACCACCTGCTTGGCCAGCTTACGGAAAACAGAAGCCAACTCCCGCTCCAAATTGCGCACACCTGACTCTCTGGTATATTCGCGAATGATCTTGCGAATGACTCCATCACTCACTCTGGCCTGCTCGGCGGAAAGCCCGTGGGCTGCCAATTGCTTGCGCACCAGATGCCGCTTGGCAATCTGGAATTTCTCCTCCTCGGTGTAGCTCGGAATCTCCAGCACTTCCATGCGGTCGAGCAGCGGCCTCGGAATGCCGTAGCGGGAGTTGGCGGTGGTGATGAACAACACGCCGGAGAGATCAAAGGGCAGCTCCAAGTAGTGGTCCGCGAAGGTGCTATTCTGCTCCGGATCCAACACTTCCAGCAGGGCGGCAGATGGGTCCCCTCGGAAATCGGTGCTCATCTTGTCGATCTCGTCCAACAAGAATACCGGATTGCGTGACCCCACCTGACGCAACGCTTGAATGATGCGCCCGGGCATAGCGCCAACGTAGGTGCGGCGATGCCCGCGAATCTCAGCCTCGTCGCGCACGCCGCCCAAGGAAAGGCGAGTGAACTTGCGATCGAGCGCTCGCGCCACCGAACGGGCAAGCGATGTCTTGCCCACTCCAGGTGGACCAACGAAGCAGATGATCGGTCCCTTCATCTGCGTGGTCAACTGGCGTACCGCCAGGAACTCGACGATGCGGGTCTTGGCCTTCTCCAAACCATAATGGTCTTCATCCAGGATGCGCTCTGCCCTGTCCACATCCAACACATCTTCCGTGGTCTGACTCCAGGGCATAGCCAGCAGCCAGTCCAGGTAGTTACGCACAACCACGCCTTCCGCCACTCCGGGCGGAATCTGCTCCAGCCGCTCGATCTCCTTTTGGGCCTTCTCCCGCACCTCCGGTGGCAGTTCCATGGCCTGCAACCTTTGGCGCAGTTCCTCGGCCTCAGCCATGCGCTCATCCTTCTGGCCCAGTTCCTTCTGAATGGCCTTCATCTGCTCGCGCAGATAGTACTCTTTCTGGTTGCGCTCCATCTGCTTGCGTACCCGGAGTCCAATCTTCCGTTCCAGCTCAAGCACTTCCAACTCCCGGGCCACAATGCTGGCCATCTTCTCCAGCCGATCAGCCGGATTCACCCGCTCCAAGATCTCCTGTTTGTCCTCGATGCTGAGATTGAAGTGGGATGCCACCACATCTGCCAGCCGCCCCGGCTCCTCAATGCCATTGATAGTCACCATCGTTTCCGGCGAAACCTTCTTGGAAAGCTTGCCATACTGTTCAAACTCATAGATCAGGGTGCGCATCAGGGCCGATGTCTCAGGTAGGACGCGATCGTCTTCCGTGATCACCTCAACCTTGACAGCAAAGAAAGCTTCCTCTTCCTGAAAGCTGAGAATGCGGGCACGGGAAATGCCTTCGACTAAGACGCGAATCGTCCCGCCAGGCAGCTTCAGCAGTTGCTTCACATGTGCAATTGTGCCGACCGTGTAGATGTCGTCTGCGGTCGGTTCCTCCTGCTTCAGGTCCTTCTGGGCGGCCAACATGATTTGCCCCTCACCGATCATCGCCTGCTCCAAGGCAGCGATGGAACGGGGCCGGCCGACGTCCAGATTGAGAATGGTATATGGGAAAACCAAATAGCCGCGTAGCGGCAAGAGTGGCAAAGTCTGAACCTCCACTATGGACAAGACAAGCACCTCCGTTTTACAGCTGGTCACATCTCTCTCTGATAGGTGACGGGTTCCTATTCTCTTCTTTCGGTAAGATTCCCTGCCTGAATGCATTTAACCACAAGAAAGAAACCCTTGGCGTACCAAGGGTTAGGACGATGCTGTCAGCACCTGGCGACTGAGTAGTGCGTGCTGCAATGCCTCTTCCAACCGTCTGATCGGAATCACTTCGATCGGCAACTGCCGAAACATCTCCTGGTAGTTTTCCTCTGGCACCAACACCCGATTGCACCCAGCCTGCCTGGCTGCTTCCACCTTCGACACCACTCCGCCCACTGGTTTGATCAGCCCCCGGATGGAGATTTCGCCAGTCATGGCCACCCGGTTGTCTACTGGTCGACCAGTAAAGGCTGAATAGATAGCCACTGCCATGGTCACGCCGGCTGACGGCCCATCTACCGGCGTGCCGCCAGGGAAATTGACATGAATGTCATAGTCCTGCGGGTCATATTCCATCACCCGCCGGAGCGTGGTCAGGACATTCTGCACCGAATCCTTGGCCATGCTCTTGCGCCTGATCACGTGTCGGGAGTCTCCTATTTCCTCTTCGTCCACCACCCCGGTCACCGTGATGCGCCCCTGCTTCTGCCCAACCGGAATAGCGGCAACCTCCACCTCCAGCAGCGTGCCCATGTTCGGGCCGGTGACGGCCAACCCATTAGCCAGCCCCACCTGGGGATCCGCCGGAATCTTGCGCTCCAGGCGCGGCGAGCACTGGGTGCTGTTTACCACCCACTCCAAGTCCTCTCGCGTCAGGTGCTGACGGCCCTCGCCAGTGGCAATGCCGGCTGCAATCTGCAGGATGTTCACCACCTCACGGCCGTTTTGTGCGTAGCTCCTCACCACTTGCTCGGCATCTGCCGGCAAGGACACGTTGATCTTCCGGGCGGCGACGCGGGCGATCTGGCCGATCTCATCTGCCAGCAACGGGCGGAAGAAGATCTCCAGACAGCGTGAGCGGATGGCGGGAGAGATCTCCTCCGGCAGACGGGTGGTGGCCCCGACCAACCGAAAATCGGCCGGCAACCCGTGCTGAAAGATGTTGTGAACGTGTTGAGGGATATTGCTGTCCTCCGAACTGTAGTAGGCGCTCTCCAGGAAAACCTTGCGGTCCTCGAGCACCTTGAGTAGTTTGTTCATCTGCACCGGATGCAGTTCACCAATCTCATCTATGAACAACACCCCGCCATGCGCCTTGGTCACCGCGCCTGGTTTTGGCTGGGGGATACCCGCGACGCCCATGGCTCCTGCACCCTGATAGATCGGGTCATGCACGGAACCAATGATCGGATCGGCAATCCCGCGTTCGTCAAAGCGGGCGGTAGTGGCGTCCACTTCCACAAACCTGGCGTCCGGCCCAAAGGGAGAGCCGGGCGTTCTCTTGGCCTCTTCCAGCACCAGCCGGGCGGCGGCTGTCTTGCCGATACCAGGAGGACCATAGATGATCACGTGCTGCGGATTGCTGCTGCAAAGAGCTGCCCTAAGTGCCCGCAGCCCCTCTGCCTGACCGACGATGTCCTCAAACCTAGCCGGACGGGTCTTTTCCGACAGCGGCTCCGTCAGAGAAACCTGCCGCATGCGCTGCAGCTTGTCCAGTTCTTTGCGCGACTCCTTCTCCACGGCCACGCGGTTGCCTTGCTGCGTGCGCAGCAGATTCCAGAAGTACAGCCCAATGACGATAGCAAAGAAGACTTGAATGATCGTAATCGCTCCGGAAAGGCCCATCATCCACCATCCTTTTCCAACAGTTCTGCCCACTCAAGACGAAGCGGCTTGCCGCCGTGACAGAGCCGCCCTCGAGCGAAGCTGATGATGCTCGCTCGGCAGGACGATTCACGCTTGTCGGGTTCTATCTTAAGTATTGACGCGGTGGGTGAGGGCTATCCTACATTTTCCTGTATATTTCACGGGGAATAAACAGGACCGCGGTCACCCGCGGTCCTGATGGAAACTATGCGCTATCCTGTTTTTTCTTCCGTTGACCGGTAATCAGGAGCGGTGGTTCCTGGTTGAGGATCGACTCCCGGGTGACCACGCACTTCTTGATATCCGTGCGGGACGGAATGTCGAACATCACTTCCAGCATGGTTTTCTCCATGATCGCCCGCAGTCCGCGAGCACCGGTGTTGCGCTTGATTGCTTCCACAGCAATCTCATGCAAGGCCTCGTCCTTGAACTCGAGCTGTACCCCGTCCATGTCGAACATGCGCTGATATTGCTTGGTCAACGCGTTCTTGGGCTCAGTCAACACCCGGACCAAGGCTGCTTCATCCAAGTTCTCCAGGGTGGCGACTACCGGGATACGGCCGACAAACTCCGGAATCAGGCCAAACTTGAGCAAGTCGCCAGGCAGGATATGGCGTAGAATCTCGCCCACCTGCTGCTCCTGCTTGCCTTTCACCTCGGCGCCGAAGCCCATCACCTTCTGACCGATGCGGTTCTGGATAATCTTCTCCACGCCATCAAACGCTCCACCGCAGATGAAGAGAATGTTGGTTGTGTCGATCTGAATGAACTCCTGGTGCGGATGCTTCCGACCGCCCTGTGGCGGTACACTGGCAACAGTGCCTTCCAGAATTTTCAGCAATGCCTGCTGCACGCCCTCTCCGGAGACATCGCGAGTAATGGAGGGGTTCTCCGACTTGCGGGCGATCTTGTCAATCTCATCGATGTAGACGATGCCCTTTTCGGCACGCTCGACATCATAATCGGCAGCCTGAATCAGCTTCAGTAGGATGTTCTCCACATCCTCGCCCACATAGCCGGCTTCCGTCAGAGAGGTGGCATCAGCGATGGCGAACGGCACATTGAGAATGCGAGCCAGATTCTGAGCCAGATAGGTCTTGCCCACTCCGGTCGGTCCGACCAGCATAATATTGCTCTTCTGCAGTTCCACTTCATCGCTGCGAGAGGACCCGCTGTAGATGCGCTTGTAATGATTGTAGACGGCGACAGAGAGAATCTTCTTGGCGTCTTCCTGTCCGATCACCCATTGATCGAGAAAATCCTTGATCTCGCGCGGTTTCGGAATCTCCTTCAGATCCATCTCGGCTTCCTGGTGTGTTTCTTCCTCCACGATCTCCATGCACAACTCGATGCACTCATCGCAGATGTAGACACCAGGGCCAGCCACCAGTTTCTTCACCTGGTCCTGCGATTTACCACAGAACGAGCACTTCACGACGTTCTTATCGTCGAACTTTAGCATGCTTCACCTACTTTCCGGACCTACTTGCGACGGACCAGGACCTCATCCGCGATACCATACTGCACTGCGGCTTGGGAGTCCATCCAGAGGTTGCGATCGACATCCCGAGCGATCTTCTCCAGTGCCTGCCCAGTATGATGGACATAAATGCGATTGATAGTGTCCCGGATGCGCAAGATTTCTTTGGCCTCAATCTCAATGTCAGCGGCTTGGCCCTGCACTCCGCCAAGCGGCTGGTGGATCATTATCCGAGCATTAGGCAGCACAGCACGCTTCTTCGCGGCACCGGCGGCCAGGAGTACGGAAGCCATGCTGGCAGCCATACCGACGCAGATTGTGCGCACATCAGGTTTCACGTGCTGCATGGTGTCGTAGATGGCCAACCCGGCATCGATCGAGCCGCCTGGGCTGTTGATGTAGATGCTGATGTCCTTCTCTGGATCTTCGCTTTCCAGATAGAGCAACTGAGCAACAATCAAGTTGGCTACGTGATCGTCGATAGGCGAACCAAGCATGATGATCCGCTCTTTCAACAGGCGTGAATAGATGTCGTAGCTGCGTTCCCCGCGACTGGTTTGTTCAACGACCATTGGAATCAGGCTCATCAAGACAACCTCCTCAGCAGTACGTAGTACTGCGATCTTAAATGAAAGCGATTGTTGCGCCAGCAGTACGTAGTACTGCTGGATATTGCTGACTAGACTAGTCAGGCCAAGTTCTTCACTTGGCCTGCGCTGCTAACCTGTGTGGAAATGAGTCTACAGAACTTACTCGCTGACCGTCTCCGTAGCTTCAGTAACTTCCGGAGTCTCCGGCTGCTCTTTGGGCGCTACCGGCTTGGCGTCCGCCAATAACAGTCCAACGGTCTTCTCGGTGATCAAGCTCTCGCGCATGGAATCGAGTTGACCGCCATCCTGCAGTGAGCTGCGCACAGCCGCTGCATCCTCGTGATAGAGCGCTGCCAGTTCCTCAATCTTTTGATCCAACTCGGCATCGGTCACGGAAACATCCATTACTTCTGCCACTTTCTTCAGCACCAGCCTCGTCTTCACTCGCTCGGCGGCCGTATCCCGATAATCAGCGCGGATGGCATCGATCCTGCCATTAATGTATTCGCGGGCAAACTCGGCCGGGAACCCCTGACGAGAAAGATTGAAGCTCAGTTCCTCGATCATCTCGTTGACTTCGCGGTCGATCATCACGGCTGGCACGTCGACCTTAGCGTTCTGCACGACGGTCTTCACCAGGTTGTTCTCCAGCGCATTCTTCTCCCGCTCAGCAGCGGCCTTCTCTAGTTTATTCTGCGTCTCTGCGCGCAATTCCTCCAGCGTGCCATGCTCGCTGACCTCGGCTGCGAAATCGTCGTTCAGCTCGGGAATCTCCTTGCGCTTGATGTCTTTGATAGTCACCTGAAACACCGCCGGCTTGCCGGCAAGTTCAGCATTGTGGTAGTCTTCCGGGAACGTGACGTTCACCTCTGCCGACTGACCGCGATTCAGGCCAATCAACTGCTGCTCGAAGCCCGGAATAAACGTACCTGAGCCGATCTGCAGAGAGTGATCGTTGGCCTGTCCACCAGGGAAAGCCACACCATCAATGAATCCCTCGTAATCGAGAGTGACATAGTCCTGATCGGCAGCAGCTTCTTCACTAGACTCCACCAAGCGAGCATGCTGTTCCCGCAGATTCTGCAGCTGCTGCTCGACCTCTGGCTCGGTCACGGGGAAGGTTGGCTGCTCCACCTCAACCCCGAGATACTCACCCAACTCAACTTCGGGGGGAGTCTGAATCACGAACTGAAAGACCGCCGGCTTGCCCTGCTCGAAAACCTGCACATCAACTTCCGGGCGATCGATGGACTCCAGCTTGGTCTCATCAAGAGCAGCCTGAAAGGCCTGCGGCAAGAGAATATCCATAGCTTCATCATAGAGGACCTCGACTCCATAACGCCGTTCCAGAATAACCCGCGGCACTTTGCCCTTACGGAATCCTGGCACGTTCACATTCTTGACTACCTTTTTGTAGGATTGTTGCAGGGCTTCGGCTACACCCGCCTCGTCAACTTCTACCCGTACCTGTACTTTATTCCCGTCTAACTTCTGCACTTCAAACTTCATCGTTTGCCTTCCTCCTCCTAGCTCGGACCAAAGCCCCTAAATGGCTTGCGTCCCCGGCAGCGCAGTGCTTTCACGCACGGAAAACACATGGCGCCTCCTTAATAACCAGTACATTATACCATAGAACAAAAAACGCACAAACCATCACAACAACCGGGCGTGCACCGTCTTCTACAATTCTTCACCGCCACCAACGGGACTAAACCAAGAAGCAGCAAAAAAGCTTGCCGCAAGGCAAGCCTAGTCACAAAGTGGAGCGGAAGACGAGATTCGAACTCGCGACCCTCGCCTTGGCAAGGCGATGCTCTACCGCTGAGCTACTTCCGCTTGACAGAACTTATTTTAGGACATGCCTGAAATGTTGTCAAGCAGGTTTGTGAGGGTTTAGCCTGCCGATACGGGCGCCACGTGGGATAGTGCAGCCGGGGGCAAAGGCACGAGGCTCAAAACAGCGCAACTGCCCCGGACTGTAGCATCGCCGACCGACAACAGGCGCGGTGAAGCGAGCCACAAATGCAGACAGCAAAAACCTGCATTCCGATCATCGGAATGCAGGTAAGAGATCAATGGCGCGCCCGGCAGGATTCGAACCTGCGACCACCGGATTCGTAGTCCGTTACTCTATCCAGCTGAGCTACGGGCGCTCACAAGCAAAATGGGGTGGATGATGGGACTCGAACCCACGGCCCCCAGAGCCACAATCTGGTGCTCTAACCAACTGAGCTACATCCACCATGTTCGCGTTTTGACGCAAGAGTTATTCTAGCACAGGACTAGGCAACTAGCAAGAGGAACATCCTGGCTCATACCTCCAGAGTTACGATAGGCGCGGATCCATCCCACCGTGCAGACTTCAGCAAGAAGCCCCGCAAGGCCTGCGGGGCTTACGTTTTCTATGGCGCGCTTGGAGGGATTCGAACCCCCGACCTACGGATTAGAAGTCCGTTGCTCTATCCAGCTGAGCTACAAGCGCATTGAATCGGCAGATAATATTATACCGTGGCGGGCCACTGAAAACAAGGGAATGTCATTCGTGGCCCTCTTCGCTCAGCAACTGCAGCAGCCTGGCGGTGGCCTTGGCGCGATGGCTGATGCGATTTTTCGTCTTCATGTCCACCTCAGCCAGGGTGAGGCCCTGCTCTTCAATCAGAAACAGCGGGTCATAACCGAAGCCGTGCTCTCCGCGCGCTTCGCTGGTCACGAAACCGAAGCAGCGACCGGCGACCAACCGGGTGAGTTGGTCGGGGCGTGCCCAGGCTAGCACAGCGGTGAAGTGCGCTTGCCGTTTGCGCATCGGCACGCCTGCCAGCGACTGCAGCAGCTTCTGGTTGTTGTTTTGGTCGCTTGCATCCGGCTCGGCAAACCGGGCGGAGCGCACGCCGGGAGCACCTCCCAGGTAATGCACCACCAGGCCGGAGTCATCAGCGATGGTCGGCAGACCGGTGGCAGCGCAAACAACTTCCGCCTTCTTCCTGGCGTTGTCGAAGAATGTCTCTCCATCCTCTTCCACCTCAGGCACATCCAGCTCGGACAGAGGGACAACCGTCCAACCGAGCGGCCGCAGCAGTTCTGTGAACTCCGCGATCTTGCCGCGATTACGACTGGCCAGAACTATCTTTGGCATTTGCCTTCACTCCCACCAGATCGGCAATCGGGCCGAGAACTGCCCGCTGCAGCGCAATTAGCTCAGCGATGCCGCCGCCAGCCAAGTTGAGCAGATCGTTCATCTGCTCGCGACTGAAAGTGGCCTCTTCGCCAGTCCCCTGCACTTCCACGAAATCGCCCTTACCGGTCATCACCACGTTCATGTCCACATCTATATTGGAGTCCTCAATGTAGTTCAGGTCAAGCAAGGGAACGCCTGCTGCCAGCCCCACGCTAGTGGCGGCCAGGAAGTCAGTGATCGGCAGATAAGCCACCTGCTTTTGCTCCACCAGGACGTGCAGGGCATCGCACAAAGCAACAAAAGCCCCGGTGATGCTGGCGGTACGCGTGCCGCCATCTGCCTGAATGACATCACAATCGAGCCAAATCGTCTTTTCGCCCAGAGCCCGCAAGTCCACCACCGAGCGCATGGATCGCCCGATCAGACGCTGAATCTCATAGGTCCTGCCACCAATCTTTCCCTTGGCAGATTCGCGCTGGTTGCGCACGGATGTCGCCCGCGGCAGCATCGAGTACTCGGCTGTGATCCAGCCTGTACCGGAGTTGCGCAGAAAGGGCGGTACTTTATCTTCGATGGAGGCTGTGCAGATCACTTTAGTGTCACCGACGGTGATTAGAACTGAGCCCTCTGCATGTTTTATGAAGCCTCTGGTAATTTCCACGGGGCGAAGCTGGTCTGGCTGTCGTCCGTCAACTCTCTTGGTCATATGGTACCTCCTCTGCTTGTCCAATGCAAAAGTCGAAAAAGCAGGTGGCAACGGGACTCATTCCGGCCGCCACCTGCTATCTAGTTTACTACAGTTGGGGAATGATTACCTACGCTGGCCCTAAATGATGAAAGGGTTGACGAAGGTCGGCCTGGACACCGGCCGACTGAGGTCAGTGCCTTCCGGTAGATTCGGAGTCTGACCCTCGATCGTGATCTTCACATTCTCGACTCCGGCGACCTCAGTCAAGGTGAGCAAGAGAGATCCGATCATCGCCTGCTCAGCCGTGCTGCCACCGCCGTAACCAGTGAGGCCGGAAGAGAAATCCACATGAACGGTGTCCCCAGACATGCTGACGCTGCGCAATTCAGCCGTCTGCGGCAAGTTGGCCACCAGGCCACTCTCCGTGGACGGGCCGCTGAGCAACTCCAACACTGCTGCAGTCAATTGGTCCGTATTGTTCGGTATAACCCTGGTCACAGGCACGAAGTAGACTAGGCCGCCGGTTTCTCCGGAGGCGGAGAAGTAGAGATGCACTTTAGAGCCAAGACTGACATCGGTGACCCGGCTGGACACCTCCAGATTGAGATCGCGATCCGCACGACTCAGCACTACCGACAGTTGTTGACCACTTGGCAGCTTGCCGATAGGATGACCGGCCACGCGGAGTTCAATCCGATCAATGGTGCTAAACTCGGTCATCGTATAGAGTACTGCGTCAATGGCCAGGCGCTCGTGTTTGGCGTCGGCAAACTCGAGAAACTCTGGGCTGAGATCTATCACTCCCAGGCCGTCCCGGATAGTCATCCCCAAGACCTCAGTACCGGCCGGCAGTGGCAGCCGAAACTCAGTTCCAGCCAGTGCGCTCGCATTCTCAGGGTTATCCACCATGCGCGCCAGCACCGCCTTGGCGATGCCCTCGGCGTTCTCCACCCCCAGCACATAGGGAACTAGGAAACGTCCCTGGAAATCCATTAGGTAGACCGTGTGCAGCCCCTGATTGGTCCCGGATGTCGGAATGACGCTCGGCACAAACGAGCCCGTCGGTTGGTTAACCATTGGCGTCTGTTCCGGCCCATCATCGGGTAGATCCGTGATCTCTTCCTGCGGCCAAATCAGCGAACAGGCAGAGAAGGCGAGCAGCAGAACACACAAGAGCGATGTGAGGGCAAGCTTCTTGTACAACGGACGAACCTCCTTGCATACGTGCCTCGAGGCTGTCACCCCGGGCAATACAGGATATGCTCGTACTCGTCCAGCTATGCCCAAGCCTTGCTAGTACTCTGGCAACACCAAGGCCACCGTGCGGCGTCAAGTCTCAGTCCAATTGGCTTCGGATGTCAATAGGCCCTGATGTCTAGGCTTCCACGCGCAGCGACTCGCCCTCACAGACAAAGCGTGCGGGCCGAGCGCTGACCGACTCCCCCAGCAGCAGGGCTGCTCTCCGCTCAAACTGCTGCACACTGCCACTGGTGTAGAAGTGATATTCTGGCTTACCCCCACTAGAGCTGAGCAGACCCTGACTAACCAACAGCTGCTTTGCCGCGGCGACGACATGCTCTGCCGGGTTAATCAGCTCCACCCGACCGCCAAGATAGGCAGCAACTTGCTCGGAGGCGAAGGGGTAATGGGTGCATGCCAGAACCAACCGTTTGACCTCGGCCTGCTTCAGCGGCTGCAAATACTCAACCACTGCCGCCGCCAACTCTGCTTGATCTGCGCCTGATTCAATCAGGGAAGCCAAGCGTGGACAAGATTGGCTGGTGACCTGTCCAGTATAGCCGGCGCGCCGTAACTCCGCCGGGTACTTGCCGCTCCTGACTGTGGCTTCGGTGGCAATGATACCCAGGCTCTCTTGGCTGGAGCAGGCCAGCGCCCGAACGGTCGGTTGAATCATGCCAAGAATGGGCACTGTATAGCGTTTTCGGGCCAAGTCGAGCGTCCATGCAGATGAAGTGTTGCATGCCATGATCACAAGCTTAGCCTCTTGTTCCACCAACCAGTCGAGGATGGCGAACACTAGACGCCGCAGCTCGTCGGTTGTGCGGGAGCCGTAAGGCATGTGCTTGGTGTCCGCAAAATAGATGGCCGCCTCGTCTGGCAGCTGCCTGCGGAGTTCGGAGAAGACGCTCAGCCCACCGATGCCGGAATCGAAGAGACCAATCGCTTGCTCTGACACGGGTTAGCACCTCCCTGAACAAAACTGTACAGCATAGTATGCAATGCTATCCGAATGGGTAGCTCGTCATAGAGCCAAAGATCCAGTAGCTATCATACCACGGGTGGTCTACTTCCACGCAAAAAGACGACGGGCCAGACGGCCCGTCGCCACACTCTCCAGGTTCAAATCTCAGTCAGGCTGCTCCCTAAAGGGTGCGGTCGGTCATCAACTGCTCCAGATGACGCATAGCAGTGGTCATGGTCTCTATCTCTTCAGGCGAAATCTGCTCCAGCACTCCCGACAAGTAACGTATGCGAGCAGCCATCACTGCCCCGACCATCTCGGTGCCCTTCTCCTTGACATGCAGTCTGATCACTCGCCGATCGTTCTGATCTCGCACCCGCTCAACCAGGCCATTACGTTCCATGCGATCGATCAGATCGGTGGCAGTGCTGCACGCCAAGTACATCTTCTCACCCAACTCGCCGATGGTCAGGTTGCCATGATTCCGCAGAATCAGCAGCGCGTTGAACTGAGGCGGGGTGATGTCAAAGTCGGAAAGAATATCACGACCTCTCCGCTTGATCACACTGGATACTGTGCGCAGCAAGCGGTCCAACTCCTCAACGTGAGCAGTTTCTTTCAACTCGATTTCGGACACTTAATCTCACCCCATCCCCTATTTGCCGTTCACCCGGAAAAGCTTCTATTTGCGAAACTACTGTCTAAATACTACCAAAGAACGAAGGTTGAAGTCAAGGATAGAGGGAATTTCGTCCACATCAGTTTGCGAAGTAGCGCTCGATCGCCTTGTACAGTGCCTCGGCAATCTGTTGGCGCACGCCGGCCTGATAGAGCAGGTTTTCGTCCTCGGGATTGGAGATGAAACCAACTTCGGCCAGCACTCCGGTGGTCAGAGCCTCTCTGGTCAAGACGTACTTGGTGTTGTACTTGACCCCACGGTCCAGCCAACCGAGACTATTTACCAGCTCGCCCTGCACCAGACGAGCAAAGCGCTCGTTGTCATTGCGCGGATAGTAGTAGGTTTCCAGGCCCCGCACGCTGCGACTGGTGAAGGAGTTGATGTGCACGCTCAGGAACAACTCCGCACCGGACTGATTGATCAGAGCTGCCCGTTGATAATGGACGATAGCCGGACTTTGTACCTCTCGAGTGGTAACCACGTTGGCGCCAGCGGCCTGCAGCAATGTGCGCAGGCGACTGACGATGTCTTGTGTGTAGTCCTTCTCGTTCCAACCCTTCGTGCCCATGGCTCCCGGATCAGTGGCGCCGTGCCCTGGATCGAGAGCGATCGTCTTGCCAGCCAAGGTCGGGGAAGAGAAGCCGATTTCCCAGGTGGAATCATCTACTTTACCCAGATGATAAGCGGTCTTCCGCTGCAAGGAGGCGGTCATGCGCACTGCACTGCCTACTTGCTCCACCTTCACCGCGGAAACCAACACTCCGTCGCCGGCTAGGCTGGTGGGAATGTCCGGTGCCAAAGTTGCGTTAGCGACCGTAATCACCACCTCTTGGCTGGCAGCGATGTAAGCTACCTTCGGCTCGCTCTGCCCATCCAGCGAGATGTGCAGTTTGCTGCCGCTAGAGCTCTGCAGCAGTTGCAGACCTGTCACCCAGGTCCCGAGAGTGAGCCGCCAGCCGTCTTCAGTCTGACTCAGATCATGCCCAACTTCATGCTGCAACTGGATGGTGGCGGTGGCCCCGGAGGCGTCTGACTGCCAGTTGAGGGACTCGATATGCCCAGACTGTGCTAGGTCACCGGTCAGGACAGCATCCTTCTGCAGGCCCGGGAAGAGGATCTTCAGTACCGGAACGGTGGTAGACCCGGTCAAGCGGCTGCTAATCGGAACCAGCCAGTCAGCGATATAGCCCGTCTTGCCGGCACCGTAATCCACAAGGCACCAACCCTCCACACGCTCCAACACAGTGATCTTGTGCCCCTGCTGCAAGAGTGCCACCCGCTCAGCCTGAGTGCTGGCACTCCGGCGCACATTGACGCCAACTGACTCCTCAATGGCCGTCTGGACTGCCACGAAGTCATCAGACATCCATCCTTCGCGACCATCGGCTAGCCGCACCTGGTACCAACCGGTGGTCTCGTTGATCACAGTGACGATTTCATTGTACTTGACCAGCCCGATGCGCTCCAGCGCGGTACTGGGTTCAGGACGCAGATTGACTCCAATCTCTGCGTTGGCTCGGCCGACAAGAGTTCCGCCTGCACCAATCTCGGCAGTCGCGGCAACCAACTCCAGTTTCACGTCGGGGCTCAGACCAAATGACAGGTGCTCCACCCCGCCGTTCTGCACGAACTCTATCCTCTTCAGGGTCAAAGGCCAGCTGAAGGTGAGCGACTTGCGATCAACAGATAGAGCGGCGCGCGGCGAACGGTATGCGGCATCCTCTCCGATGCTAACAGTGATGACCGCAGTATGATCGTCTCCTGGCTGAACAGCGTAGCCAGCGAGGCCCTTGGCACCGAGATCGCTCACCTCTTCCGCCTGTGCGATTATGTTCTTGAGCCGGATGGTCAACTCACGACCATCTGCCGATAGCTCGGGTTGCCCCATGGTGATCGGCTTGCTGGATGAGAAGGATATTGCGGCGGGGACGCCGTTCATCTTCTCCACTGTCGCCTGACTCAGTTCACCGTTAGGCGAAGTGATGCGTACGCTGGGTGGTGATGATACCCAAGCAACCTCCGCCCCAAAGCTCTCACTGATGAAGCGCAGCGGAACCATCGTGCGGCCAGAGAGCATCTGAGCCGGGACATCCAGTGTCAGAGCCTGCCCGTTACGGGTCGCCGTCTTCACTCCGATGGTTAGGCTGATCTCGTCAGTACCCTTACGGATGATGATCGGGTCCCGGTTTGACGTCCAGACCACCTCTGCCCCCAATGACTCACTGACCACGCGCAAAGGGACAAGGGTGCGACCACTGACCAAGGCCGGCGGCACGTCAGTAGGCAAGGGTTGATCATCAAGAAACAGACCGATCGTGGGAGCGGCCAAAGCAGGCTGCGCCGGGATCGCCATGGCCAGCAGGCAGAGTATAGTGAGCAGTGTGCAAATTCTCTTCATGATGTCCCTCCGATATCTCATGGAGATTCCAGCGGTTCGCATAACCGCGAGCTCAATGAAGCGATTCTTGCTTGTCAAGAATCGGCTTGTTCCTCTATGTTTCGACAGACGCTTGGATATTTCCTATCGAAAAGTCTGCAGGCAAAAACTAGCAAGTGGTCGAGTCTCTATGCGGAACTTGTTGACCCGTCGGATTGAGGCCTGACGTTTCACATTGGATCATCGATTGATGGCCTACTGGCACTTCACCTCAATCCCGTCCGGTTCTATGCGCCGTTTTTGCAGTGTGCTATACTCACTCTGTCGCAATGATGCCAACAAGGGAGGTTATGATCGTGCGGAAATCTTCTCCTGTCTTTCGGCTGGTGATCACGTCGCTGTTTGCTGCACTGGTCACTGTGGGAACAATAGTGATTCAGATTCCGACCCCTGCCACTAACGGCTTCATCAACTTCGGAGATACCCTGATCTTCATCTCCGGGGTGGTGCTCGGCCCGTTCAACGGACTCTTGGCCGGAGGGGTTGGCTCCTGGTTGGCGGATATGCTCTCCGGGTACGCCCACTATGCCCCCTGGACTCTGGTGATCAAGGGACTAGAGGGCCTGATCATCGGCCTGCTCGCTCACCGGGTTTATTCCAAGACGCTGAAACTGTGGCCGGCAATGCTGGCGATGCTGGTGGCTGGCGCCTGGATGATCTTCGGCTATTTCATTGCAGCGCTGGTAATGTACGGATGGGTCGGCGCAGTCGAAAGCCTGGTTGGCAACTCGGTGCAGGCGCTGGGCTCACTGGCTGCCGCTTCTGTGCTGTTGCCTCAGATACAGAAAGCCTGGAATCGTTTTCAGAATTAGTGCAGACCGCCCCCCGCTGGGGCGGTTTTCATTTTCCTGTTATAGACGCCCGGTGGACAAGCTAGGTTGCAGGAAATGCACCAATCAGGGGTTAATTAAAGAGAAAGGGACGGAAGAAGGAGGTCATGAAGAAAATGCGTGTCTACATTTCGGTCGACATTGAGGGGATCAGCACCGTCGTCAGTGGGGACAGCACCAGCCCCAGTGGACGGGACTATGAACGTGCCCGCCGCCAAATGACCGCAGAAGCGAATGCGGCAGTGCTGGGGGCCTTGGCAGCCGGCGCAGAGACAATCGTGCTCAACGACTCTCACGGGAGTATGACCAATCTCATTCCGGCGGAACTGCATCCGGCGGCTGAGCTGATTCAGGGCAGCCCAAAACCGCTCTCAATGATGCAAGGAGTAGAAGCCGGCTTCGATGCGGTGATGTTTGTCGGCTATCATGCCAGAATGCATCAGTTCGGCATCCTCAGCCATACGATCAGCGGCGGCACCGTCAGCAATGTCCTGCTGAACGGCCAACCGATGGGCGAAACGGCCATCAATGCCGCCTTGGCTGGGTACTATGGCATCCCGGTGGTCATGGTCACAGGTGATTCCCAGGTCGCCAAGGAGGCCAAAGCAATGCTGGGACAGGTGGAAACGGCAGTGGTGAAGACTCCGGTCACCCGCTACTCTGCCCGATCATTGCATCCGGAGCAGGCCTGCAAGTTGATCCAGGCCACCGCGGAAAGGGCTCTAAACCAGCTCGAACAATACCCGGCCTACCTGCCGACTGGCCCCTATACATTCACCCTGCAGTTCATCAATGCCGGCCAAGCCGACGCCGCGGCGATCATGCCGGGGACCGTGCGGGTTGACGGCAGCAGCGTCAGCTTCACCGATGCTGACTACGTGATGGCCTTCCGGGGGCTACGGGCGATGATCAGCCTGGCCAGGCCGTAGTCTGGAACTTGGGGATCGTGCAACAAGGAAGAGGACACTTTCGGACTTGCCGAGAGTGTCCTCTTCTGCCTGACGGATCGGTCGGCCGCTGGCGGTTCTGCAACACCTGGACAAGAAAAAGTGGCTCCTGACGCACAGGAACCACCACTGACTGCGATCTCACCAATGCAAGCCGGAAATGCGAGCAACTGCCTCACGCAATCGTTGATCAGCGACGGTCAGAGAGAAGCGCACATACCCTTCTCCGCACTGGCCAAAGCCGATGCCAGGGACAGTGACGATGCCGATTTCGCGCAGGAGATGCAAGGCGAACTCCATCGAGCTGAAACCGGTCGGCACTGGGCACCAGATGTAGAAGCTGGCCTTGGGGACCAGCGGGTTGAGTCCGGCCTGACGCAGTGTTTCCACCAGCAAGTCACGTCTGCTCTGGTAAAGGGCAGCCCTGGCCTTGATTCCGACGTCCGAGCCGAGTAAGGCCTCTGCCCCCACCTGCTGGATGGCTCCGAACTGACTGCTGTCGACGTTCATCTTCACCAGCCGCAGGTTCTCCAACAGGCGATGGCTGCCCACAGCCATGCCCAAGCGCCAGCCAGTCATATTGAAGGTCTTGGACAAAGAATGGAACTCCACGGCCACCTCTTTGGCCCCAGGGACCTGCAGCACACTCGGCGGACGATAGCCGTTAAAGGCGACCTCGCTATAGGCCAAGTCATGACAGAGCACCAAGTCATGCCGTTTGGCAAACCAGACTGCCCGTTCAAAGAACTCGAGATCCGCGGTCGCTCCGGTGGGGTTGTTCGGGTAATTCAGGTAGAGCAGCGTTGCCCGTTTGGCTACCGAATCTGGAACCAGATCCAGATCGGGCAACCAGTTGTTCTCTGCCTCCAGCGGCAGAAAGAAGCTCTCGGCGCCGGCGAAGATGGCGCTGATGCGGTAGACGGGGAAACTAGGGTCTGGGATTAACACGATGTCTTCTGGCCCGGCCCAGCCCATCGTCATGTGGGCGATACCTTCTTTAGAACCGATCAAGGCCAGAACTTCGGTCTCCGGGTCGAGCTCCACAGCAAAGCGCCGACCATACCAGTTGGCCACAGCTTGCCGGAACTGTCTAGTGCCGCTATAGGGTGGATAACGGTGGTGGAGTGGGTCGAGAACAGCAGAACGAAGTGAAGCTACGATGTCATCGGGAGTAGGTTCGTCAGGATCCCCGACGCCCAGGCTGATGATGTCCTTACCTTCCCTGATCGCTGCCTCCTGCAGGCGGTCGATCTCCTCGAAAATGTAGGGGGGTAGCTTCTCGATCCGTCGTGGGCTGCGCAACACCCTGCCTCCTCTCTGAAAGTTGATCTGCACCGAGGGTGACAGCCGCGAAGCGGCTGTCGGTTGCTTCCTCTATACATATGCGAGAGGCGACGCCCACATGCCAACAGGGACATTCACGAATGCCATTCTGCGCCCAGCGAAGAACCTACCTTGGCATGCGACAACAACGGTCTATCTGAGGCAAGGGCTACGGACAGAGGGTACGCGTGCGGGGTGGGCGACACAGACAAGCGACTAGTTGGCGGCAAGGCAACTAATGAAGAGAGCGAGGAGCCGAAGGGACAAGCGGCAGCAACTGACTCCCGGCCGATCAACTGAGCACCTACTGCCCCGATGCACACCGCCAACCAGCTAAGTACCCTTCATACCTGCAAGATTTGCTGCCGCCCCTTCGCCGACGAGCTCATACAGAAGATCGCCACGCAGTCGCGGTCTGTGCGCCTCACCCCGGCAGTACACCATGGGCGGACAATCTAAGGACAGGACCCTGCCAAGGGTGACACCTGCGGGTGGCAACCGTGCGTGGCAATACGAAACGCCAGGTTTCCCTGGCGTTTCGAACTCTATTCCATTTGATCGGCCAACAGGATGGCGTTAAGAAGCACATTTGCCCCGCGGATGCAGTCCGCCTCGCTGGTGAACTCGTCAGGTGAATGGCTGATGCCGCCTCGACTGGGCACGAAGATCATCCCGGTCGGGCAGACGTGTGCCAGGTGCTGGGCATCATGGCCGGCTCCACTGGGCATGTCCAAAAAGCGGTATCCCAGATTAGCCGCTGACTGCCGCACGGCATCGCGCATCCTGGGGTGCAGCGGGGCTGGAATGACGTCAGCAGTCTGCTGCCACCGCAGGGAGAGACCGCGACGGGTTGCGATCTGCTCAAACTCAGCCAGCAGACTCTCCGCCACCTGATCCATCACCTTGCTCTCCAGGTCCCGCACTTCGAGGGTGAACTCCACTCGCCCCGGCACCACGTTCACCCCGCCGGGAAAGACCTGCAGTTTGCCGACGGTGGCCACTGCCTGTGGGAACTGTCCGCTCTGCAGGCGCTCAGGAACCAGCTTTACCATTTCGGCCACCCCAACCAAAGCGTCATGGCGCAAGGCCATTGGGGTGGTGCCCGCATGGTTGGCCTGACCGCGAACGGTGACGTCAAATCGCCGGATTCCGACGATGCCACTGACTACACCGATCTCTTCCTGTCGCGTTTCCAGAACGCCGCCCTGTTCTACGTGTAGTTCAAAGTAACCAGCGAGCTCTCCACGTTGCTCGGGCAGATTACCAATCAGGTCCGGCGACAACCCCCACTCGCGGAGTGCATCCGCCAAGGACACCCCGTGGCTATCCAGGTCCATCAGTTCCTCCGGCATCAGCTCGCCAATGAACGCCCGGCTGCCGACCAAACCTCCCTTGAAACGGCTTCCCTCTTCCTCCGTCCAGACGGCAACCTCCAAGCTATGACGCATGTCCCTCGCATTTGTTTCCTGTAGGCGCACCAAACACTCGAGTGCGGCTAGCACTCCCAACGCACCATCATAGCGTCCGCCCTCAGGTACGGTATCCACGTGGGAGCCGGCCAGGATGATCGGGCGGCCATGGGACAACGGTTGATGGATGAAGAGATTTCCGGCGGCATCAACCCGATGCGCCAAACCGTGTTCGTTGGCGCGTTCGATCAACCATTGTCTGGCCTGCCGGTCACCTTCCGTGAGGGCAAAGCGGGTAACCCCGCCGGATGCGGTGGCGCCAATCTTGGCCAAGTCAGCCAACCACGTTGTCAGCCGCTCGCCGTTAATTTGCAGATTCATGAGCTCTCCCCTTTCAGCCAGTCAGCACTCCTGTTCGCGGATCATTCGCTGTCCACACACTCAGTGCGGCAATTTGTGGTGATGGTGATGGTGGTGGCAGTTGGGATCACTGCAACCGCAACCCTCAGCCTCTGCCGGCACCAAACCTTCGGCCTGCAACTGGGCTTTGAAATTCTTGCGAAACGCGGCCAGATATGCCTGGCGAAGCCTATGCTGTTCAGCCTGCTCTGCTTCGGTCAGGCCTACGGAGCGCTGCTTGCGGGATAGTTCACCGATCCGATCAATTTGCTCTTTGGGCAGCACGTCTCCACCTCCTTTCCTAGAGTATACATTATACAGCTACTTCCGCTACACAGTCGTCGTTGTCAGCAAAGCACAGAAAACGCCTCAAATCGCGGTCTTTCCCCGAATATACCGATTGACACAAGCTGTCGCCTATTTTTATAGTAGGAGGTGATGTAATAGAGTCGTGGTTCAGGCCACATTCTACCGCTCCTAGCTTACCAAACTATTAAGAAAGATGGTGTGGAGATGCACAAACAAACCATCGACGGGAATACCGCTGCTTCGCACGTAGCTTACGCATTCAGCGAAGTTGCGGCAATTTACCCGATCACGCCTTCCTCCCCGATGGGTGAGGTTGCTGATGAATGGGCGGCCCATGGCCGTAAGAATCTTTTCGGACAACCGCTGCGGGTAGTGGAACTTCAGTCCGAAGGCGGCGCAGCCGGCGCTGTACATGGCTCTCTGGCAGCTGGCGCACTGACCACAACCTACACCGCCTCCCAGGGACTCTTGCTGATGATTCCAAACATGTACAAAATCGCCGGCGAGCTGTTGCCGACCGTTTTCCATGTTTCGGCTCGCGCCTTGGCCGCACACGCTCTGTCCATCTTCGGAGATCACTCCGACGTGATGGCTGCCCGCCAGACCGGATTCGCCATGTTGGCCTCCGCTTCTGTGCAGGAAGCGATGGATCTGGCACTGGTGGCACATCTGGCCACTCTCAAGGCTAGCGTGCCTTTCGTGCATTTCTTTGACGGATTCCGCACTTCCCATGAAGTCTCCAAGATCGACGTGATCGAGTATGAGGAAATGGCCAAGCTGGTGGACATGGATGCCATCAAGGCATTCCGGCGCCGGGCTCTGAACCCGGAGCATCCGCATCAACGCGGTACCGCCCAAAACCCCGACATCTACTTCCAAGGTCGTGAGGCAGCCAACAAGTACTATGAGGCTACTCCCGCCGTCGTCGTGGAAGCAATGCAACAGGTTAGCGAACTGACCGGTCGCAGCTATTTGCCGTTTGACTATGTCGGCGCCCCGGATGCCGAGCGCGTGGTAGTGATCATGGGCTCTGGCGCAGACACAGTGGAAGAAGTGGTCAACTATCTGGTCAAGCAAGGTGAGAAGGTCGGCCTGATCAAGGTTAGACTCTACCGTCCGTTTGCCAAGGAATACTTCCTCAATGTGTTGCCCAAATCGGTGAAGAAGATTGCAGTCATGGACCGCACCAAGGAACCCGGTTCTTTGGGCGAGCCGCTCTACGCGGACATCTGCACCGTGTTCAACCAGATCGGTCAGGCCATGACCATCGTCGGCGGTCGCTACGGCCTCGGTTCAAAAGAGTTCACCCCGCCCATGGTCAAGGCTATCTTCGACAACCTGAAGCAGGCTGAACCGAAGAACCACTTCACCGTCGGCATCAACGACGACGTGACTTTCACCTCGCTCGATGCGTCTGAGAAGATTGTCACAGCTCCCGCCGGCACCTTCCGCGCCAAGTTCTTTGGTCTCGGCTCGGACGGCACCGTGGGCGCCAACAAGAACTCGATCAAGATCATCGGCGATCACACCGATCTGTATGCTCAAGGCTACTTCGTCTACGACTCAAAGAAATCCGGCGGCGTGACCGTTTCGCATTTGCGCTTCGGACCGACACCGATCAAGGCGCCGTACCTGATCGACCAGGCGGACTTCATCGCCTGTCATAACCCGTCATACGTCACCCGCTATGACCTTCTGGACGGCATTAAGCCGGGCGGAGTCTTCCTGCTCAACTCCTCCTGGACACTCGAAGAGATGGAGCAGAAGCTGCCAGCTGGCCTGCGCCGCACCATCGCCGAGAAGCAACTGCGCTTCTACAACATCGACGCAGTGAAGATCGCCATGGAAGTCGGCCTCGGCCAGCGCACCAACACCGTGCTGCAGGCAGCCTTCTTCAAGATCGCTAACGTCATTCCGTTTGATGATGCTTCCCGCTACATCAAGGATGCGATCAAGAAGACCTACGGCCGTCGCGGCGACAAAGTTGTGGCCATGAACTATGCCGCTGTGGACTCAGTTGACGCACTGGAAGAGGTCAAGTACCCAGCATCCTGGGCCAACGCCCTGGACGAGGCTGCCGCTGCCTCTACCCTGCCGGATTACATCAAGAACGTGGTCAATCCGATCAACTTGCTTGAGGGTGACAAGCTGCCGGTGAGCGCCTTCAGCGCCGACGGCACTGTCCCGACCGGAACGACCCAGTACGAAAAGCGCGGCATTGCCGTCAACGTGCCGGTCTGGGTAAGCGAGAACTGCATTCAGTGTAACCAATGCAGCTTCGTCTGCCCGCACGCCGCTATCCGTCCGTACCTGGCCGGTTCCGAAGCCCTGAGCGGCAAGCCTGAGACTCTCAAGTCCAAGAATGCCATCGGCAAAGAGTTGGCTGGCTTGCAGTACATCATGCAGGTAAACGCACTGGATTGCACCGGTTGCGGCAACTGCGTGGACGTCTGCTTGGCCAAGAACAAGGCCCTGGTAATGGAGCCGTTGGAGCATGTAGCCGAACGGGAGATCGCTCACTACGATTTTGTGGAAGCGATGCCGAAGCCGGAAGTATCCGTCTCTCCGAACAATGTCAAGGGCAGCCAGTTCAAGCAGCCGCTGTTTGAGTTCTCTGGCGCCTGCGCCGGTTGCGGTGAGACCCCGTATATCAAGCTAGTGACTCAATTGTTCGGTGATCGCATGATGATCGCTAACGCCACCGGTTGTTCTTCCATCTACGGCGGCAGCGCACCGACCTGCCCCTACACCACCAACGAGCAGGGTCATGGACCGGCTTGGGGCAATTCCCTATTTGAAGATAACGCCGAGTTCGGGTTCGGCATGAGCATGGCCGTCGAACAGAAGCGGGATAAGCTGGCTGAACTGGCCGCTGCCGCTCTCGCTTTGGACGTTCCGGCTGAGCTGCGTGCGGCACTCGAAACCTGGGTCGCGGGGAAGAATGACGCTGAAGCTTCCCGCAAGGCCGCTGCTGAGTTGATGCAGGTGCTGCCTGCCGCCTTGCAGAACGCCACAGGCGAACTGCAGAACGTGCTGGCCGAGATCGATGACTTCGCCGACTACCTGGTCAAGAAGTCCATGTGGATCGTCGGTGGCGACGGCTGGGCCTATGACATCGGTTACGGTGGACTCGACCACGTGCTAGCATCCGGCGCCAACGTCAACGTACTGGTGTTGGATACCGAAGTCTACTCCAACACCGGTGGTCAATCATCCAAGGCAACTCCGACCGGCGCCGTGGCCAAGTTCGCGGCTTCCGGCAAGAAGACCCGCAAGAAGGACCTCGGCCAGATGGCAATGTCCTACGGCTATGTCTACGTGGCTAGCGTCTCTATGGGCGCCGACAAGAACCAGTTGATGAAGGCCATTCTGGAAGCAGAGAAGTACGATGGACCGTCACTGATCATCGCCTACTCCCCTTGCATCAACCATGGCATCAACATGGGCCTCAGCCAGAGGGAAGGCAAGCTGGCGGTGGAGACCGGTTACTGGCCGCTCTATCGCTACAACCCGACCTTGGCCGATGCAGGCAAGAACCCATTCACGCTCGACTTCACGGAGCCTACCGGCAACTTCGCCGACTTCCTGAAGAGCGAAGTCCGTTACTCCTCACTGCTGAAGCAGTTCCCGGAAACTGCCGAAGGGCTGCTCGAGCAAGCTGAGAAGGATGCGGTTAACCGCCTGGCACACTACAAGCGGTTGGCACAGCTATACTAGATAGCAGCAACAGGGCGGCGGGGGGGGGTTTGGCG
>JAEZJZ010000074.1 GCA_023436245.1 Bacillota bacterium | reverse complement strand
CATTATACGCGGGCGTAGCTTGGCCAGTCAATCGGCAATATCTACGGACGCTCCTTTTCGGGAGCCCCTCGTAACCCAGCGTGGGAGACTGCTAATTTGTGCCCCGTAGCGGGGGGGGCGGGCGCGCCCCGCCCGCAACCCCCGCCGGGGGGGGGCTGCGGCCCCGCGCCGCCCCCCCCCCCCGCTACGGGGCACAAATTAGCAGTCTCCCACGCTGGGTTACGAGGGGCTCCCGAAAAGGAGCGTCCGTAGATATTGCCGATTGACTGGCCAAGCTACGCCCGCGTATAATGTGGCTAGAACCTTCAGGGCAGGGTGAGATTCCTGACCGGTGGTAATGCGCAAGCTAGCCCACGAGCCGCAAGGCAGAGCTGGTGTGATTCCAGCGCCGACGGTATAGTCCGGATGGTAGAAGGTGCAATATTTGAGTGCACGTATTCGCCATGCCCTGGGATGATCCCAGGGTTTTTTGCTTCACTGAAGGCAATATTGCAATCAGAGGAGGAATTAGGATCATGGCTTCCAACAAAGTGCGTAACTCGGTGCTCATCTCTCTGCTCGCGGCCAGCTCGTTCATCCTGATGTATGTGCTGCAAATCCCCTTGGTGCCGGCGGCCCCTTATCTGCAATGGGATCCCAGCGACTTGCCAAACGTGCTAGGTGGGCTTGTGCTCGGTCCAGGCGCGGCAATCGCCATCTCGCTGGTCAAGTCGTTGCTCTACCTGATCTTCAAGGGCAGCAGTGGACCGATTGGGGCCACCATGGCCTTTGCTTCCGGCGCGGCGTTCGCGGCCGGAGCGGCCCTCGTCTACCGACGCTGGAAGAATCAATATGGCCTGATCGGCGGCCTGCTGCTCGGCACCGTGCTGCTCACGGTCAGCATGATCACCCTGAACTACTATTGGGCACTGGGAGCCTGGGGCGTGCCCCAGAGCGCTCATCTGATCACGGTCAAGACTACCACCCTTCCCTTTAACCTCTATCGCGGATTGCTCAGTTCAGTCATCATTTATCCGCTTTACCTTGCTCTGCGCCGACCGCTAGCTCGCTGGCTGGATTAGGATCGGAAACCAAAGATGTACGAGAGGCCCGGCGTCCGCCGGGCCTCTCATTTCTATTTAGGTGACGCTTGATGGCTGTGTCTGAGATAAATGGGCAGGGCCTCAGCCACCAAAATGCCAAGCATAATCAAGGCCGCCCCGGCAATGCCGCCGGGTCTGAGACGCTCCCCAAGCCAGAGATAAGAAATCAGGGAGGCGAAGACGGGTTCAGCACTGAAGATGAGTGCGGTATGACTGGCTGTGGTGAAGCATTGCATGCTGGTCTGCAGCAGCAGGGCCAAGGCTGTGGCAAAGACGGCAGTGAACAGAATGGCATAGGTCACTGATGCTGGCCATGCGCTTGGCCACCGCTCGAACTGCGCGCACAACCCTGACATCCCCGCCACCACCAACAGCTGCCAGGCAGCCAGGGCCTTGACGTCCAGTTTACTGGCAAAGTGACCAATGGTAATAATCTGAGCCGCGAAGCAAACAGCGGAGCCCAACACCAGTAAGTCTCCCAGGTTAGGGGCCACGCCGGGCTGAACCGTCAGCAACCAGAGCCCGCTGAGGCTGGCCAACACGCCCACGACCACCGGCGGTCCTGGCCGTTGATGCTGCAGAACAGCCAAGAAAACGGGCACCAGCACCACCGAGAGCCCGGTGATGAACCCGGCTCTGGCCGGGGTGGTCAACACCAATCCTGCCGTCTGCAGGATGTAGCCTAAGGCCAGAAAGAACCCGGCCACGATGCCAGCCCGCGCCACCTGCAGCTGTCGGAGCGCGCGCCAACCGCCCCATGCGAGAATAATCGCCGCCGCGACGGCGAAGCGCAGTGCATTGAACAGATTGGGGGGCAAGAAGTCCAGAGCGTCCTTCACGATCACAAAAGTTGAGCCCCAAATGGCAGTCACCAGCAGCAATGCCAGGTCGGCCGCAAACGGGCTCGGTTGTCTCGGCAAGTTGCTCACCTCTTCCCCATTCTCAGAGATGAGCGCGAGCCTGTCAAGACGCAGGGGAGCTCTGGTCACCTTGCGTCTGGGCGCACGACAACCGAGAAGTTGTTGAGTACCGCTGTGCGAGACTATCGATATGTTGGTTGTGGAAGCTCAGATGAGAGACCATTCTGAGAGACTGCGGGCGCCATGCATGGCGCCCCTACGGAACTATGCGCATGCCCGTAGGGGTCGCTGCATGCGACCCGGCTTCGTGCGGCTGTCGTAAATCAGCGCTCTGAGACTGCCATGCGAGCACGGTATTCGGTCGGAGTGAGAGCAACAGACTTCTTGAACACGCGAGAGAAGTAGTTGACATCATTGTAGCCTACTCGCTCGGCAATCTGCCCGATGGCCAGATCAGTCTCGCGCAACAATTGTTTGGCTGTCGTCAGGCGCAGTTCAGTCAGGTACTGCACGAAGGTGACTCCGGTCTGCTCTTTGAAGACATGGCTGAAATAGAAGGGACTGAGGAAGACCACTCGGGCCACATCCTCCAAACTCAACTGCTCATGGCAGTGCTGCTCGAGATACGCGATGGATCGCTTGATCAGGCGCTGATGCCGCAGACCGCGCTCTGCCATGACTAGGTGCAACAACTCAGATGCCGCCTGCGAGACGATCTGCCGCAGTGCCACCGGGGTTGCGGCTGCCGTGATCAGAGCCAAATGCCGCACATTGGCCTGAGTTGCCTGCTCTGCATTGGCACCGCCGAGAATCGATGCCCGGGTGAGCAACACCAGCAACTCCAACAGTCGCCACCGCAGCGGCTCCAGTTTGCCCGCTTCCTGCTGCAAGATTAGCGCCAGCAACGCCTCCAGCTGGCCCGTCATCTGCTTACGGTTTCCGAGTCGCATTCCCTGTAGCACGGCGTCTTCCTCCGCAGGCAGCGCCTGACAGGCCGCTCCCTGATCCACGTCCTGCCAGTGAATCACATGATTACCGCCGAGACTCGCTTGGTAATAGACAGCCTGCAATGCGTCACTCAAGGACTGATGCAGCTGCACGGGGCTGTTCACCGCACGGCCGATGCCGATAGTCAGCGGAATCTGCAGTTCGCGGTTCACGGCTTGGCGAATCCGCTCCGCCAGCTCGATCACCAGGTGCTCTCCCGCCTCCGCGGCTGGGGTTTGCACGCCAGGCAGCAAGAGAGTGAAGCGGTCGTGCCCAGAGCGATGCAGCAATGCAGCCCTCTTCCCGATCTCTTGTTCAGCCAGTAGCAGCACCTTCTCCTTGACCACCTGACGGTCTACTTCTGTTTGGCCGGCAGTGATCTGGGTAAAGTCGGCCAGGTGCAGAACTAGTACCTGTCGCGGGTGTTCGGATAGCTCCAGAAACCGACGTTTTTCTTCCAAAGCGGTCTCATCCAGACCATTTCCGGCCAAGAGATCATTGATGTACTCTTGTAGGATCAGCGGCTTGGCCAGATCAACCCGCTGGCGCAAGGCATCTAGCTGACGCCTGCCCTCTTCTTCTGCCTGAATCTCCGCCATCGCTTTGCGTAGGACGCGATCGAGATCAGGCTGTCCCGCCGGCTTCAGCAGATAATCACAGACGCCGATCTGGATGGCCTCCTGCGCGAAGTTGAACTCATCATATGCGGTCAGGATGATGATGCGGGTAGTCGGAGCCATTTTCCGGATAGTCAAAGCCGCCTCCATCCCGCCCATCACCGGCATGCGCAAATCGAGAAAGACGATGTCCGGCCGCCAGGTGCTGACCAGATCGACAGCCTGCCGACCATGCACTGCCTCCTGAATCTCAGAAACAGGCATCGGTAGGTCTGTCAGCCGCTCCAGCGAAATGCGCAGCGCCGCGCGCTGAATGCTTTCGTCATCACAGAGCAAGATGCGAGCCATTCCTCACTGCACCTCCTGTCACTGAATCAGCGGTAGAGCGATGGTCACTGTTGTTCCCTGTCCCGGTGTACTCTCCAGCCGCAGTCCGTAGCTGGTGCCAAAGAAATGCTGCAGACGCTTATGCACGTTGGCGAACCCCAGTCCGGTAGTGTGGCTTCGCCCGGACATGCCGGCGCGCAGTTCCTGGATTTCAGCTAGACGAACGGGATCAATGCCCACGCCGTTGTCGATCACCATGATCACCACCCGATCTCCATCCGCTCTGGCTTCCAGCCGGAGTTGTCCATCCATCTTTGCCTCCAACCCATGGATGATCGCGTTCTCCACGATGGGTTGCAGGGTGAGCACGGGCACTTGCGCCGTGCCGATGTGCGGAGAGATGTCCGTTTCAACAGTGATCCGATCGCCAAAGCGTGCCTGCTGAATGGCCAGGTAGTCGTTGACGTAGGCCAACTCTTCGCTCAGGGCGACCATTTGTCCGATGCTGCGCAGAGAGTAGCGCAACAGCCGGGAAAGGGACTGCACCAACTCTGTCGTCTTCACCGCGGATTCGAAGATCGACAGCCCGGCGATGGTGGACAGGGTGTTGAACAGGAAATGGGGGTTGACTTGCGACTGCAAGGCCTTCAGCTCCATGAACTTCAGCGCTTCCTCCAAGTCGGTATGCGCCTTGATCTCCTCAATCAGACGAACCTGCGCCTGATGCAGCTGGCGTTCCAACAGGATGTTGCGCACGCGCTCGACCAGGCAGTCAGCCAGCAACTGTCCGGCTGCAGGCCTTGCGCCTGCTCCCGCCAGGTATCCGATCAACTGATCATCCAGCACGAGGGCTTCCCGCCAGAGGGGGTGAATTACTTGGGAGCGAACAGTGTGGGGCCAGAGCACCTGATCGGCAGCGGAAAGCAGCCAGGCATCCTGTCCCAGCCAAAAGGCAAAGTCCTGCATGCGATCGGCAAAACCCTCGGCAAAGATGACTGACCAGTTGAAGCTCACGAGCAGCCCTCCTTCGTCATCCAATGATCTCCAAGTTGGCAAGGGGCACAGCTACTTCCTGCTGCGTTGTCAGCAGCTTCACTCGCACCGACAACACTTCAGCCTCGGTGGGCAATCGTTGCAGGAACGGTTCGACAGAGACCACTTGGGCCACCTGTCCGAAGCGAGGCGTGCGAATTAGTCTCACCAACTGACCAACGCGCAGACTCTGACCTTGGGCCAGGGATTGCTTATGGGCTATCGGTCCCTGATGAGGGACAAACAGTTCGGGACGAATCACCCCGGCCCGTACGCGAGTGGAGCCGTCTATGCTGGCAGACATGCCGTGCAGATGCGACAAAATGGCGAAGGTCGTAGGCAACATCGGAAAGGTGCCAAACCCTTCCGTCAGGATCAATGTAAGGCTGGTCTCGAGCCCGGTGACAGCTGTTCCCAGAGGAAACCCCACCCAGCTGTCCAGCACGGACTTGTGCATGCTGCCGACCACTATCCCCTTGATCCCTAACCTGAGGGCGCGTTCCAGAGTATCCAGCCCTAGGCGGCATCCGCCAGCGACGATGCACCCCTCGTGTTCCGGTTTGATCAGCTCAGGGGTAAGCGGCATCGACTCAGACTGGGTGACGACCACCATTTTGCCCCTGAGGTAACCGCCAACCCCAAACACACCCTGGATGAGAGCTCCTTGAGTGGAGATGAATACGCCCTCCCCCGGCGCAATGCGCTCGACAAAGCCAGGATAATTCGCACGAATGGGCAACGGATGCGAACGGATGGTCACTCGGCCGGTATACGGGGAGATGCTCTCAACAATTCCGTTTTCGGGAGAGGCATAGTCCTGCGTGCCAAAGAAGCCTCGGTGGCTGGCGATCACCTCACCTTTGCGCACCGCTCGGCCGATGGTGATCTGCATCGCGTCGGGAACATCAAAGGGCGAGATACCGAGTTCGCTGGCTAAGTTGATGGTCAGGAGGTATCCTTGGGGATTAAGATAGCCAATCACCTGATCTTCCGTCACCTGGTCACCTTCCTTGACCAGGATTTGCCCGGTAGAGGGAATGCGGCGCAGCTTCTCCAGCTGCACGGACGAACGAATGACCAGCCCTGAGCGGAAGAGACTAGGCATCTACGGCTCCCCCTCTCCTGGCGAAGTCCTGCAGTATCTCCTCGGGGAAAGCGTCCACTGCTCGATAGGCATCGATGATTTGGCGATGTCTCTCTGCCTCTGATTTAGGGAGCGACAATGGCCTACCTCGCCCATCCAGCAGCAGTCCACAAAGACCACCCTGAATCCGCCGATGCAGGGCACGGTTCGGTCCCGCTCCCACATTCAGCCCGGCGGCCGGGGTGACGACTAACTCACAGGGCTCAGCTGGCAGGGTGATCCTGATCAACTCACCTGCCTGAATGTGAAAAGTCTGCTTGACGCCAGAGCAGGTGATCTCCACTCGTCCGAGCACACTGTGCCGCGGCGAAAGCGTTCCAACCGGCGCCACGACCACCCCAAGGTGCAGAATGCTCAGGCGGTGCAGAATGTCCCAGGCGACTTCCGGCTGCACGCTGGCGATAGCGCCGACGTGTGGCAGCAGGAAGTGGCTGTCCAGATAGATGTCAGTAACGCCCTGGGGAAGAAAGGCATCCAACAGCATCACAAACGCCTGTCCCCGGCGAGGCGCCAGAGACAGCACACTCCCGCTGCCGATGATCGCGTCAATAGCGAGCAGGCTGACTTTGGAGTTGCGTTTGGCTTGCTGATCAAAGATCTCGTCCACCATGCGGCGAATGTGGGTGCCGCGCAGCTCCGTGACCAACTGTTCGTGCTGCTGCAAAGAGAGGCGAATGGCGCAGACAGCCATCGCTTGCTCAATCAGCAGGTCGCTGACCGTTTCCGGCAGCGAGGTTGGGCGAACCATCTTGTTGGCCAACAGATCCTGCAGTTCGTTCTCGTCCAGAGGAAATGGGATCAAACTGAGAGCCTCAGCCAGACCGACCTGAGCCAGCACGTTGTTGATGCTGTAGCTCATGCCCAGGTTGGCGCTGACTGTGCGGTTCAGGTTGCCGTTGATCACAGAAAAAACGTCGGTGGTTGCGCCGCCGATGTCGCAGGCCACTATGTTCTGCCCGCGATCGCTGGCAAAGCGCTGCAGCGCCCTGCTGACAGCGGCAGGAGTGGGGAGAATCGGCTGACTCACCCATTCCGTCAGTCGCCGATACTCGGGAGCGTGCACCATCACATGATTCATGAAGGTCTCTTGGATCTCAGCCCGGGCTGGACCGCTGTTTTCCTGTTCCATCACTGGCCGCAAGTTCTCCACCAGCCTGAGGTCAGCTCTGCCGCCCAGCACATCGGAGATATACTGCCTGGCTTGCACATTGCCCGCAAAGATGATCGGCAAGCGGGAATTGGGCGCGTACCGCGGACGGATGCCGGCCGCGTAGAACAGTTCACCCAACTGCACAACATGAGCGATGTTACCGCCGTCCACGCCGCCGGAGATCAGCACCATATCCGGTCTCAACTCAAAGATTCGCTGCAAGCGCTCATGCGGGAGCCTACCGTCATCAATGGCGATCACGTCGGCCACGATGGCGCCCGCGCCCAAGGCGGCTCTTTCGGCACTGACGGCAGTGAGGTTCTTCATCACGCCTGCTACTACCATCTGCAGGCCGCCACCGGCACTGCTGGTGGCAAAGAAGCCATCCACCCCATCATCACCACGACGGTGCGAGAAGACGCCGTGCTCGTCTTGCAGGACGATATCCAGCATCCGCTCCAGCTCTGCCACAGCAGCCCGCACTCCGTAGGTCACATCCTCAACTGGAGCTTCCACGGTAGTGGGGGCTTCCGCCCGGGCAGCCAGGCAAATCTGACCGGATGGCAACTCGGAAAACAGTGTCGCCTTGGTTGTGGTACTGCCGCAATCGACCGCCAGGAAGCGCCGCATCTCTCTCACTCCTCGTTCTGCCCCAAGACGTTAGTTATCAACTCTATGATATATGAGAAAGCGGCTTTTGACCCTACTTAAGGGTAAAAGTGAACAAGATCGTGCGGTGCTGAACAGAAAATTGCGGGGATCAAAAAAGCGCCCGGGAAAACCCCGGGCGGCTATCTGCGTCTGCGCTTCTCATTTGTCTCCTTAGCCAGTTCCTCAATGCGACAAATCAGTCGTTCCAGCAACTTGCGATCAGAGAGAATGTTCGCATAGTCGGTCATCAGTTCTTCCTGCAGCAACAAGTGGCCGATCAAGGGGCTGGCCATGTGCACGGCGGAGCCCGCCACGAAGGAGACAGGTTTGCTCATCTCCAGCAGGAAGACGGCGGGCACTTCCATGCCGTAGCGCTGCACCAATCTGGCTGCCTGCTCAATGCGTTGGTCGGCCAGTTCCGGCGTCGTCTCGTGGAGGGGGGGCCAACTGAACATGAGACACCTCCCAAGAGATTATTCTCAGTTATTATGCCCCCGCCCACAGCTGTTATACAGCCGAAACCCGGTCAAGACAATACCAGGCGCTTTCCTAGCACCTGCGCCCGCGGTGAAAGACCAGCAACTCCGGCTGCTGCCCGGAGATGAAGGCGTGTCGTCCGGCGAGGGACTCGAGCCGGGAGAAGAGGTCCTCATGCATGGGCGCATCGCCGAAGCCGGCTAGAAGCAATACAGAGATGCCAAGTGATTCGGCCTGCAGGGCCGAAGCAAGGCGACTGATTCCGACTGCCTGCAGCAAGGCGGACAGGTGGGCGCCACCGGCAACGATTGCGGAAACCCCTTGTACCTGGGCCTGATGGAGTGTCTCACCAGTGAGCAGGGAGCTGATCACAACCACCTGTCCAGCCATCGCCCCAGTAATCTGCTCTGGCTCGACCAGCCGGCCACGCGCAGCAGCAACCGTCCGCAGCCTGCCGTAAGCCTCCCCACCGAGACGGCACAGCCCTCGGAAGGTATCGGCCCGAGAGCGGAGGACACACCCCTGATTAGGAATGATGCTATCAACCACGCCGGGTACTGCGGCTGGCAACCGCCATAGCTCCCGGGCGGGAGCAATCGCGATCTCCCCTGTGCTGCAATCAACCTTCTGCAACGTTCCCGTCACCGGGGCGAACAGCAGCGGACCCGGAAAGCTACCCGCAAGCAGCTCCCCGCGACGCACAGTTGCTCCGGCGCAGCGATGGATGAGGGCAGGCAGGTCGCGGCGTGAGCAACCGAGATGCTCCGCTACGGAAATGCGGATTGGCAGCACAAGTTGCGCTCCCGTCTCTCGCACCTTCAGCTGTCCCAGCACGAAGTCTATCTGCTCCACTACCCCAGTGACGGGGGATCGGCAGATGCGCTTGGGACGTCCGGCCACTTCCGCCAGGGCGTCTGACCTCTGCACGCGATCACCAGGCCTAACCAGAAGCGCCTCCGGCAGTCGTGAGGGGGAGAGCGCCAACTGCTCACTCGCAGGCACCGTCCACCGCACTCCGGGGGTCAAGTCTGCCTCAGCCAGAATCAGTTCTGGATGCACTTCGTCACCACTCTGCACCAGGACGCGGCCGGGCACGGGCGATAGGCGCGATAGCGAGACTGAACCGCGGGCATGTTCCTCGTCAAGGACTGGAATACCAGTCATCTAGCCGGCCTCCCCTCTTTTCGCCGGCCGAAGCGGCTACTTGCGTTCTCTCCGGATGGATGGTCGGGAAGCGGCAGTGGTCGGCGCCCCCGGCAATCGATGACCAGGCCAACCACTCCGCCGCTCACGGTGCGTCTGACGGTGCGCCCCGGTCCGGCACCCAGATCAACCTCGCGCGAGGGCTGTATCTCTATCTCCAGGGATTTACCCTGGGCAAAGTCCAGTGTCGCTTGCTCGCCTGAGCGCACAACCAGGCGCTGCTTCCCCGCCTTAATCTGCAAGGTCAGGGCTGCGCGCCCATTAGCGGGCAGGCCAACGGGGCAGATAGCAGTAGCAAGCAGCTTCACTTCAGGCGACATGCTTCCCGACCGGGATGTCGGCGATTGGGGAAAGGGCAGTTCCCCAGCGGCAGTAACTCGGTGTAGCTCGGTAATCCCCTCCGGCTGCAATCCGTTGAGCAGGATAGCGACCAACTGTGCGGGCGTTTCCGTCAGGCAACTCAGCCATTCGCCGCCGACAATCAGCTGCGTCGGTCTGACGGTTGGGGGGGGGGATGGGCCTAGCTTCTCCCCCCAGCGTATACTCAGCGGCTCCGGTCGTTCTTCCGGGTGCAAGGTGAGGTGATCAGCCAACGTCACATGCAACAGCTCGCCAGCGACGGCCCGTAACAGAGGAAGCTCTGACGCAGGTGGAGGGTAGGTCGGCAGAAGCGAACGGTTGCCGCAGTAATCCAACCACTCCACCCGGTCCAGCGGCCGGCCGAGCTGGCGTGCCAGTCGTTCGATATCCACACGTTCGGCAGCGGCCAGCAAACCCTTGCCTAACCCTAACGGGCAGGTGGTGCGGCTTTCTAGTCCGCCTCGCCTGCTTGCTATCAGCACAGCCGAACTCCCCAAATGAACCAACAGCTGAGAGACAGGGGGTTCCGACGGCGGCGCCTCTCCGATGCACTCGAGAGCGTGCCTGAGGAACACAGCATGCGGATGACTCTCCATCTGGCGTGCCTCGGCCAGAGCGGCAAGAGCCGCTCGCACCGGGGCAAACTGTACGGCATCCGGCTCAGGATACGCATTGGGCAAGACCTGAACCTCGCCTCCCAGCAACCCGAGAACCAACGGCGCAGCCTGCGAGTTGCCCGCGTAGACAACATGTGGAGACAGTCTGCCGCGCACCGCGAGCAGCAGGTCCAGCATGGGAGCCAACCAGGTGTTGTCCCCGCCCTCCATGCCACCAGTGAAAAGCACAACGTCCGGCGACAACTCAATCAGTCGCTGCGCCTGCTCCACCCGCCGCCGCCCGTCGTCAGTGGCCAGCACATCCAGCAGGGCCATGCCAGTGCCGAGCAAGCACTGCTCCGCGCACCATCCGGTCAAGTCCGTCTCCGGTCCAATTGCCACCAAACGAAGAGCCTCATGATCCGCAATGGGAGCCACCATATGCACCTTCTCGCTAGAATAGTTCTCCTAAGAAGATCTATGGGTGAGGGTGCCTGGTTATCCGAGCGGACAAAAAAAGAACCGAGACAATCGTCTCGGTTCTTTGTCAGCCGATCAGGTTTACTCCTCGATCAACTCGACGTTAGCGCGAGGAATGGTCACCCTGCTGCCATCCTTCAACTCAGCAACCAGCACGCGGGCCTTGGATCCGGACTCGATCACGTTCAATTCCGGAGGCAACTCCACGACGGTGGCCAGCTGGCCGAACCAAGGTTCGCGGATGATGCGGAGATGTGTGCCGATGGCCATACCACCCTCGGAAGCCTCATCACTGAACTCCTTGACAGACTTCAGCTGATCCATGGCCACGATGATCTCCGGACGCATAACGCCGGCACGGATTTGGGTAGCACCGTTGATGGATGCGATCTTGCCGTCCAACTTCTGCAACAGGTGGAATGTTTTGTCTGCCATGCGAATCTGGCCGAATCCCTCGGTCAAGATGATAGACAGGTTGATGTCTTCCTGACCGGTGATAGCGACGCCGATGTCATAGCCGAGGAACTCGATCAGGTCCTTGTCGATGATTCCACCAGCGACGAGACCGGCAACACCGATTTCGGCACCCTTGCGAATGGCGTCGACTGTGACCAAAGAGCCGCCAACTACGATCTTGCCCTTCATGTCAGCGGTGATCTTGTCGCCGGTCAGCACTTCGCCCGGATCCTTGGCAATCATCTTCAACTCACCCTGGCGCTCGCCGCCGACGCCGAAGATGCCCTGAATGAGAGCAGCCGGGGTCGAAATGACGACGCCTTCACGATCGAGCACTTCATCCACAGTGCCACGAACATAAGCGTGAATCTCGATCGGGATAGCCGGTCCACGCAAGGTGATCTGGCCAGTGATGGTGGAGATGTTGTCAATGGTGCCGTCGATCGGGGACTCAAGCGGTGTCTTGAACATACCGAAGAAGCTCTTCTTCAGCGCGATGACATCGCCCTTCTTAACCGTGTCGCCTTCCTTGACGAGCATCACTTCCGGCACGTCAGCAGCCTCCAGGCCGAGCTTGGTGGCGACGTTCAGAGTCTGAGGATCCCCCGGGATCTTGGTGCGAGCAACTATCGTATCCGGAGTGACCTTGTCGCCCTTCTTCACCAACACCTCGCCTAGAATGGGGAGGCGGCGGCGCTTGACAACGAGGGTCGAGTCGGTAACTTTCAAACCTGGGGTATAAGCGTGAGCCATCTTTTACACTCCCTTCGTAGGCGAATTATTTCTTGCTGTACTTCTGAATATATTCCATCGGGTACACATCCAGAGCGGTCAGCCACTCCATCAGCTTGCGAATGCGGTTCTCGGTGTCAGTCGGCAGGTACATCGGCAGACGGCCCCGGGCGTCGATGATGATGCCGCCCAAACCGCCGTTGATGGTCACGGTCATGTTGGTGCCACGGCCCTTGCCCACGTCAAAGCCGCGAGCCGGGATGACCTCAACCTCGCACTTGCCTTCGGCGAACGGAATGGCATCAATGCTACCGTAAGGAACGGACTTCTCAACCACGCCACTAGGCAGGTGAGCCTTGACGGTGACGCAGGCTTCGCCTTCTTTGGCGGTGCCGACCGGAGCGATGGCCGTACCCAGACGGACCAAGCAGTCGCGCTGGAATACGTCATTAGCAGCCTTCGGATGAATGGTAGAAAGCACGCCGAGCTGCGGGGTCATGAAGATGCTGTCCACCGTCAACTCGGTGACGCCCTCTGGCTGGAAAGCATCGAGCATCATCAGCACGGACTGAATGCGGCGCGGGGCATGAGACAAAACGCCACCGGAGCCGACGATCATGCCGAGATCCATCACGTTGACCAGCGTGTCGCCAGTGCCGGACTGATTGAATGTCTGGCTGATGTCGCGAACCTGCTGTACACCGCGGAGACCAACGGCCAAGCTCTTGTGATGCTCAAACGCCAAGCGCAAAGCTTCCCGAGCGAGGGCCTGCTCGATCACCAGGTCCTCAATCGTCTGAGGAATGGTAGTTGGACGGATCATCTTGTTACGGATACGGTTACGTAGGTCAGCCGTGTCGATGTCAAACGGCACCCAGCGCATGATATTGTCCACGCCAGCTTCGGTAAGTACGTTGCAAATGCTGTAGCTCATACCCAAGTTAGCGGAAACGGTACGGTTAAACTTCTCTTGGAACACGGAGAACACGTCTGTGGTCGCACCACCGATGTCCACGCCTACGACAGACATTTGCTCCTGCTTGGCGGTGTTCTCGATGATCAGGCCCACAGCGCCAGGCGTAGGCATGATTGGAGCATCAGCCCAACGCATCAACTTGTTGTAACCAGGGGCCTGAGCCATAACGTGCTCCATGAACAGGTTGTGAATCTCATGACGCGCAGGGCCGAGGTTCTCACGCTCGAGCACTGGGCGAAGGTTGTCAACTATACGAAGGTCGGTCTTCTCACCTAAGATCTCCTTCATGTAGTTACGAGCATCTTTGTTGCCAGCGTAGATGATCGGGAGCTGGAAACCGATGCCGAGGCGCGGCCGTGGTTCTGCCGCAGAGATCAACTCAGCCAATTCTGCAACGTGGGTGATGGTACCACCGTCGATACCACCGGATACGAGGATCATGTCAGGACGGAGCTGACGGATACGCTGGATCTTCTGATAGGGTTGACGACCATCGTTGATGGCGATGGCGTCCATGACGATTGCACCAGCACCGAGAGCGGCGCGCTCGGCACTCTCAGCCGTCATGTTCTTAACCACGCCAGCGACCATCATCTGCAGGCCACCGCCGGCGGAACTGGTGGATAGATAGATGTCAACACCAGTCTTCTCGTCTTTGCGCGGAGTTCTGACACCCCGCTCTTCACTTTCCAGCAAGAATGATTTGCCTACAAGCTCCTCAATCTCGCGAATGGCGTTGCGCACACCGATCGTCACATCCTCGAACGGGGCCTCAACTGTAGTCGGAGCCTCGCCACGAGAAATGAGGCGGAAGACACCATCGACCTCTTCAATCAGGATGGCTTTGGTCGTGGTACTACCGCAGTCAGTGGCAATGATAGACTTTATCTTGTCCGTGTTTTGCTGCGCCATCTTTGGTTTTTCCTCCTTTATCGGCAGAGTAAGGTGAGCATAGACCACTCGAGTATTATATCAAACTTTTCTGCTAGCGGTGAATAGTACTAGCACAAAAAGTTGCCCAGCGACGAATGCTGTGCAGTATTATGTATACGCTACACATTTGTCGAATCCTGCAGTAGACGAAGTTTTCTTGCGCTTTTTTGCAGGAAAGTTGGGGCTGGGCCTCAGGCATACCCATACCCTTCCTTTCTCTAGTCTCTGCAGACTGTCGAGATCCATGCAGCTATTCTGACAAGGCTCGACAAAGAAAAGAACCCGGCCCCCGGGTTCGCACTGAAGCAGTTCGCGGAACTCGTCTCATGGTGTTTACTGGGGTTTGCGGAAGATGCCCTTGATTCTGGTCATGAGATCCGGCTTCGTCCTGGCTGCGGCGGCTGCCTGCCGTTTGGCCTGCATCTTCTTCCTGCCCTCCAGTTCGCGCTCTTCCAGCATGTTCAGGAGGTATTCGACATTCTCGCGATCGGACATCAACTGGGCGTAGTCTTCGATCAGTTCTTCCTTGATGAAGACGCCCGCTATCGGCGATAACATGAACATGGCCTGGCTGCCGAGGAAGGTCACCGGTTTGCTCAGGGTGATAAAAAAGGCGGCTGGGGCATACATGCCGTAGCGGTCAATCACATCCACGAACTTCTTCAAGAGCTCGTCGCGGCGCTCCGGCGTAACCCGATCAACCGGATCAAGTCTGGTTGCCATTTTGATTCTCACACTCCTTCATTGGTAGTTTGCGCGCTGGCCGATCAGATATCAGGATCATCGATGCAATCATCCAAGACCCGCAAGACTCTGGCGGAGTCCATGTCGCCAAAGTAGAAGAACAGCCCGCGCGCCACTTTCTCGCGCACACTGCGCGGATAGTAAGCTAGCAGCACCCCATCCTCAGCAGGGTAATACTTGCGAAACACGGCCCACCTGCGAGTGGTGGAGGTAGTGGCCGAGCTCATTTCGATTCCGTTCTCACAGAGACGGTAGGTGGTCGGTAACATGAAGCTGGCCGAAGCGCCCAAGGAAATGGCAATGGCCACGACCGCATAAACCAGCCCGGCCGCATACCAGACTAGAGCCGCGAACGCGAGCGTAGCAGCGGCAAAGATCATTCCCTTCCTTTGCTGATGCATGAACGGGACCACGGACCACTTCAGGAGTTCTTTCCCGAGGTCAATTTTCGGCTTGCCTTGACCGAAGACCCCTGCGCCCTGTCCCTTTGGTTTCACATCCTCTTTCTTAGCCGGTGCCTTGGCCACAGAAACTCCTCCTTACTGCAGCGGCTGTTAGGAGGTGGCCGAGTCAGACATTCGGCGCACGTCCATTAACAGCTTATTCGCTATCTCCTGCCCAAACTCCTTGAATTATCAGAAACCCATTGCCATTAGAGTGTGCTAGTTCAGGCGATGTGATAAATCAGACCCGCCCAAACCGCCGGAGCAAGTCCAACGTCTTCTCAATCGGTAATGCCGGCACCAAATGGCCGTCACGCCCCTTGGTAGTGTGGGCAGCAAACAGAGAGTTGAGTACCGCCTCTTCGACTGCTTCCACTGTGGCCTGAAACAGCAGACTCATCGTCTTGCCATCCTCCGTGAGTGACTCCGCCTGACGCAGATCAACCGTTGTGCCATGCGGCTGCGAAAGGCTGGTAGAAAAGGCAATCGCAAAATCGCCACTGCCATTGGAGGCAATAGAGCCGGTGCGTGCCAGCCCAAAGGGGACTCGTTTTGCCAGACGGAGCAGTTGGCGAGACTTCAAGGGTGCATCCGTACCCACAATCACCATGATGGAGCCATCATCCTCACGCTCCGCCTGGTAGTCGGCCAACTCCCGGCCGATGGGGGCACCGCCGACCAGCAACTGGCGCCTTGAACCAAAATTGGACATCACCAACACACCCACTGTGAATCCGCCCTGCTCACACGGCACCACACGGGAGGAAGTGCCTATGCCTCCCTTGAAGCCAAAGGCCACCATTCCGGTGCCGCCGCCGATGTCACCTTCCTGCACAGGCCCGGTCGCCGCGGACTGCAGCGCCTGCATCACGTGCTCTGCGTGCACATGACGCCCCTGAATGTCGTTCAGGAAACCGTCATTGCACTCACCAACTACTAGGTTAATTGTGCCTGTGTGGATGCCGATGTCGGGGTTCCCCTGCAGCATATAGTCCAGCAAGGCGTCGGCAACTCGCGGTACATTCAGTGTGTTGGTGAGGAGAATGGGTGACTCCAGCTGTCCCAGTTCCTGCAACTGCGGTAGCCCGATGGACTTGCCGAAGCCGTTGATCACAAAGGCAGCAGCTTCCAGCTTGTTCTGAAAGCAATCGGCTGCCTGCGGGATGATGGCGGTGACGCCGGTTCGCGCCGGGCCATGGCCGGGGCACAGCTCTCCCTCCCCAAATCGAACCGTGGCATGGCCGACGCGCACGCCCGCTAGGTCAGTGATCGCATTCGATGGCCCCGGCTGCAAATCGCCAATGATCAAGCCGGTCTCTCGCAGACGGCAACGCACCTCAGTCATGCTTTGCAGCCGCTATGAAGGCTAGAAATAGTTGGTCATAATTGATGACGGCATTCCACATCCCCTCTGGATGCCATTGCACTCCAAGCACAAAGCGATGAGATGTGCTCTCGATACCCTCAATGATGCCGTCCGGCGCAAGTGCGCTGACCACGAAACCAGGAGCAGGCTGGGCTACAGCCTGATGATGGAAGCTGTTCACCAGCGTCTTGGTCGTGCCGAGGATGGCAGCCAACTTGGTTCCTTCCGTGATAGTGATGGCATGGCTGCGGAAGGGGCGGGGCGCATCTTGCCGGTGCTTGAGCAAACTGGCCAGGCTACTGTAGATATCCTGGTGCAGGGTCCCTCCGGCGGCGGCATTCAGTATCTGTTCACCGCGGCAAATGCCAAGGATCGGTTTGTCGGCAGCCAGCGCCAGGCGAAGCAAAGTCATTTCGTACTGGTCCATCACAGGGACAACGGCACCCAGGGCGGGGATTGGCTGCTCACCGAACAGTTGCGGATCAATGTCCGGCCCACCGGAGACCAGCAGTCCATCAATCATCTGCAGGTGACGTTCAATTACGACCTCGTCTTCCACGGCCGGCAGGAGTACCGGCGTGCCACCAGCTTTCAGCACTGCCTGTACATAGGTTTCGTTTTGCATCTGGCGCCCGTCCTGCAGATTGACCATGCAGGTAATGCCAATGATTGGTTTGCTCATTTTTCTACCTCCCAGAATGCTTGTTCTGCGAAAAGTGCAGGGCTGCCGCCGGTGTGCCAGAAGAGAATCTGGCTACCGACAGGCCAATGTCCATTCCGCACATGGTGTATCAATCCCGCCAGACCCTTTGCAGTGTATACGGGGTCAATGATGATACCCTCTACCTTGGCCATCAGTCTCAACGCGGCTGTGGATTCCTCGGTCGGCAGCCCGTAGCCTCTGCCGACGAAACTATCGTCCACGACCACCGGCCATGCAGCAGGGGCCTCAACGTCCACCAACTGATAGAAGTCCTGTAGAGTTTGCTTGACCTGTGGTTCTAGCACTGCCGAGAGGCGATTGACACTGACTCCCAACACCTCGTTCGACAAATGGTGCAGTAGGGTACCAGCGACAAGACCGGCTTGCGTCCCGCCTGAACCGGTTGCGTGCACGAATGCGGCAAATTCCGCACCCTGTTCGTCAGCTTGCTGCATCAGCTCCCGCACTGCCGCCACGTACCCGACAGCGCCTACGGCGGTGGAACCGCCGATCGGAATCAGATAAGGGCGGTGCCCGGCAGCGATCAACTCATCGGCAACGATCGACATTTCCCGGGAAATGTCGGTGGTCCCAGGACAAAAATGCGGTACCGCGCCCAGGAGTTCGTCCAGGAGCAGGTTCCCCTGATCAAGGTCAAACCGCCGACTGTTGAAGACTAGGTGGCAGCAAAGGCCCACCTTGGCCGCTGCCGCCGCCGTCATGCGACAATGGTTGCTCTGGGGGCCGCCTGCAGTGATCAGGGTGTCACAACCTTGTGCCAACGCATCTGCCAGCAGAAACTCGAGTTTCCGGGCCTTGTTTCCGCCCAGCGCCAGGCCGGTATTGTCGTCACGCTTAATCCAAATCTCGACCTTACCGCCAATGGCTGCACTGAACCGTGGCAACGGCTGCAAGGCTGTAGGAAGGATAGCCAGTTCCACCCTGGGAAAACACGTCAGATACATGCAATCTCCCTCTCCCTCACTTGTGGTGGGCCTGCGAGCAGAGACGGTTCCATCCGCCCAGGGCCCCCTAAACACTCTGTGGCATATCGGGCCAGAATTCTTCAATCAATAAGTTCGTCAGATGTTAGTCTATTCCTGCGCGTCACCCGGGATGCCACAGCAAAAACGGGCCCCGGATGGGACCCGTCAGAAGGGAATCAAGCCCAGACTGATCTCCAGCGCCTCATTTACTCGCTCCATGGAGTCAGCCTCCAGGTGGGTAACCTTCTGCGCCAGTCGTTGTTTATCGATCGTCCGAATCTGTTCCAGCAGCACGACCGAATTCTTGTCGAGAGAGCTTTCTTCGATGGAAACCTCCACATGGGTGGGTAGTTTGGCCTTGTCGATTTGTGAGGTGATGGCAGCCACGATCACGGTCGGACTGTACTTGTTGCCAACATCATTCTGAATCACCAGAACAGGTCGCATGCCGCCCTGCTCAGAGCCGACCACAGGATTGAGATCGGCAAAATAGACGTCGCCTCTCTTCACAATCACGACTTCTTCTCACCAACCAACTGTCTGGACCAGAGGGACTGCTCCACTTCGTTCTCGGCCACCAGTGCCTCTTCCGCCAGGACCAGATTGGTGCGGGCCATTTCCAAATAGCCCTGTTTTAGCTGCTCTCTGATGCGTTGTTTCCTCATCTCCTGCAGATAAAGACTCATCGCCTCGCGGATCAGCTCGCTGCGATTGCGGTTCTCTGCAGCGACCAGCCCGTCTACTTCCTGCAGCAGGGCATCCGGGAGACTGATCATGATTCGTTTAGTCTGCGCCAAGCCAACACCCCCAGTAAACTCGCCTGATCCACCCCATGCTATACTTCATTATATATTACCACGCTACAATTGTGTTAACAAAGTGGCAGTATTATGCATCGACATCGGGAAGATTGCTGTCGATCTCCTCCTCGACGGCATTCGACCCGACTAAGAACGCTGTCGAATGCGAACGCTGTCTAATACTCTGTCAACCGAAGGATGCGTCAAGTCTCAGTCCAACTGATTTCGGGCATCAGTAGACCCTGAACTATATCGTTTGAGACTTGACGCCCTACTAGCGACCGAGCAAGGTGCGCACGTCCACGATTTGGCCATGCCGAAAAAAGATGCGGGGGACCCGTTTGCTGACCATGCAGATCACTTCGTAATTGATGGTGCCTATCTGCTCAGCAATCTGTTCAACAGTTATTTGCTGACCGTCCTGGGAGCCCCAGAGGATGACCTCATCACCGATCTCGGCTGTCGGCACCGCCGTGGCATCGGCCATGCACTGGTCCATGCAGATCGCGCCGACAATCGGAATGTCGCGTCCATGGAGCAACGCATGCGCCTTGCCGGTGAGTAGTCTGGTGTAGCCGTCGCCGTAGCCGACAGGCAGAGTCACAATGTAGCTGGGTCGGTCGGTCACGTAGTGGCCGCCATAGCTCAAGGGGGTTCCGGCCGGCACCCACTTGGCGTTGGACACAGTTGTCTTCAGGCTCATCACGGGCAGCAGGTTGTCTCGAGCGCCAAATAGAGGATGTGGATGCAGACCATACATCGTCAGCCCGAGGCGGACGGCATTGAAGCGGGCGTGCGGAAACCTGAGGGCAGCGGCGCTGTTGGCCGCATGAATAAGAGGGGGGCGAATGCCTCGCTCCGCAAGATCCTGCAGCACGCGCGAAAAGAGAGTCAGTTGGTGTTCCGTCGGAGCCGGATCCAGGTCATCAGCACGAGCCAAGTGGGTGTAGACCCCCTCCAACTCGCATCCGGGAAGCAACGACAGTTGTTCTGCAACCGCAAGAGCGGCCTCCGACAGCACGCCCAATCGCCCCATGCCAGTGTCGACCTTGAGATGAGTTCGCAGCGGCCGGTGGCTACGCAAAGCTGCCAAAGCCAACCCACGGGCATTGTCGAGGTCGTAAACGGTGAGGCTCAGTCCAAGACGAGCTGCCAACTCACCTTGATCGGCCGGCGTATAACCGAGAACCAGAATAGGGGCAGCGATGCCGGCCCGCCGGAGCTCCCAAGCCTCATCCACAATGCTCACCGCCAAACGGTTAGCTCCAGACAAGAGTGCTGTCTGCGCCACCATAGCTGCGCCATGCCCGTAACCGTCTGCCTTGACCACGGCAAAAATCTCGCAGTCCTTGGGCAGTAAGCGGCGCACCACCCCTACGTTGTTGGCCAGATGATCTAGGTTGATCTCCGCCCAGGTTGGGCGTACTTGTTGGTACATTTGGTTACCTCCTGCCCGTCACAACGGGCGATCGGGTCTTGGCCCGACGGCGCCGATTCTGCTCTTCAGGTCACTAACGGCCTGTCTCGGAAAAGAGGGCCTCGTCCAGAGTCGGATTAAGCAGCATCTGCTGCAGTGTGATGCGGACGAGTTCCTGGTCGGGCCAGATGAGTTCAAGTTCGAGGGGCAACAGCGTGGCGGCATCAACCGTCAAGCGCCCACTTTTTTGCTGGTTATCGGTTGCCGTCCAAGTGAAGTCGCTGACGTAGGCCCGCTCGCCCGCCGGTCGCCAGGTGGACTGACTCGCCTGGCGACAGCAGTCAAGCATTAGGGGACTGACGAAAAGCTCGTTACCAGCAGTCAGGGTTACCTGTTGCTGCTGCCCGGAAGCCAGATGAATCACTCGCAGGGTGGTTTGATCATAGATGAAGCGAAAGGTGGCCTGATTGTCTTCCAGTACATCTGTCCGGAGCAGACCAGGCGCCCGATACCACTGCCTGACCAGCAAATCCCGTCCAGCGCTCTCCAACCTGAAGTCAGCTTGGTAAGAATGGGCCTGATCTAGCTGGCGGAGAAACAAGACTTGAAACTGCTCAGGCGTAGCCTGCGCGTGGCAACCGACCAGGAGCAAAAAGGAGAGGAGCGACAGAGCCAAGCATCTGATCGTGCTGTGATGTGCCATGAGTGCGGTGCCCCCTTGTGTGCAGAATAGTTGATAGGACTATTCTATGCTCCGGAGGACAAGCTAACACCCCAGCAACTCCAGCAACTCCAGCAACTCCAGCAACTCACGGAGTTGCGATCTAAATAAAGCGATTCTTGCTTGCCAAGAATCGGCTTGTACCTCAGCAGCTCACGGAGTTTCGATCTGAATAAAGCGATTCTTGCTTGCCAAGAATCGGCTTGTACCTCAGCAACTCACGGTCTCGCGCGTCACTGGGCGAGAGCAAAGGCAATTGCTTGCCCAGAGGAATGGGAAATGGTCACCAGAACGTGCTTGATCCCCCGACTCTCGGCCAACCGCAGCGCTTCAGCCAAGAGCCTTACCTCCGGCTTTCCGTGACCGTCATGCAGAATCGCAACATCACGCAAACCAAATCCAGAAAAGCCGGTGCCAAGGGCCTTGGATACGGCTTCTTTGGCCGCCCAGATCCCGGCTAGGCTCTCGATCCGCGCACCACTTGCTTGCCAATGTTCCCGTTCGTCTGCTGTCAGCAGCCGCTCTAGGAAGCGGGCCTGATGGCGCTCATGCGCTGCAGCGATCCGTGCGATTTCCGCAATGTCGACCCCAATTCCCAGGATCACGAAGCCTCACCTCCACGCCTCAAGTATCACCGCTAAGTGTATCATTTTCCAAGCAGTTCGTAGAACTGCGATCTAAATAAAGCGATTCTTGCTTGCCAAGAATCGGCTTGCACCTCAGCAGTTCGTAGAACTGCGATTCAAATAAAGCGATTCTTGCTTGCCAAGAATCGGCTGGTTCCTCATCAGTTCGTAGAACTGCTGAGGAGCAAGGGGAAGCCAAAAAAGAAGGCCTTGGTCAACACCAAAGCCTTCTGAGAAGACAAGCAGGAATCTCGAGATCGCAAGTCTGCAAAACGCAACTCTGCCGGTTGCTGCAGACGGCGCCTCGCGCCAACTACTCGATTGTCACGCTCTTGGCCAGATTGCGCGGCTTATCCACGTCACACCCACGCTCTGTAGCCACGTAATAGGCGAGCAACTGCAGGGGCACAATGGCCAAGATGGGGGCGAGCATCGGGTGCACCTTGGGCAGTGCCAATCGCAAATGGGCCAACCGCTCAACTTGCTCCCCGCCAATCGTGTCCACGACCAGCGTCTCTGCATCCCGCGCCAGCACTTCCTCAATATTGCTGGCCATCTTCTCCTGCAGGTCAGGCTGGGTAACCAGGCAGATCACCGGCGTACCGGTGGTGATCAGAGCGAGGGTTCCGTGCTTCAGTTCCCCGGCAGCCAACGCCTCGGCGTGGATATAGGAGATCTCCTTCAGCTTAAGCGCTGCTTCCAGGGATGCAACGTAGTCGAGGCCCCGGCCGATGAAGAAAACGTCTTCATGTATGGCGATCTCCTTGGCCAGTTGCTGCAGAGCAGCCGGATCCTGCAGGGCGCTTTCCACTTGCCCGGGGAGGGCGCGCAACCCTCTGGTCACCTCGTCCAGAACATCCGGCGTAGCAGCTCCGGTCAGTTCGGCTAAGTGTATAGCCAACAGCAAGAGGGTGACCAACTGGGTAGTATAAGCCTTAGTAGAGGCCACTGCGATCTCGGGTCCAGCCCAGGTAGCCATGACCGCATCAGCTTCGCGCGCCACACTGGAGCCGACCACGTTGGTGATCGCCCAAACTGGGCAGCCCTGGCGCTTGGCTTCGCGCAAGGCAGCCAAGGTGTCGGCTGTCTCCCCGGACTGACTGATCACCAGCACCACGGTTTGATCATCCAACAGAGGATCGCGGTAGCGGAATTCGGATGCCAGATCGACTTCCACCTTCAGCCTGGCCAAGCGCTCAATTGCATACTTCCCCACCAAGCCGGCGTGATAAGACGTGCCACAGGCAACGATATAGAGCCGCTTGATGTTCCTCACAGTGTCTGCTGTCAGCCCGAGCTCCGGCAGACTCACCGCCTGACCGGGGTCTGTGCCCAGACGGCCGGTGAAGGTGTCACGCAGCGCCTTTGGCTGCTCGTGAATCTCCTTGAGCATGAAGTGCTCATATCCACCTTTTTCAGCGGCAATCGGATCCCAGGTGACGTGATAGACCGGTTTGTTCACTGGCTGACCATTTGCCTTGATCGTGATCCCGTCCCGGGTGAGGATCACCATCTCGCCATCATCCAGAAGGTATACGTCTCGGGTATAGGGCAGCAGGGCTGGGATATCGGAAGCCAGGAAGCTCTCCCCTTCCGCCTGCCCAACCACCAGTGGGCTATCCTTGCGATAGGCGTAGATCGCGTCAGGATGCAGTGCCGTGGCCAGAACCAGCGCAAAAGCACCGCGCAAGCGCCCAACCGCTTTGGCAAAAGCCGCCTCTACATCGCCCTCGTAATACTCGGCAATCAAGTGCGGGACAACTTCCGTGTCAGTCTCTGAACGGAACACGTGTCCTCTTGCGGCAAGCCATGCCCTCAGTTCGCGGTAGTTCTCGATGATGCCGTTGTGAACCACAAAGAACTTGTCATCCGGATCAGTATGCGGATGACTGTTCTGGTCTGACGGACGCCCATGGCTGGCCCAACGAGTGTGGCCAATGCCGGCAGCCCCAGTCCAGCGCGGTTCTGGAAGCTGTCCCTCGAGCACCGACAACCTCCCCACTGCTTTCTTCATCTTGGCCTCGCCATTTTCCAGGATGACCACGCCAGCCGAATCATAACCCCGATACTCCAGTCGATGCAAACCATCCAAAATAACAGGCAGTGCTTGTCGCCCGCCGATATATCCAACGATGCCACACATAGGCGATGATCGCTCCTTCATTCGCTGACTTCTGAGTCAGCGTCTTTCGCTGCCTGCAACTAGCGCTTTGTCCTGGAGATCACTCTCCAGCTTTGACGCATAGCCTTACGGGTCAGGCAAACCGAGGGGTATATCCGCCGAATACTTCGATAAAACCCCTTCCTCGTCAACTCCCCAAGCGGGAGCCCTGGCGCCTTTTCTACCTTGCCCTCATTTCCCTCCCTTCCAGTGCGACTGCAACTACCCACACCACCTCCTCTCACGCTAAGGGCTTCCTGAAGATTCTCCTGAATCGTTCGCAGTGTCGTCCCGACCGTAGTTCTCTTTCCGGCGTCATTCTGAGCGCTGGGGGCACGTGGGACAACGAACCGTCCCCCTGTCCCGCTATTTGCCCTCCAGGGCGGCAACCACCAGGGCCACCATATCTTCGGCTAGCGCCTTCGATTCGGCCTCCACCATCACGCGCACAACCGGCTCTGTTCCAGATGGTCGCACCAGGATGCGGCCGTCTTGGCGCAGTGTCTGCTCGACCGTGGCAATGGCTGCTCGCACAGCTGGCGTCTCAGCAATGGACTTTTCATGTACGCGCACGCTCTGCAACACCTGTGGGAGCGGCTGCATAACGGCAGCCAGATCAGACAAGCGACTATTGGCATTGGCAACAATTTGAGTCAACTGCAAAGCTGTCAACAACCCGTCGCCCGTGGTGCTGTGCTCGGAGAAGATGATGTGACCGGATTGCTCCCCGCCAAGAGCCGCTGCTCTCTCCTGCATCATGGCCAGAACATAACGATCACCCACCTTGGCCCGCAGAAGCTCTATGCCGTGCTGGCGCATGGCTTGCTCCAGGCCCAAATTGCTCATCACGGTGGCCACCAGCAGGTTGTTCTGCAGACGTCCCTCTGACTGCAGGTGCAGAGCGCAGATGGCCATGATGGCGTCTCCGTCCACAGCATGCCCCAGATGATCGACTGCCAGCAGGCGGTCAGCGTCACCGTCGAAGGCCAATCCCAAGTCGGCCTGCTCTGACACAACGGTTTGACGGAGTCCCTCCAAGTGAGTAGAGCCGCAGCCATCGTTGATGTTCAGCCCGTTTGGCGACGCGTTGATCGCCGTCACCTCTGCCCCCAAGTGCCGAAACAACACCGGTGCCAACTGTGACGCCGCACCATTGGCGCAATCCAACACCACATGCAATCCTGCCAACGATTGCTCGGCCAGACCCTCTAGATACCGCAGATAGTGAACCTGCCAATCGGTGACTGCCACCACGCGACCGACGCTATCTCCCTTCGGCCTGGGCAGCAAGCCGGGATGATCCAGGTAATACTCAATTTCGTCCTCTAGTTGGTCCGGCAACTTGTGTCCATCCTGCGAGAAGAACTTGATGCCGTTGTCCGCAGCCGGATTGTGGGAAGCAGAGATCATCACGCCAGCGTCCATGTTCTGGTGAGCTGTCAGGTATGCGACGCCTGGCGTCGGCAGAACGCCAACCAGGTGGGCGTCTGCGCCCACCGACAGGATTCCGGCCACCAGAGCAGCCTCCAGCATATCACCGGACAACCTGGTGTCTTTGCCGACCAGTAGGCGCGTGCTGGAGTCGGGTTGTCTGTGCTTGGTCAACACGTGGGCTCCCGCCCGGCCCAACTGGAAGGCCAGCTCGGGTGTCAGCTCGATGTTCGCTATTCCACGCACCCCATCGGTGCCAAATCTACGTGCCATTAAACTTCTCCTTTTCGGTCCGACAGATATGCCGAGCGAACCGCTGTGTTTCATGTGTGAGTGCGCTGTCAATTGAGATTCTTGATGCCTTAGTATATGCAGTGTGCGGAGTTCTGCCAGTCAGGCTACGGCTCAGTCTGTATCCGCACCGAAACGACCTCACTGGAGAGAGCGAGCACCCCTTCCGGCATCACCAGATCCAGGTCTCGTTTGCCGCTGGCTCTGATCCCACTCAAGTTTACCGCAGTGGTGGACACAGCCTCTATTGTATCCAGGAACTCCACCGGACCGTAAGCGATCACGACAGCCGGTTCGGGTGTGATGGCCACCAGACGCAAGTTCGCAGCCAACTCCCCCTCGGTCGGAACCACCACCTGCAGCTGTCTGCCAGCGTAGCGGTGAACGGTCGTCTCAATCACGTTGGGAGTGGTCTCTAGACCAGTAATTTCCTGCCCGTTAGCATCCAGCAGGGTGACGGGCAGACTGAGGCTAGCGCCCGGCTGTGTCTCTTGCCAGTTGGTCCTGACTACTGCTTGGCGCACCCGCTCCACTTGACTCTCCACGCCGCTGATGCGCACGAAAGTGCTCGCTGGCTCTGCGACCAACAGCTGGCCGCCCTCAATGATAAGGTCCCCCGCTGGTTGCAGGTTGACATCAACTGCCATCAATCGCTCCAAGTGAACTTCCAGCCGTGCCGGACTGGCAGTTGCGCTGATGTTTGCGGGCACTCCTAGCTTCACCACGTACTGACCGGCTCCAGCTCTGGCATTGGATAAATCCAGGTAAGCGATTAGGTTCTCGCGCGTCACTTTGTCTACCTCATTGACCGCTCCCCGGATGGTCACCGTGATCGTCTGCGGCAAGGCGTTGGTCACCTGCAGGCTTGCTGCCACATTCCGCACTTCCAACGCGACATCGGAATAAGCTCGGCTCACGTCAGAGGGAGAAACCACGTCCGCCGTCTTCACATATGACCAGAGCAGGATGGCCAGCAGTGCCGCCAGCACATGATTGGTCAGGTTGTGCCGAAAGGGATTATTCCTCATGCTTAGCCGACCTCCAGTTCCAGAACGCGTTCGTCTTCTGCGGGACCAGCTCTTCCTTCAGCTTCTCCTGCAACGCCTTCGGGTCCAGGTGACGGTCAATCTGCCCCTTCATGGCAATGGAGATAGTGCCCGTTTCCTCGGAAACGATCACAGCCAACGCATCAGTCTCCTCCGTCACGCCGATGGCAGCCCGATGCCGTGTACCGAGCTCCTTGTCCAAGTACGGATTGCTGGATAACGGCAGATAGCAGCCAGCGGCAAGCATGCGGCCGCGCCGGATGATCACCGCGCCATCATGCAAGGGAGTGTTGGGAATGAAGGTATTGGTCAACAGCTCACTGCTGACCAGGGCATCAAGTCTGGTCCCTGTTTCAGCGAACTCGCTCAAGCCGGTCTCCCTTTCCCAGACGACCAGTGCCCCGATCTTGTTCTTGCTCAGGATACTGAAGCTGGTCACCAGCTGAGTGATGGCCTGCTCCAAACCGTCATCCTCATCGGACGAGGCAAAAGAGATGCGCTGCCCCAGCAGTCGGGTGCGGCCAAGCTGTTCCAGAGCGCGACGCAGTTCCGGCCAAAAGACGATGGGAACGGCGATCAAGCCCGCGGCAATCGTCTGACTGAGCAGCCAGTTAATTGTCCACAGCCCTAGCCTACCACTGACCACTGTGGCTGAAAGCAGCAACAATAAGCCCTTGATCAACTGCACGGCACGTGTGTCGCGGATCAGAATGATCAAGCGGTAGATTACGAAGTAGACGATGAGTATGTCCAAGATATCCAGGAAATTTATCTGCATCACTGCTTCGATGATTCTGGAAAGCAATTGCCCACCCCCCAAGCCAACAGACGGCATGGCGCTCCGGTAACGGTTGCCAATGACTACGGCGTCAAGTCTCAAACTGAAAAAGCAAGGCCTAGTGATACCCAAAGCAATTGGACTGAGACTTGACGCCCAATGGTAGCTTTAGATGTCACCCAGCACTAGTACGGCGTCAAGTCTCAAACCAAGAAGGCAAGGCCTAGTGATACCCAAAGCAACTCGTTGAGTTGCTTTGGACTGAGACTTGACGCCTTATGGTAGTCCTAGATGGTACACAGCACTAGTATAATACATGTCCACTGTCAGAAATAGCGATTTGGTGTCGACGGTGAAACTCTCTCCAGTAAAAGAAACCGGGGCATTTCCCCCGGTCTCTGCTACGCAAGCCGGGGCCCTAGCAGAGCAACCCCCAGGCTCGAGTTCCTGTCTATTTGCGGAGAGACTTGAGCAGGCTATTCCAGAAGCCCTTGTCCTTCTCTTCTTTCACCGCTTCTGGTTCTGCCGCTACCGGCTCTACATGATCTTCCGGAACGGCAAGCAATGCATCAGCCAGTTCCCGATAAGGCTGATCCGCTGCCTGCAAGGCCTGACGCACTTGCTGTTGCTGCAGCAAGGATGCATAACGATGAACGACCTCAGCGTGATTCTGCCTGAGCTCCGCTAAAGTGGCGAATGCAGCTTCTAACTGCCCCTCAGCAAGACGGCAGAGGGCACCCACAAACTGCACATCCGGGTTATCCTTGGTGCTGTCGCTGACAGTTTGCAGCGCCTGATCGTACTGCCCAGACTGGAGATGAATGATCATCATGTTCAGCCGCACCAGGAGCGCATCCGGCTCAATCAGCAGCGCTTGCTGCCAAGCATCCAGACTCTCAGACCATTGGCCGCGCTCTGCGTACTGGGACCCTCTGGCAACAAACACCGGCAGATAGTCGGGTTTGCGTTGCAGCGCCTGACCCCAGTATTCCTCTGCCCGCTGCAACAGACCGTTCTGCGCATAAGTAAGGCCTATGTTATACAGAGGATGCGGCGAATCTGGATGGTCCATAGCCGCCTGTTCCCAGTGCTTCACACCTTCATCAATGCGCCCCTTCCGTACCAGCGCCTCACCCAGGTTCAGCCTGCTGTCTAGGTCCGTAGGCTCCAGTTTCACAGCCCGCTCCAGTTGCTCAATGGCAGAGTCGGGCCGCCCCATGCGCAGATTGGCAATGCCCAGGTTGAAGCGGACGGCTGCGCTGTCGTGGCCAGCCGCGATCAACTGATGGCCAGTCTCGATGGCTAGTTGGTAATCGCCTGTATCCAGCGCAATGGCGCAGACATTCATGGCCGCGCGCGGGTCTTCCGGGTTCAACTCTGCAGACTCTAGCCACTCTCTCTTGGCGGCATTCAGATCCCCTTTCGCCAGATGAATCTCTGCCATCGCATTCTTCACCAAGAAGTTCTTGGGGATAATCTTGCCGGCGCGGCCAAACTCCATCGCGGCCGCGTCCCACATACCCTTAAGGCCATAGATCTTACCGATGAAGTAATGAGCCATGCCGTTAAGCTGCTGAGCGTTGCGCTTATCCAGCTCCAAGACCCGTTTCCAACTGGCCACGGCCTCGTCCAGCATTCCCTTCTCACCTTGTGCAATGCCCAAGAGGTAATGAGAGAGTACGCTCTTCGGGGCAAGGGCTGTTGCCCTGCCCAGATGTTCCAGCGCCCCGTCGATATCCTGACGGTTGAACAGGGCCACGCCCAAGTCATGATGGGCAGTTGCGTTGTCAGGATTCTCCTGCAGCGCCTTTTCGCATAGCTCAATGATCTTCTCAATACTTGGCTGCTCTTTCTCGGCCATCGATCTATCACTCCTTAATTATCTTCTGGCTACAGATATAGAAAAACAGGCAAGACCCTCGTGGATCCTGCCAGTTTTGATCACTTGAAACGACAGACTCCCTGCCTTTAGTATTGGCTAGAGAGGAACGATTATCCTTCCTCCTCGGGCCTTCTCTGCCTATCTGAAGAACAACCAACCGCCGATGTCCTCCCAGAGTTCAGCCAAAGCGAGCTTCATGCGCAGAGAGCCAGACGAAGCACGCTCCGACACTTGACCGGTAATGCTGCTCGATGAGTCCAGCTGCAAACGGCCATCTACCACCTGTACATTGCCCATAACCTTGCCCTGGACCAGCAAATCGCTGCGGTAAACGGTGATGTTGCCATTCACGGTCTGATCGGCTGGAATGACAAAACGCCCGTCAACCTGAACGATCGAGGCCTGGCGATCGCCACAGATCAACTGCGGCTGGCTAAGGGTGTTTGAAAAGTAGACCGGTGAAGCCAATACCAACAACAAGGCAGCGGCGATCGACAACACCCGACTGATCAAGCGGCCACTCGATCTGGGCAAGATCCCGATCAACTGGGCCGTGAATCCCTCTGGGGCTTGCACTACCGAAAACTCCTGTAGCATGTCCACTGTCTGACGCAGCGAGCGTTCCGCCTCACGACATTCGCGACAATCCCCGAGGTGCTGCTGCAGTTGTTCCTTAGTCGCTTGGTCGATATCATCATCTACAAGGTCGTGCAACAAGCGTCTTGCTTCCTGACACTGCATCAACATTCTGCCTCCCATAATTGGCGTTGCTCTATCAGTTTTAGCCTCAGTGCCTCTCTTGCTCGGAATAGCCGCGTCTTAACCGTGCTTACCGGTACATTCAGGATTTCCGCAATCTCTTGATAGCTCAGATCCTGCCCATGACGGAGCAGAATTACACTGCGATAGCTCTCCGGTAGTTGCTGAATCAAACCTGCCAAGTAATCAGCCAACTCACTCTGTTCGTGTTGACCTTCCGGACCAGGTCCGCCATCGGCAACTTGCAGAAACCAGTCATCCTCGTTATTGCGAGGAGCATCCAGAGAAATCACATCACGCTGCTTGCGCAGATGGTCAATGGCCAGATTGCAGGCAATGCGATAGAGCCAGGGCTTGAACGGCTGCCCTAGTTGAAAATGGTGCAGATTGCGAAACACGCGCAGGAAAGTCTCCTGCGCCAAGTCCAAAGCATCCTCGCGGCTGTGTACCATGCGATAGAGATAGGCATAGATGCGGTCGCGATACTTGTCGACCAGATCAGCAAAGGCCGAGCGATCTCCTCGTTTGGCTTTCTGCAACAGTTTCTGGTCGATGATGTCCACTATAAGCCCTCTCTTCTATCAAAATCTTATACGCAACGCCAGAGCGGAAGTTTCGCGGCGGAAGCAGATCAATTGCTTGTCGCTTACCATTATAGCGGTGATTGCGATGGATGCCAATTGTCGGAAAACAGCAAAAGAGGCAACCGCGGTTGCCTCTTTTCTGGGATTCAGCTGATCATTCGGAGAAGCGAGCCAGCAATTCCTCAAGCTCTCCCCGCTCCTGCAGTTCGTAGCGGGCACGGGTAGAGGGCTGGTCGATGGTCAATACCCGGCGCAGATCGATCGGGGTGGCTACCAGCACGGCGTCGCAGGGAACTCGCCTGATTGTCTCTTCGAGATCCCGTACCTGCTGACCGCCGTAACCCATGGCCGGCAACAGATCAACCAGATGGTTGTATTTCTCGAAAGTCCGCTTGATCGTGCCCACCGCATAAGGCCGTGGGTCCACCAATTCTGCTCCCAAGGCCCTGGCGGCGACCACACCCGCACCATACTTCATCTCGCCGTGGGTGAGAGTGGGACCGTCCTCAATCACCAACACGCGCCGACCGCGAATTAGCGCCGGTTGCTCGACGGTGATGGGAGATTCGCCGAGAATCACCTTGGCGTCTGGGTTGGCACGGGCGATATTCTCCTGCACCTCGGAGATGGCGGCGGCCGGCGCAGTGTCAATCTTGTTGATGATCACAGCATCGGCAAGTCGCAGATTGGTCCCGCCGGGGAAATAGGAGAGTTCGTGCCCCGGGCGATGCGGATCGACTAGAGTGAGATAGAGATCTGCCTGATAGAATGATGTATCGTTATTTCCACCGTCCCAGATGATTACATCCGCCTCCTGCTCAGCCTGACGGAGAATGGCCTCGTAATCAACGCCAGCGTAGACGATCACTCCGCGGTCGATGTGCGGCTCGTACTCCTCGCGCTCCTCGATTGTGGTCTGATGCAGATCGAGGTCAGCATAGGTAGCGAAACGCTGCACTGCCTGCTTGGCCAGGTCTCCGTATGGCATCGGGTGACGGATGGCTACCACCCGCAGCCCCTTTGCTCGGAGCAGGTCGCAGACCCGGCGGGTGGTCTGACTCTTGCCCACCCCGGTGCGAACGGCGCAGACGGCGATTACGGGCTTACTGGAGGCTACCATCGTCTGCTTCGCCCCGATCAAAGTGAAGTTGGCGCCGGCTGCATTAACCTGCGCCGCTTTGTCCATCACGTAGGCGTAGGGAACATCACTGTAGGAGAAGACCACTTCTTCCACAGCCAGCTGCCTGATCAGGTCAAGCAACTCTGCTTCTGGATGAATCGGAATTCCGGTCGGATAACCCGGTCCGGCCAGCACACTGGGGTAAACCCTGCCCTCAATATCAGGAATCTGGGTCGCAGTGAAAGCCACTACTTGGTACTCCGGGTTGCCACGATAAAGGACGTTGAAGTTGTGAAAGTCGCGCCCAGCAGCGCCCATGATTAGGATTCTCTTGGCCATCGTTCTATTACCTCCTCTTTATCATAACCGTACCTAACGTCACTACCATTTCTATTCCAGGCCAATCAAGGCGGCGACTCGACCGCAGCCCTGACAATGGCCATCCTCAACTCCAGAGACCGAAACTCGATCATCGTTTCGTCGCACCCAACACTCCGGGCAGTAGGCATCCTCCAATCGACCTACGTTGACCGGAATGACAACGGGCGGAGTGGACTGAACCAACCAAGTTCGGCCAGGCCTGACAACCGGGACCCCTCCTGTTCTTAATGCCGATAGTCGATTGCCAGGTCCGTCGATGAACTGAGCCGCAGTAGTGCGCTATAGTTCGGGACAAAGGTGAACACCTGTCCCACCATCACTTCGCCCGTGAAGTCAGTCGTATCCAACACTAGGTGGTCACTGCTGGCCCCGATCACTTGCACCCCAGGCTGCAGCGGCAGCAGCCCTTCCGGCTCAACATCCTGCCTGCCAAGGGCCAAGATGGCGCGGCGCCTCATGCCCTGATCAACGAAAGATGGTACATTGCCAAAGGCGTCCTGGGCAATACGTCCGATGGGCACAGAAGGCTTCACGTTCACCTCAATCACCTCCGCACTGAGAACGAAGGCGTCAGTGTGCAACCCAGGGATAGCCGCCCGTTCCAGCGCCTCGCGACCGAAGAGAATTGCCTCACCGAGACGCAGGTTGTTGATTCCTTTTGGAATCTGGCCCTGCTCTAGCATACGCCAAGAACTGGAGTTGCCACCGGAAACGATCGGGCTTTGCATAATCCCCTGCGACTCCAGGTAACGCGCCAGATTGACTAGTTGACCCAGGTTGCTCGGGCTAGGCATGACGCCCCCGAAACAGGTCAAGTTGGTGCCCAGCCCGAGCAATCTGAGTCCGGGAAATCGTGCAGCCTGCTTGGCAAAGCTCGGCAGGTCATCTGGCCAAATGCCTTCGCGTAAATCGCCAAGATCGACCATCAACAGAACGCCGTGCTTGACACCTGCCCGCAAGGCCGCCTGGTTCAAAGCCCTGAGCGTGGGCAGCTGACTGTTCAGACTGATGTCAGCCAGAGTGACAACCCGATGAGCCTTGCTCGGCGCTGGCAACCTTAGCAGTACGCGTCGACCGCTGACTCCCGCCGCCTGCAGGCGCTGCAGGTTGCCAACCCGCGCTTCTGCGATCGCTGTCACTCCAGCAGACAGCAGGGCATTTGCCACCGGTGGCGGCCCCTGCAGTACCTTAGTCACCCCCCAGATCTCGATGTCATGTTCTGCTGCTTGTGCTACCAGCGCTGCAGCGTTCTGCTGCAGTTTGCTTAAGTTGATTTCCAGTCGTGGATACATCTAAGACCCCCTCAATTGTATTTGCCATCCGCTACCACTAGATTCCACTTGCGCAACACAGACTCCTGCATATGCAGAGCAGATATTCACTCACTTGGGAGCGGGGTGCCCCACCAATGCAGGAGGCCGTTCAGAATAGCCCAAGCCACTTGCTGTCTGTATCCAGGATCGGCCAGCAGCCGAGCCTCTTCCGGGTTGCTGATGAACCCGACCTCCAGCAGCGCAGAAAGCGGCTCAGAGTCGTTCAGGATGCGATAGTCTCCGGGTTTTGCTTGCCGATCGGTGTTTTGCAGCACGCGTCGCAATGCAGCCTGTAATGCTTCAGCCAGGGCGGCCGACTGAGGGTTTTGCTGCTGAGAGAAGACCTGTGCTCCCCGCCAGCGACTGGCCGAGATGGCGTTGACGTGGATGGAGAGAAAGACATCTGGCTGCCACTTGTTCACCAAATCGACGCGACCGATGATATCCCGGCGCTTGCGACTGGCTGCGCGTTCCAGCGGTACGCTATCTGAGAGGTCTCTGTCCGTCTCGCGGGTGAGGCGCACGTCCGCCCCGGCGGCGGCTAGCATGGCGCGAAGCTGCAAAGACAGGTCGAGGACGATCGCTTCTTCGGCTAGGTCTCCCCGGCACGCGCCGGGATCTATCCCACCGTGGCCTGCATCGATCACGATTCTCCGTCCAAGCAACGGTAGGCTAGCACTCTGGGCAGCCTGCGGGAAGGTGAAGCCCAGGGGGATAAGCAGCATGACGAGCAACACTTGCGCCTTCAGTCTCAATCTGTACACCTGCTTTCACGCGATGTCTGCCTTTTTCGCTCCTCAGTATTCTGTGCTAAATAGGAACAGCACATCAGATCAAAAAAAGGGAACCCTCTCCTTGAGGAGAGGGTTCCGCTCTGGATGCTTTAGCGCTTGGAGAACTGAGGCGCCCGACGAGCTGCCTTCAAACCGTACTTCTTACGCTCCTTCATGCGTGGATCGCGAGTGAGCAATCCAGCCGGCTTCAACACCGGACGCATTTGGCCGTCTACGCGCAGCAATGCACGGGAGATTCCGTGCCGGATGGCACCGGCCTGCCCAGAGAAACCGCCGCCTTCCACGCGGGCGTAAACGTCAAACTTGCCCAGAGTGTCGGTCAGAGTGAGCGGCTGACGAACGATCAGTTTCAGGGTCTCCAAACCGAAATATTCATCGATGGAACGACCGTTGATCACGATATTGCCAGTACCAGGGAGCAGACGGACGCGGGCGACCGCATGTTTCCGTCGACCTGTACCATAGTAAAAGACTTTTGCCATGGGTTATTCCCTCCTTCCCCGGTTAGCCGCGAATGGCCCACACGGTGGGCTGTTGTGCTGCGTGTGGATGAGTCGGTCCAGCGTATACCTTGAGCTTCTTGACCATAGCCCGTCCAAGACGGTTATGAGGCAACATGCCCTTAATCGCCTTTTCCACCACGAACTCCGGCTTCTTCTCCATCAAGGTCCGGTAGTTCGTTGCACGGAAGCCGCCCGGATAACCGGAATGGCGATAGGCAAGCTTGTTGTCAAGCTTCTTGCCGGTCAGAACGATCTTATCTACATTGATCACGATCACGTGATCGCCGGCATCAAAGTGGGGAGTAAAGGTCGGCCGATGCTTGCCGCGCAGAATGCTCGCGACTTCGCTGGCCAAGCGACCGAGAGTCTGGCCCTCAGCATCAACGACGAACCACTGGCGCGTCGTGTCCTGTGCGTTGGCCATATAGGTTGTGCGCATGGTTTTTTCCCTCCAAAGTCAATTAAAATGGTGGCGGAGCCGCATCATATCTCCCGATCTCAACTGCTAAGTTGCTGAGTGAAAGACGGAGGGCACACTGCCTATATGGTTGGCTCGGGGCTCACCAAGCCAACAAATATTTTATCCCAGCCCATTGTCAGTGTCAAGGCGAGCCGGCAAAGCGGGCGTTTTCTGTGGCGGCGGAAGTCTGTCCCCGAATATTCAAAGTGAATAATCGAGAACCGTCCCCGAATATTCAGTCGTAGAGGACTTGCTCCAGGCAAAGGCCGTGTGCGGGGGCGGTGGGGCCAGCGTGGCTCCGATCGCGGCCCGCCAGGATCTGCTGCATGGCTCCGGCAGACAGCTTACCGTTGCCCACCAGGAGCAGTGTACCCACAATGATGCGAACCATGTTGTAGAGAAAGCCGTTACCGGAGACGGTGAGCAGCAGGTCGTGCTGGTCAGCGGTTATCTTGAGCTCGTGAATGGTACGAACTGTGTCCTTGACGGAGCTGCCAGCCGCCTGGAAAGCGGCAAAATCATGCTCTCCCACCAGACAAAGCGCTGCCGTCTGCATGGCTGTGACGTCAAGCGCGTGCGGGTAATGGAGTGCGAATCTGCGCTCCATGGCCAAAGGCGCCTCGCGGGTGTTGATGCGATAACTGTAGAGCTTTCCCCTGGCATGAATGCGGGCATGCCAATCCAGCGCTACTTCGCTGGCCGCGACGACCGCAATCCCAGGAGGCAAGCATGAGTTGACGGCGGCTGACCACTTTTCCTCTGGGATGCGACTGGTGGTGCGGAAGTTGCAGACTTGCCCCCGAGCATGAACGCCGGCATCGGTACGCGAAGCGCCGGTGATGCTGACCGCACCCTTGGTGATCAGGCCGAGCGCCTGCTCCAGGGCGCCCTGCACTGTCTTCGCGTTCTTCTGCACCTGCCACCCATGCCACTCGGTTCCGTCATACTCCACCACCAACTTGATGTTCCGCTCAGGGCTACTCATGCATACAGCCCAATACGCCAGGCGGCCAGAAAGGCTCCGATGGACAACAGCACTGCCCAGGCATCAAGGCTGGAGAAACGCAACACCTTCATGCGTGTGCGGTTCTGGCCGCCGCGGTAGGCACGCGCCTCCATCGCCATAGCCAGTTCATCGGCCCGCCGGAAAGCGCTGACAAAGAGCGGCACCAAGAGCGGCAAGAGGCTCTTCGCACGCTGCAGAAAGCCACCGGTGTCAAAGTCGGCTCCACGCGCCATCTGGGCGCGCATGATCTTGTCGGCCTCTTCGATCAGCGTGGGAATGAAGCGCAATGCAATGGTCATCATCATGGCCAGCTCATGAGCCGGTATGCCGACGCGCTGTCCGGGCCGGAGCAGCCGCTCCAAGCCGTCGGTGAGGGCGATCGGCGATGTAGTCAGCGTGAGCAGTGATGTGGCTGTCACCAAGAGCATTAGGCGTGCCGCCAGGAAGATGGCCTGCACGACGCCCTGGCTATCTATGCGGATGATCCAGAACGTGAGTAGGGTTACTCCCCCTCGGGTGGTCAAGAGGTGCAGGATCACGGTCAACGCAATGATGAAGGTCAAAGGCCTGAGTCCGCGGAGAATCATCTTCAGTGGGACTCTCGCCAAGTTGGTGACTAGCACCACCAGGACGGCAAACGTCAGGTAGGCCAAAAAGCCCTTCACCAGGAACAGCACCAGAATGAATGCGAAGCTGAGAATGAGTTTGGTGCGAGGGTCCAGACGATGCACTGCCGAATCCCCCGGGTAGTACTGACCAATGGTTACGTTCTTGAGTACGCTCATCCTCTTGCCCTCCTCTGCCAGAGCTCGAGAATCAGATCCTTGGCTTCTGTGACGGAGAGGGCAACCTGGGGTAACTCCAGTCCCCGTTCGCGCAAAGCTTGCAGCAACTCGGTCACTTGGGGAGTCCCCAGCCCGATCTGGCGGAGCTCCTTGTCCAGAGCAAAGACCTCACGGGGAGTGCCGTCAGCGAAGATTCTTCCTTGGTGCAGCACGATCAGCCGCGACGCTACGCGAGCAATCTCCTCCATGCTATGGGAAACGAGCACCACCGTCAGTCCGTCTCGACGATGGAGGGCGGTCAGTTCCGCGAGCAGTTCTTCTCTGCCCCTGGGATCAAGCCCGGCAGTCGGCTCGTCCAGAATGAGCACCTTGGGTCGCATGGCCAACACACCGGCAATGGCGACGCGGCGCATTTGGCCGCCGGAGAGTTCAAAGGGCGAGCGTTGCCCGATCTCCTGCAAAGAGAGGCCCACTTGCGTCAAAGCCTGTTCCACTCGCCGCCCGATTTCCTCGCCGGGTAACCCCAAGTTCTTTGGCCCAAATGCCACGTCCTTGGCCACCGTCTCCTCAAACAACTGATGCTCCGGATACTGAAAGACCAGACCTACCTGTTGGCGCACAGCCCGCAGGTCAACGCCTCTCTCGGTTAGGTCGTGTTGATCTACCATGACCTTTCCGGAAGCCGGCTTGATCAGCCCGTTCAAGTGCTGGATCAGAGTCGACTTGCCACTGCCGGTCTGACCAATGATGCCGATGAACTCGCCTTCCTGGATGGAGAAGCTGACTTCGTCCAGCGCCTTGATCTGAAATGGGGTACCTTCCCCGTAGATATAGCTCAGTTTTTCAACAACAATTGGCATAGACCGTTCACCAACTCTTCCACTGTTAACAAGTCCGCCGACAAAGGCATTCCGGCAACTGAGAGCTCCCGCACCAGGGACGTAACCTGGGGAACATCCAATCCCAGCGAGTGCAGCAGATCGATCTGTTGAAACACCTGTCGGCTGCTACCTTGCATGACGACCTGCCCATCACTCATCACAATCACTCGATCGGCCTGCACAGCCTCGTCCATGTGATGAGTGATCAAAACGACCGTCATCCCCTGTTCGCGATTCAAGCGGATGGCAGTCTCCAGAACCTCACGCCTGCCAACGGGGTCCAACATAGCAGTAGACTCGTCCAGAATAAGGATTTTGGGGTGCATGGCTAATACGCCGGCGATCGCCACACGCTGCTTCTGCCCTCCGGACAGAAGATGTGGGGCGTGCTCGGCGTATGCATCCATGCCGACCAAACGCAAGGCCTCGTCTACCCTCTGCCGAATCTCAGCAGCCGGCACCCCCAGATTCTCGGGGCCGAAGGCGACGTCCTCCTCTACAATGGTGGCCACCAGCTGGTTGTCTGGATTCTGAAAGACCATTCCAGCAACCTGCCGGATATCAAACAGGCGAGACTCGTCTCTAGTGCTAATGCCATCCACCCATACCTCGCCTGAGGTAGGGGTAAGGATGGCATTAAAGTGTTTAGCTAGAGTGGACTTTCCGGAACCGTTACGGCCAATGATGGCCAGGAATTCCCCTTGTTCCACAGTCAGAGAAATGTCCTTGAGCGCCTGCGTCTGCTTAGCTCCCTCACCCATGTAGGCAAAGCTGACACCTGTCAGCCGGATGATAGCGGACACGGCGATCCCTCCTTGGTGACTACTCTACCAATTCGAGAATAGCGAGGGGGGCCGCATCTCCCCGGCGGACATCTGTCTTCACAATACGCGTGTATCCACCTGAGCGATTAGCGTAACGGGGCGCAATCTCAGCAAAAAGCTTGGTGACCACGGACTCATCAAAGATGTAAGCCATGGCTTGCCGGCGGGCGTGCAGATCTCCTCGCTTGCCGAGAGTGATCATCTTTTCTGCGATGGTGCGAACGGTCTTGGCCCTGGTCTCAGTTGTCTCGATGCGGCCATGGTTCAAGAAGCTGGTGACCAGATTGCGCAGCATCGAACGCCGATGGTTGGTCGGACGGCCAAGTTTGCGGTATGGCACGGAGAACACCTCCCCTTAGTTTTCAGTTCAATCCTCTAGTTTTCTGAGTGCCAGTCCCAACTCGGCTAGTTTCAGCTGGACTTCCTCCAGTGACTTCTTGCCCAAGTTGCGGACCTTCATCATGTCTTCCTCAGTCTTCTCAATCAGCTCGGAGACCATGTTGATCCCGGCCCGCTTCAGACAGTTGTAAGAACGAACAGAGAGGTCAAGTTCCTCAATAGTCATGTCCAGAACGCGGTCGTTTTCGTCCTCGTCCTTCTGAATCATGATCTGCTCATTCTTGGCACGCTCAGTCAGGCCGATGAACATGTCCAGATGCTCCGACAATATCTTTGCCCCGAGGCTCACTGCCTCATCTGGACGAATGCTGCCATCCGTCCAGACCTCAAGCGTCAGCTTATCCAGATCAGTGACATCCCCGCGACGGGTGTTCTCAATCTGATAGTTGACCTTCTGGATCGGGGTGAAGATGGAGTCAATCGGAATGATTCCAATTGGCTGATTGGGACGCTTGTTGCGGTCGGCTGGGGAATACCCTCTGCCCTGCTCGGCCGTCATTTCCATGAACAGGCGAGCATCTCGGCCCAATGTAGCAATGACAGTTTCCGGGTTCAGGACAGTCACGTCGCCGTCTGCGATAATGTCAGCGCCAGTGACCACGCCTTCTCCCACCTTCTCGATGCGCAGTGTCTTCTGCTCTTCGCTTTGGACACGTATGCGGAGGCCCTTCAGGTTGAGAATGATCTCTGTCGTGTCTTCCACCACTCCAGGAATGGAGGAGAACTCGTGCAGAACCCCTTCAATTCTCACCGAGGTAATGGCCGCGCCTGGCAAGGAAGAAAGCAGGATGCGTCGCAGGGCGTTGCCCAGGGTGGTACCATAACCACGCTCCAGCGGCTCCACGACGAATCTGCCAAAGGACTTATCCTCGCTGACTGACTCGCATTCGATCTTCGGCTTTTCAATCTCTATCATTGGTGGCGTTAACCCTCCTTGTTTCCCCATCTTGCTCCGGTAGGATTATACGAGGGTGCCTGCTATCTGGAGTACTTCTCTACGATCAAGTGCTCTTGCACCGGAATGTCAATGTCCTCACGCTTAGGAGCCCTGACGACAGAACCAGCCTGATTGGCCGCATCCAAGCGGAGCCATTCTGGAACGACTCTGTCTCCGAGTGCCAGATCCTTGAAGTAGGTAGCACTGCGGCTGCTCTCGCGCACGCTAATCTGGTCGCCTTCCTTCACCAAGAAGGACGGGATATCCACCCGACGCCCGTTGACGGTGAAGTGGCCGTGATTGACCAACTGGCGAGCCTGGTTGCGAGAATCAGCGAAGCCCAAACGATAGATCACGTTGTCTAGACGCAGTTCCAGAATCTGCAGCAAACGCTCACCGGTGACGCCCTTGGCGTGAGCGGCCTTCTGGAAATAGCCACGGAACTGACGCTCCAGCACGCCATAAATGCGGCGAGCCTTCTGCTTCTCCCGAAGCTGATGACCGTAATCGGAAACCTTAGCCCGACGTCCCTGACCGTGCTGGCCAGGTGCGTAGGTACGCCTATCTACTGCACACTTACCTGAGTAGCAACGTGCTCCCTTCAGAAACAGCTTTGTGCCCTCGCGGCGACAAAGACGGCATACGGGACCATTGTAATTAGCCACTTATTCCTGCACCTCCGTTCTCGACAAAATCATACTCTGCGGCGCTTAGGTGGACGGCAACCATTGTGCGGAACCGGGGTGACGTCCTTGATCATGCTGACTTCCAAGCCGGTTGCCTGCAATGAACGGATGGCAGCCTCACGTCCGGAACCGGGGCCCTTGACGTGCACTTCTACTTCCCGCATGCCATGATCCATGGCCACTTTGGCGGCGGTCTCAGCTGCGATGCCGGCAGCAAACGGGGTGCTCTTACGAGAACCCTTGTAGCCAACATTGCCGGCGCTTGACCAAGAAAGTGCGTTACCGGCCTTGTCGGTAATGGTCACGATGGTGTTATTGAAAGTCGAGCGAATGTGAGCGATGCCAAACTCAACGTTCTTCCGCTCACGGCGTTTCGCCTTAACGGCGACCTTTCTCTTAGCCATTAGCTTTAGTTCCCCCCTTTGCTACTTACGACGTACGCCAACGGTCTTGGCCCGACCCTTGCGGGTACGCGCATTTGTCTTCGTGCGCTGTCCCCGTACAGGCAGACCGCGACGATGACGAAGTCCACGGTAGCAACCAATCTCGATCAGGCGTTTGATACTTGAGCCGATCTCACGGCGGAGGTCACCTTCGACTTGGTACTCCTTGTCGATCACCTCGCGCAAGCGAGCTACTTCGTCTTCTGTCAGGTCGCGCACCCGAGTGTCAGGATTGACCTCGGTCTTCTGCAAGATGGCGCGGGAACGGCTGGGGCCGATACCAAAAATGTAGGTAAGGGCTACTTCCACCCGCTTATCGCGCGGCAAGTCAACACCAGATATACGAGCCATGCTTTGCTCTACACCTCCTGGATTGTAGCCTTGGTCTTAGGTCCTTCTGATCGCTCGTGCAGCCGCTGACGAACGATCAACCCTGCTTCTGCTTGTGCTTGGGATTCTCGCAAATGACCATAACGCGTCCTTTGCGGCGGATAAGCTTACATTTCTCACAAATTGGCTTGACCGAAGGTCTAACCTTCATTGTTTAGAACCTCCTTAACCACTATTTGTCCCGGTAACGAATGCGTCCCCTGGTGAGGTCGTACGGGGACAACTCAACGGTAACTGTGTCGCCCGGAAGGATCCGAATAAAGTTGATGCGGATCTTGCCGGAAATGTGGGCCAAAACCTTATGCCCATTCTCTAACTCAACCCGGAACATAGCGTTCGGGAGAGCTTCCACAACGGTTCCTTTGACCGTAATTGCGTCACCTTTTGGCACTAGACTAGAACCTCCCTTACCACGCTTTCCTGTGCTTTGCGTAAGCCGGAAAACAGATCTTTGGAAATGGTCTGGTCGATTGCAAGGTGGCAATTTCGTTGACCGCTCAGTGCAGATACTCCACCGAAAGCCGCCGGCAACTTGAGTGTGCCAGGTTTTCGGACCTCCGGGGACAACTCAGGAATTTCTGCCCAATTGTCAATACTATTAATATCGCCAACTCGCGATCGTTTCAAACCGGGATAATGCCTTGAAAGAAGCTGGTCTGGGTGTCTCCCCATCGCCGGGGCTACTGCCACGCTTGCAGGCGATCGATGATCTCCTGAAAGACCTGATCAATCCCCTTGGTGCCAGCAACCGAAACCAACTTCCCTGCTGCCCGATAATAGGCCACCAGCGGTTCTGTCTGCTTGCTGTAAACGCTCAAGCGGTTGCTCACGGTCGCGATTTCGTCGTCAACGCGCTGATAGAGTTCACCGCCGCAGACGTCGCAGACACCATCCACCTGAGCCGGCTTGGACTGCAGGTGGTAGGTGGCGCCGCAGGAACGACAGACCCGTCGCCCAGTCAGACGCCGAATCAGTTCCTCATGGGGCACTTCAATGTTCAGAGCCACGTCGATCGGGTTGCCCTGCAGTGTGCGATCCAGCGCTTCGGCTTGAGCCAGCGTACGAGGAAACCCGTCCAGCAGAAACCCGTTGGCGCAGTCAGCCTCAGCCAGCCGCTCCCTGACAATGCCGATTGTCACTTCATCCGGCACCAGCAGCCCCTGATCCATGAACAACTTGGCCTTCTTGCCCATCTCTGTGCCGGCAGCAACCGCTGCCCGAAACATGTCCCCTGTGGAGATGTGCGGGATACGGTAGTGCTCTGAGATGTGGACGGCCTGTGTACCTTTTCCGGCCCCAGGCGGTCCCATCAGAATAATCTTCAAGGCTAACACCCCCGCTTAGCGCATGAACCCGCCGTAATGACGGATTGCCATCTGAGCTTCAATTTGTTTCATCGTCTCCAGGGCAACGCCGACTACGATCAGCAATGCATTACCACCCAAGCCGATGTTGTACTTGACAGCTGAGCTAAGCAGTAACGGTAGAAGAACGATCGCGGAGAGGAAGACGGCGCCCACCAAGATCAGGCGATTGACTACCTTGTAGAGATAGTCTGTTGTCGGCTTACCCGGACGCAATCCAGGAATGAAGCCGCCGTGCTTCTTCAGATTGTCGGACACGTCCCGCGGGTTAAACTGCGTGAACGTGTAGAAATAGGCAAAGGCAATGATCAGTGCGATGTAGAGCACGATGTGCAAGGGTGATCCATACGCGAACCAACCGGCAATGCGTTGAGCCACAGGATGATTGATGAATTGCGTCAACATCTGCGGGAACATCAGCAATGACGAAGCGAAGATCACCGGAATCACGCCCGCCTGATTGATACGCAACGGAATGTGTGTTGATTGTCCGCCGTACATCTTCCGTCCGACCACCCGCTTGGCATACTGCACCGGAATGCGGCGCTGGCCTTCCTGAACATAGACGACAGCGGCGATGACCGCCAGAGCCAGAATTGCCAACACAATGACTATGAAGATATTCAACGTGCCCGCCTTGACGGCTTCAAAGATGGAGACGAGCCCCTTCGGCAGTCGAGAGATGATGTTGGCAAAGATAATCAAGGAGATACCGTTACCGACACCCTTCTCTGTGATCAACTCACCGATCCACATCAACACGGCAGTACCGGCAGTGAAGGCGGTGGCGATCATCAACAGCCCGCCAATAGAGGTATTCAGCACAGCCCCAGAGTTACGCAAGCCCCAAGCTGTTGCAAATCCCTGGATGAACGCTAGAACGACGGTCGCATAACGCGTGTACTGAGCGATCTTCTTGCGGCCTTCTTCGCCTTCCTTCATCATCCTTTCCCAACTGGGAATGATGATGGTCAACAAGTTGATGACAATGGATGCGGTGACGTAAGGGCCGATGTTCAAGGCAAAGATGGACAGCTGCTCCAACGCGCCGCCGGATAGCAGGTTTACGAAACCAAACAATCCCTTTGTGAATAGCTCTGACACTGCATCCGGGTCCAGACCGGGTGCAGTAATTTGCGCGCCAACCCTGAAGACCAGGAACATACCCAGTGTGAAGAGTATCTTCTTGCGCAGGTCAGCGATCTTCCATGCGTTGCGGATCGCTTCCAACACGTTAGTTCACCTCGGCCTTGCCGCCTGCGGCAGCAATCTTCTCCAAAGCGCTGCCGCTGAAGGCTGCGGCCTGGACAGTCAAACGTTTGCTGAGCTCGCCATTGCCTAAAACCTTCACGCCGTCATGTACGGCCTTGACCAAACCTGCCAGACGGAGAGCCTGCAGATCAACAACTGCATCATTCTCAAATACATCCAGATCGCCAACATTGACCACCGCATACTGGGTCTTGTAGCGGGCATTGCTAAACCCACGCTTCGGCAAGCGACGCTGGATCGGCAACTGACCACCCTCGAAGCCGGGGCGTACTCCACCGCCGGAACGGGAGTTCTGACCCTTCGAGCCGCGGGTAGAGGTCTTGCCGTGTCTCGAACCGGTACCGCGTCCAACGCGTTTGCGCTTCTTGGTGGAGCCTGGTGCTGGCCTCAGTTCATTCAGATTCATATTGCACCTCCTAGTAGGGGCCGCATGAGATGCGACCCGAATCATCCGGGCCTGGTCGCCTGATTGCGACCCGTGTCATAGAGGCTTGGTCGCGGGAATGCGACCAACCTTCGGTCTTTTCTACGCTTCGGTCTCGCAGACCTTCAGCAAATGCGCAATTTTCTTGACCATGCCGCGAATAGCAGGGCTGTCGTCATGCTCTACGGTCTGATGCAGACGATGCAATCCCAATGCTTCGGCGGTCAGACGCTGCCGGTCAGGATAGCCGATCGGGCTCTTGACCAGAGTAACCTGCAATTTGGCCACGTTCGTTCCCTCCTAGCCCAGCAATTCTTCAACGGACTTGCCGCGCAATCTCGCGACGTCCTCCGCACGTTTCAGGAGCTTCAGGCCTTCGATGGTGGCATATGCTGAGTTGATAGCGTTTGAGGATCCGAGCGACTTGGTAAGAACGTCGCGTACGCCGGAAAGCTCCATGATCACTCTGACTGCACCACCAGCGATAACGCCAGTACCTTCGGAAGCCGGCTTAATCAGAACTTTGGCTGCTCCGAAGTTGCCCATGGCCTCATGCGGGACGGTTGTCTTCACAATCGGAACCTTAACCAGGCTCTTCTTGGCGCTTTCCGTGCCCTTGCGAATAGCGTCCATTACTTCTTTGGCCTTGCCGAGGCCAACTCCGACATGACCATTCTTATCGCCAACGGCCACTACGGCGCTGAAACTCATATCGCGACCGCCCTTACGAGTCTTGGCGACGCGGTTAACCTTAATCACTTGTTCAGTTAACTCGAGAGTATTCGGATCAATGCGCTCCATGGTGTTTCCCTCCTTCTTGCCTAGAATTCCAGGCCGGCCTCGCGAGCAGCCGCTGCCAGGGCCGCAATGCGCCCGTGATACAGATAGCCGCCGCGGTCAAAAACGACCTTGGTGATCCCGCGCTCCTGAGCCTTCTTGGCAATCAGCTCACCAACGCGCTTGGCTGCTTCTACATTGCCTCCGCTCTGGCGCATCTCCGCCAACTCCGGGCTAAGAGTGGAAGCACTAGCTAAAGTCATGCCAGTGAGATCATCAATGATCTGGGTGTAAATATGATTGGAACTGCGGTAAACGTTGAGCCGGGGCCGCTCCATGGTGCCCTGCAGCTTCCTGCGCACCCGTGCATGACGGATCTTCCGGACCGCGTTCTTATCTTGCCTAGTGATCACCGCTCGTTCTCTCCTTTCCTAGCATGTTGCACCAGCAACATGCGATCTCAATGAAGTGATGGTTGCGGAGCAAGTCCTTCGGACTTGCGGTCCAAATAGGGCGATTGTTGCGCCAGCAACTATCGGCTCGTACCTTACGCAACTATCAGCTTGTTCCTTGCTTACTTGGCAGTTTTGCCAGCCTTGCGGCGAATGACTTCACCAACATACTGGATACCCTTGCCGAGGTAAGGTTCCGGCTCCCTAATCTTGCGAATGGAAGCAGCCATCTGACCTACAGCTTCCTTATCGATGCCAGAGATGATGATCAACGGGACGTTGCCATAAGGCGGATGAACCGTCATCTCTGTCTTGAACTCTACCCCAGCCGGTGGATCAATCTCAATCGGATGAGAATAGCCAACGTTCAGAACCAACTTCTGGCCCTGCACACTTGCTCTCCAACCGACAGAAACTGCCTTCAGCCGCTTCTCATAGCCCTTGGTGACACCCTCAACCATGTTGGACACCAGTGTACGGGTCAAACCGTGTAAGGCCTTATGCTGCTGTTCCTCGCTCGGGCGGTTAACGGTCAGGACCCCACCTTCCAGGCTGATCTGCATATCTGGATGAAGCTCGCGGGTGAGTGTTCCCTTTGGGCCTTTCACTGTGATCCTGGCACCTTCGATCTTAACATCTACACCAGCCGGTACAGCGATTGGCCTTCTGCCGATACGTGACATCTGTGCACCTCCTCCAGCAATGTCACCAGACATTGCGATCTCAATGAAGTGATTGTTGCGGAGCAAGTCCTTCGGACTTGCGGCCTAAATAAGGCGATTGTTGCGCCAGCAACTATCGGCTCGTACCGTATGCAACTATCAGCTTGTTCCTCTAGCAGTGTCGCAGACACTGCGATCTCAGTGAAGTGATTGTTGCGGAGCAACTATCAGCTTGTTCCTCCAGCAATGCCGCAAGGCATTGCGATCTCAATAGAGTCCAGGCAGTGCCAATGGCACTGCTTACCAGACGTAGCAGACGACTTCGCCGCCGATGCCAGCTTGACGAGCCTGCTTATCTGTCATTAACCCACGTGACGTGGAAAGAATGGCAATACCGAGGCCCCCCAGGACCCGCGGAATCTCGTCACGGCGAGCGTAAACCCGAAGACCGGGGCGGCTGATGCGCTTGAGTCCGGAGATCACGCGCTCTTTTCCCGCACCGTACTTCATCTGCAGGCGCAGAACCCCTTGCTTGCCGTCCTCGATATATTCAAAATCACGGATAAATCCTTCGTCCTTGAGCACCTGCAGTACGCTCTGCTTCATCTTGGACGCAGGAATATCCAGCGTTTCATGGTAAGCGATGTTGGCGTTGCGAATCCGCGTGAGCAGATCAGCGATAGGATCCGTCATTACCATTTACCAGAACAACCTCCTTCCCGTGTGCTGGTGGCTACCAGCTAGCCTTCTTTACTCCCGGAATCTGCCCTTCGTGAGCCAGTTCACGGAAGCAAATACGGCAGATGCCAAACTTACGCATGTAAGCATGAGGGCGACCACAGATTTTGCACCGGTTATAGCCCCGGGTCGAGAACTTGGGATCGCGCTGTTGCTTCAGAATCATTGACTTCTTTGCCACACTTGTCCCTCCTCAGCAAGTCTTCAGACTTGTGATCCAAATAAGGTGATAGTTGCATGACAACTATCAGTTGGTACTGAGTTCTCTACTGACGGAACGGCATACCGAGGAACTCCAGCAGCGCCTTGGCTTCTTCGTCGGTGCGGGCTGTGGTCACAACAGTGATGTCCATGCCCTGGATGTTCTCAACCTTGTCATACTCAATCTCTGGGAAGATCAGTTGTTCCTTCACCCCGAGAGTATAGTTGCCTCTGCCATCAAAAGATTTCGGCGACACGCCACGAAAGTCACGAACGCGAGGCAAGTTGATACTCATCAGCTTATCCATGAACTCGTACATCCGGTCTCCGCGCAAGGTGACTTTTGCCCCGATGGGCATTCCTTCGCGCAGCTTGAAGTTGGAGATTGACTGACGAGCACGAGTGATTACTGGCCTCTGACCAGAGATCGTGGCCAGGTCCTGCGCAGCGGCGTCCAAAATCTTGGAGCTGCTGATGGCTTTACCTACGCCCATGTTGATAACGACCTTTTCCAAGCGTGGGGTCTCCATGATGTTCTGATAGCCAAACTTCTGTTGCATCGCTGGCCTGACTTCGCTTATATACCTGTCTTTCAACCTTGGCACAGCCTAGCCCTCCCTTCCTGATTACTTGTCGATGTTCTCTTCGCACCGCTTGCAGGCACGTACGCTCTCGCCGTTGTCCAACATCCGATGGGCAGTGCGAGTGGGTTGTTTGCAAGCTGGGCAAAGAAGCATCACTTTAGCGGCATAGATCGGTGCTTCCTGTTTGACCTTGCCGCCCTGTTGCATCGTAGGCGTCGGCCGGCGGTGCTTGGTGACGATGTTGATTCCCTCAACCAAGACCTTACCTTCCTGAGGATAGGCAGCTAGTACCTTACCCTTCTTGCCTTTGTCCTTACCGGAAAGAACGATTACGGAATCGCCCTTCTTGACATGCAGCTTATGCTGACTCATTCTGGACCTCCTCCCTTCCTGGCCTTAGAGCACTTCTGGCGCCAGGGAGACGATCTTCATGAAGTTTCTCTCCCGAAGCTCGCGTGCAACCGGCCCGAAAATGCGGGTCCCCCGGGGGTTGCCCTGGGTGTCAATAATCACGGCAGCATTCTCATCAAACCTGATATAGGATCCGTCTTTGCGGTGAACACCGAAACTGGAACGGACTACAACAGCCTTGATCACATCGCCCTTTTTAACAACTCCGCCGGGCGTGGCTTCTTTCACTGTGGCGGTGATGATATCACCAATATTAGCATACCGGCGCTTGTGGCCGCCAACAACACGAATGCAGAGAATCTCCTTGGCACCAGAGTTGTCTGCCACGCGCAACCGGGTCTCATTTTGGATCATGCTCCGAGCCTCCCTTCTGGTGACCTGGCGCTATTCAGCCTTCTTGACGATATCGACAACGCGCCAGCGCTTGTCCTTACTGAGTGGACGAGTCTCCATGATGCGAACGACATCTCCCACGTGGGCAGAATTGTCCTCGCAATGTGCCTTAAACTTGGTGGTCTTCTTCACAGTCCGACTGTAAAGCGGATGCTGAAGCATTGTTTCCACGGCCACCACAACTGTCTTCTCCATCTTGTCACTGACGACAACGCCTTGACGAACCTTGCGTAGATTACGCTGCAAGATTTCACGCCTCCTTCCCATCAGCTAATGTGCAATTCCCGCTCCCGCAACACCGTTTGGATGCGGGCAATTGACTTACGCACCTCATTGATGCGCATCGGGTTGTCCAGTTGACCAGTCACTGAACGGAAACGAAGGTTGAACAGCTCATCCTTCAGGTCGTCAAGCTTCTGCTTGAGTTCCGTTTCGGACATGTCACGAATCTCTTTAACCTTCATTTATCTCACCACCCATGTCTTTGCGAGTTACGAACTTGGTCTTGATGGGCAACTTATGAGCGGCAAGTCGCATGGCGTCCTTGGCGGTAGTCTCGTCCACGCCGGCCATTTCAAAGAGGATCCGGCCTGGCTTGACTACTGCCACCCAGTACTCAGGTGAACCCTTTCCACTACCCATACGGGTCTCAGCTGGCTTCTGTGTGATGGGCTGATCCGGGAAGATTTTAATCCAGACCTTACCGCCACGCTTGACAAACCTAGTCATGGCCACACGGGCCGCCTCGATCTGTCGACTGGTAATCCAGGCTGCTTCCAATGCCTGCAAACCATATTCGCCAAATGCAATCTCCGTACCGCCCTTGGCCTTGCCCTTAACCGACGGACGATGAGTCTTGCGATACTTAACTCGTTTTGGCATCAACATGATTACTCGCCCCCTTCCGCCGTTCTGTTCTTAGCCTTCGGCAGAACTTCTCCTTTGTATATCCAGACTTTCACGCCGATCTGACCGTACGTGGTATGCGCCGTAGCGACAGCATAGTCGATATCTGCGCGCAACGTATGCAGCGGAATCGTGCCTTCCCTAACCCACTCAGAGCGGGCGATTTCAGCACCATTCAGGCGACCGGCAACACTAATTCTGATACCCTTTGCGCCGGCGCGCATCGTACGCATCATGGCCTGCCGATTGGCACGCCGATGACTAATCCGGCGCTCCAATTGGGCCGCAATGTTCTCTGCAACCAACTGAGCACTGAGTTCAGGGCTCTTGATCTCGATCACGTTAACGTAAACCTGCTTGCCAGTCATGCCTTCCAAGGCAGTACGCAGCTCTTCCACACCAGTGCCACCACGACCGATGACCATACCTGGCTTGGCCGCGTGAATGAAGGTGCGCAGCACGTTACCGGCGCGCTCAATCACGATGTGTGAAATGCCGGCTGCGAACAGCTTCTCCTTCAAAAACTGGCGGATCTTATAGTCCTCCAAGAGGTAGGCGGAAAAGTTCTTCTCGGCGTACCACTTAGAATCCCAGTCTCGAATGATGCCAACCCGTAGTCCCTTGGGGTGAATCTTTTGACCCACTTGCTAGTTCCCTCCTTCTACCGTTCTTTCACAACCACTGTGATGTGGCAGGAGCGTTTCAAAATGGAGTAGATACGACCCTGGGCGCGAGGATGAAACCGCTTCAAGGTCGGTCCGACATCGACGTAAGCCTCTGCGACATACAGCTTATCCATGTCCAGGTTGTAGTTGTGCTCGGCATTAGCCGCTGCTGAGCGAACGACTTTCTCGATCGGCTCAGAAGCTGCCTTGGGGGTATAGCGTAAGATGCTCAATGCTTCGCCCACGCTCTTGCCGCGAATCAGGTCAATCACGATTCTGGCCTTGCGGGGTGCGATGCGGATGTGCTTCGCTACCGCCTTAGCTTCCATGCGTCTGTTCCCTCCTCACTTACTTCAGCGCGGTTGAACGCTCGGTATGATTACCGTGACCACGGAAGGTGCGAGTAGGAGCAAATTCTCCCAGCTTATGCCCGACCATGTCTTCGGTGATATAAACAGGGACGTGCTTGCGTCCGTCATGAACAGCGATAGTATGTCCAACCATTTCCGGGAAAATGGTGGAACTGCGGGACCAGGTCTTGATCACTCTCTTCTCGCCCTTGTCGTTCATCTGGTCAATGCGCTTCAGCAAGCGCTCCTCAACGTAAGGGCCCTTCTTCAGAGATCTGGACATGTAGTTGCCTCCTTTCTTACTGCCAGCTCACGCCGCCTTACGGCTTGCGGCGCCTAACGATGTACTTGTTGCTAGCCTTTTTCTTCTTGCGAGTGCGCGCACCCAAGGTGGGCTTACCCCAAGGGGTCACAGGAGACTTACGTCCAATCGGAGCGCGACCTTCACCACCACCGTGCGGATGGTCGACCGGGTTCATGACCACACCGCGCACGGTAGGACGCCGACCCATCCAGCGAGTGCGACCGGCCTTACCGGTGGAGATGTTCTCGTGATCCAGGTTGCCTACCTGGCCAATTGTGGCGCGGCAGTTGACATGGATTAGGCGCATTTCGTTCGAAGGCATACGCACATGGGCGTACGCGCCCTCTTTGGCCATCAGCTGGGCGGCTGCACCGGCAGCGCGGACCAACTGCCCGCCCTTGCCGGGTTTCAGCTCAATGTTGTGGATCATCGTACCAACCGGAATGCTCCTGATCGGCAACGCGTTCCCCGGGAAAATGTCAGCCTTCTCACCTGAAACGATGACACTACCAACAGTGAGACCAACCGGTGCAAGGATGTAGCGCTTCTCGCCGTCTGCATAGCTCAAGAGAGCGATGTTGGCAGAACGGTTGGGGTCGTATTCAATACCGATCACCTTGGCCGGAATGTCATCCTTGTTGCGGCGGAAATCGATGATGCGGTATTGGCGCTTGTGGCCACCGCCACGATGCCTGATGGTCACGCGGCCCTGGAAGTTACGCCCTGCCTTGCTGGTGAGCGGAGCCAACAGCGAACGCTCTGGCTCGTGCTTGGTGATCTCGCTAAAGGCCGAGATCGACATAAACCGGCGTCCCGGGGACGTTGGTTTGAATTTCTTAATAGCCATCTGATCGTCCCTCCCTGACTAAACCGTCTCTAGAATCGGAATGGTCTTACTATCCTTGGTCAGAGTTACGATAGCCTTCTTCCAGGTAGAAGTGCGATGATACCCGTAACGATTGCGCTTCAGCTTACCGAACACGCGCATCGTGTTCACGGATTCCACCTTCACCTTGAAGATCTCCGCCACAGCCTTGGCAATCTCCACCTTGTTCGCGTCGAGCCGCACCTCGAAGGTGTACTTGCGGTCCTCCATCATTTCGGTGCTGCGCTCGCTGACTATCGGGCGAAGAATGATGTCTCTTGCTTCACGCATTAGGCCAGCACCTCCTCTACCCTAGCGATTGCATCGCGGGTAAGAATGACTACTTTGTGCTTAAGCACGTTATACACATTCATGTTGTTGGAATCGACAGCCAGGATGCCAGGAATATTGCGGCTGGAAAGCTCCACATTCCCCGACAGCTCCCCGGTCACGAACAGAGCGTTGTTCACGGAGAGGGCTGCCATCACCGCGAGCATGTCCTTGGTCTTCGGTGCATTGAACGTAAGATCGTCCAAGACTATCAACTGACCATCCTGAAGCTTGCTGGACAAGGCAGACCGCAGTGCCAGGCGACGCACCTTCTTCGGCATACCCAGCGTGTAGCTGCGAGGGGTAGGGCCAAAGACAACACCGCCTCCCTTCCACTGAGGAGAACGACGACTACCCTGACGGGCACGACCGGTGCCTTTCTGCTTCCAGGGCTTCCTTCCGCCCCCGCGCACCTCAGAACGGGTCTTGGTGTCATGTGTCCCGCGGCGCAGTGAGGCTAGATGCCTGACTACCGCCAAGTGCATCACATGTTCATTAGCAGGAATACCAAAGACGTTGTCGTTCAGATCGATCTGGCCGACTACTCCGCCTTGCATATTACGCACATCAACTGTAGGCACGAATGACTCCTCCTTTCGGCAACTGTCAAAGCGTATTAGGACTTGACAGAGTTCTTAATTGTCACGATTCCGCCCTTAGCACCGGGCACGGAACCCCGTACCAAGATCAGATTCTGCTCGACGTCAACCTTGACCACGGGCAGATTCTGTACGGTGCGGCGGACAGATCCGAGATGACCAGGCAACTTGCGGCCCTTCCAAACGCGGGAGGAGTCGCGGGCCTGCAGGGAACCGACGCCACGATGATACTTTGAACCGTGCTTCATCGGTCCGCGATGGAATCCGTGGCGCTTGATGCCGCCGGCATATCCTTTACCACGGGAAATTCCGATTACGTCCACGGCCTCGCCGACTGCAAAGACGTCGGCCTTCAACTGATCGCCTACCTGAAAGCCAGCCGCGTTCGGCAGACGGAACTCACGCAGCACGCGATGAGAGGCGACGCTCGCCTTGGCGAAGTGTCCGCGCTTCGGTTTGTTCAGCCTACGGTCTGCAATCGGATCGAATGCCACCTGTACTGCCTGGTAGCCGTCGCGCTCCAGGTTCTTGACCTGCACGACGGGGCAAGGGCCGGCTAGAATCACGGTTACGGGAATCATTTCACCGGTTTCCGTGAACATCTGGGTCATCCCCAGCTTCTTGCCAAGAATTGCTTTATCCATGTGTGCCACCTCCGAAAACGAATTTCTCTCGCCGACTTGACAACGACGAGTGGCTACTGATGCGCAAAAAACTAAAGCTTAATTTCGATATCCACGCCAGCCGGCAGGTCCAACCGCATCAGAGCGTCCACAGTCTTCGGAGTAGGCTCCAAGATATCAATCAGACGCCTATGGGTACGCATTTCAAACTGTTCGCGAATATCCTTTTCCACGTGTGGAGCACGCAGGATAGTGTAGATGGAACGCTCGGTGGGCAACGGAATGGGCCCAGCCACCTGTGCGCCAGTCTTCTTGGCCGTTTCCACGATCTTCTCGGAAGACTGATCCAAAACTTTGTGATCAAAAGCTTTCAGCCGAATCCGAATTCTTTGCTGTGCCATGTACTTGATTCCCCTCCTTCGTAGACCTTTCAGGTTGATTAGCCCTATTCTCGCTCGCCAGCTTAGATAGCCGACCTGCTCAGCGGGAATTTCCTTTGGCGACATGGCCGCCACGAGCAACCTCCCGCGTCATCACCTTGTCAGGCCCAAAAGTCAGGCTGACCTGACAAAAAAATAGGGCGTACTGCGGCCTGGCCGGCCGCAGTACCCTATATCTGATTGACCAGCAACCCTATACTACTCGATGATCTCAGTGACCACGCCGGAACCAACGGTGCGGCCGCCTTCGCGAATCGCGAGACGTACGCCCTTCTCCATGGCGATCGGAGTGATCAGTTCAATGACCATCGTGATGTTGTCGCCAGGCATGACCATCTCAACGCCTTCCGGCAATGCGATGCTGCCGGTCACGTCGGTGGTGCGGAAGAAGAACTGCGGACGATAGCCAGAGAAGAATGCGGTATGACGGCCGCCCTCTTCCTTCTTCAAGACGTACACTTCAGCCTTGAACTTGGTGTGCGGCTTGATGGACCCGGACTTAGCCAAGACCATGCCACGCTCGATCTCCTTGCGGTCTACGCCACGGAGCAAGAGACCAACGTTGTCGCCGGCTTGGGCCTGGTCAAGCAGCTTGCGGAACATTTCCACGCCGGTGACGACGCACTTGCGGGAATCCTCGCGCAAACCGACGATTTCTACTTCGTCACTAACCTTGACGGTGCCGCGCTCTACTCTACCGGTAGCCACGGTGCCGCGACCGGTGATCGTGAACACGTCTTCCACCGGCATCAAGAATGGCTTGTCTGCTTCGCGCTCTGGGGTCGGAATGTAGCTGTCAACTGCATCCATCAGCTCCCAGATCTTGCCGCACCATTCGCAGTCGCGCTTGCCGCAGCCGCACTCAAGTGCCTTCAGCGCAGAACCGGCCACGATGGGGGTATCATCGCCAGGATACTGGTAGCTGGAGAGCAGCTCGCGCACTTCCATCTCAACCAACTCCAAGAGCTCAGGATCATCAACCATGTCAGCCTTGTTCAGGAAGACGATGATGTGCGGTACGTTCACCTGGTGAGCCAACAGGATGTGCTCGCGGGTCTGCGGCATCGGACCGTCAGCAGCGGATACCACCAGGATGGCGCCATCCATCTGCGCTGCACCGGTAATCATGTTCTTAATGTAGTCGGCATGGCCCGGGCAGTCCACATGGGCGTAGTGACGCTTTTCGGTCTCATACTCCACGTGAGCGGTGTTGATCGTGATTCCACGTGCCTTCTCTTCCGGTGCCTTGTCGATCTGGTCGTAAGCGGTCTTCTGTGCTCCGCCAACGGTGGACAGGACTGTGGTCAAGGCTGCCGTCAACGTGGTCTTACCATGGTCGATATGACCGATGGTACCTACGTTTACATGCGGTTTCGTGCGCTCGTACTTCTTCTTTGCCATTCCTAATTACCCTCCT
>JAEZJZ010000055.1 GCA_023436245.1 Bacillota bacterium | reverse complement strand
GGGACAGTCCCCCCGTTCCACCCTCGCTTTGCTTTAGCGCCACTTGGTGTACAGCTCGGCCACGATCTGTTCGATCGGGGCTTTGCGAATCTCGATGTCGATCACGCCATCCAGTTGAGAGATCTCGGCCAGCACATCTTTCACCGGGATGACGGCTGTATCGAACTCGTGCTCACTGGTGCTGCGGTCGACGGAGCGCAGGGTGCCAATGCCGAGCGGTTGCACATCGCCCTGGAAGGTGAGGCGAATGCGGCAGAGGCTGCCGGTCAGTTCGCGCAGTTGGTCGAAGCTGCCGTCAAAAGCGATCTGCCCGCGGGAAAGCAGGACGATGCGCTCGGCCATCTCCTCCAGGTCATCCATGTCGTGGCTGGTGACCACGATGGTCGTCCCCTGCTCGCGGTTAATGCGCTTCAGGAAGTCGATCATCTGGCGCTTGGCCAGCACATCCAGCCCCAGCGTCGGCTCATCCAGGAAGATCAGTTCCGGGTCGTGCAGCAACATCAGTCCCAGGTCTGCACGCATGCGCTGCCCCAGGCTCAGTTCCCGGGAGAATGTCTTCAGCAGGTCACCCAGTTCCAGCAGTTCAGTGACCAGTTTCAGCCGCTCGCGGTAGACCGGATGCGGAATGTCCCAGACGGCCTTCTTCCATTCAAAACTGACCGAAACCGGGTGATCCCACCAGAGTTCGGTGCGTTGGCCGAAGACCACCCCGATGCGCCGCATCAGTTCCACTCTGTTCCGCTCCGGATTCATGCCCAGCACGCTCACTTGCCCGCTGGTTGGTTGCATGATGCCGGAGAGAATCTTGATGGTGGTGCTCTTGCCCGCCCCGTTGGCGCCAGCGTAGGCCACGAACTCTCCTTTGGCAATGCTCAGGGATACATCCTGCAGGGCGGCGATGACCCGCTTCTCCGGCTTGACCAAGTTGCGCAACACATCCTGCATGCGTCCGGAGCGCTGCCATTGCACGAACTCCTTGTTGACTCGATCCAGACTAACGGCGGTGGCCGCGGTCATGGTATCTAATAGAGCCACGTTTGGCATAGTGTTTCAGTCCTTTCCTGAACAGTGTCGCTGCCAGCAGCGCAAGTGTGATGGTCACAATCACCAGTAAGGAATCCGGCAGCCCGCTCGGTGACTGACCGAGCAGAGTGCTGGCCGGGAACCAGGCGGCCAGCCCCACGGGCACGATGGTGCAGAGCAGCCCCTTGGCCGCCAGACTGAGCCCACCGATAGGGAATGTCTTCAGGGCGCCAAACAGGCCGATGGCGGTGGTGGAGATCTCCTCGCCTGCCACCGGTGCGTAGAAGGCCAAGCTGCCGGCGATATAGGAGTAACTGAGGATGATGGCCACTGAGCCGATGACGCTGGCCGCAAACAGTCCAATCCATCCCAGCCCGACCGACAGGCCCAGCTTCTGCAAAGCGTAGCCGCTGATTCCCAGTCCACAGAGCAGCATGCTGTTCCCCGAAACCGGGATGAAGCCTTCGGTCAAGAACTGCATCCAGAGTGGGACAGGCTGAATCAGGCGGTGATCCAGTTGCCCTCTGCCGATCAGACGGCTGATCCAGGCGATGTTGTTCATGTTGAAGAACATCAGGATCACTCCATCCACCACCGATGCATATCCCAGCATGAACAGAATCTGGTCTGCGGTCATACCGCCGATGTTTCCGAAGCGCTCTGCCAGCAGGAAGACGCCGGCGATAGCGGAAAAGTTGGAGACGATGTCAGCCAGAATGGCGCTGACGCAGTACTTGGTGTCTCGCAGAAACCAGAGCAGGTCGAGCTTCGCATAGATGCCCCAGAGCTGCCAGATGCGTCGCAGGTTAGCCGCCATAGGACACCATCCTTTCTTGACTCCGGCGGAAGACGACCAGGGTGACTGGCCAGAGGATCACATTCCAGACGAGTTGCAGGCCGATCAGCCGCAGGGGGTCACCTGTGCCGACGAAGATGAGCAACGGCGCACTGGCCACGGAAGCGAAAGGTAAGAGCTCCAATACCGAGCCAATCCCCCAGGGCAGGAGGGCGAACGGGATCACCGCCCCGGAAAACAGCTGGGTGATCGCCCGGCGGATGGAGTAGGCTTGGTAGCTGGCGTTCTTGATGTAGATCACCAGTGCGGCGAACAGAAAGTCGATGGCGAAACCCAGTGAAATGCCCAGCAGCAGGCTGAACAGAAAGGCCGGGCCATTGGCCAGCGCCGGCGCCCCCAGGCTGATGCCAAGTAACGGCGAGATGACCAACATTGGCAATGAGTAAAGTGCGAGTCCCGGCAGCCATCCTCCCACTGTCTCCGCCATCATCTGAGCAAGCACTGGTAGCGGTCTTAGATAGCGCGAGATGATGGAGCCTTCCCAGAAGGCGGTGGTAGCGGGGGTGACGATGCTCAGTTGTTCACTGAGAGTTGATGCCAGCAGTGTATAGGCAAGCAGCGCTGACAGCGTGAATCCCCCGAGATCTGCTCCTTGCGCTGCCAGAGAACGCCAGAGCAAGAGCAGGATCACTAACCGAGCCAGCTTCAGCAGATAGCCGCTGAGCATGTAGAAAAGACCGCCATCTAGGGCTCTTGTGGCCGAGAGTTGCGATGTGATCAGATACTTCTGCATTTTGAACCTCCTTCTTCCCGGTGGCTGACGGTCGCCGCCGGGGATGATAATTCGATTTGGTCCGAAGCGGCAGGACATAAAGAACCCACGGACGAACGGCCCGTGGGTTCTTCTGCCATGCTGAGTGCCGGCGTCGCACGCCGATGCTCAAACAACAAAAGCCGCGGGCATACACCCGCGGCCTGCGTGTTCACAAACAATAACGGCCAGCTAGAGCCGCTGATTGGATGCAGCGCAGGGACCCTGGGTGCCTAAAAAAGGATACACTACTCCCTTGGCGCTGACTTTGAATCCTGTCCTGCGGTGCATGATCAGAAAAGCTTCAGTGTCAAACCCCTTCATAGCCATACCAGATCCCCCCTTTGCTGTAGACTCTCTGACATTATACCTGCCGACTTGTTGCTAGGCAAGCACTAATTGGGGCTGATCTCGGGCGCTGCCTCACTCCGCTTGCCCAGGCAGATCATTGGCTCTGTGTTCACTCTCGCCCCGTTGCCCAGGGTTGGCGCCGCCACGCCCAGGTGTCGCCGTGATCAGGCAACGGTAGGGGTGGAAATCATGGCAGCTGGACACCCAATCTCGCCTGTGTCCGACAAAAGTCCGTACGGCAGCTTCTCGCCTGCGCGCCACAAGGCACAGGGACTTCTCCAAGACGATGTCGAATGAGGTAAAGGACTGTTCATAATCGCAGCAAGTCATTGACTGTACCGAATAGTCCTGTAAATTAGAAGGAGGGGGGTGATCACATGGTGACGTTCAGAAGGTTGATGCGCTACGCGGCGCCACACTGGCGCAAGATGGCTCTGATGGTGCTGGGGCTGCTTGGTTTCATGGCTTTGGAGATGACCACCCCATTGTTGCTCAGGTTGGCGATTGACAAGGCCATACCCGATAAATCCATTTCGCTGGTGGTGTTGCTTGCCGCTGGTTACGTAGCGCTGTTTCTGCTCCGGGGCATCTGCAACTACGTCCAGTGGTGGTATGCCGAACTGCTCGGTCAGGCCATCTCGCTTGACCTACAGGTCGCCCTGCACGATCATCTGCAGAACATGCACGACGAGTATTACCGCAAGCAGAAGACGGGCGACATCATGTCGCGCGTCACGGGAGACGTGGAGAGCGTCACTGGGCTGGCCGGCTGGGCAACCATGTTGTTCGCCCAGAATATTCTGACCATGCTTGGCGTGATCATCATGCTCCTGACCCTGAATGTGCGCTTGACGCTCGTCAGTCTCTCAGTCTTTCCCCTGATGTTCTTCATCGTTCTACGCTACGACAAGGTGGTTCGCCCCATCTGGAAACAGGTGCGGGAGGAGATGGCCAAGCTGACCACAGTATTGCAGGAGAATGTCTCCGGTGTGCGCACGGTGAAAGCCTTCGCCCGCGAGGAACACGAGATCAGCAAGTTCGATCAGAAGAATACCGTCTTCTTCAATACCAATGTCAAACGAGTGGCTGTTGAGTCCAACGCACTCCCGCTGATCGACTTCGTCTCCGGTCTGAGCGTGGTGCTCTTACTCTGGGCGGGTGGGCGCCAGGTGATCGCTGGTACGCTCACGGTCGGTACGCTGATCGCCTTCCAGAGCTACATCTGGAAGCTAATTTGGCCGATTCGTTCCATGGGTTGGCTGATCAACATGCTCGAACAGGCCCTGGCAGCTGCTCCGCGCCTGTTTGAGATTCTGGATGCTCCCTCATTGATCGCCGACACTCCGGATTCAGTTATGGCGCCGAAACTGCGGGGCGATATCGAGTTTTGCGACGTCGATTTCCGGTTCAGTGACAGTGCTGAGCAGGTGCTCTCGAGTATCTCCTTTGCCGTACCGGCAGGCAAAGTAGTTGCTGTCCTGGGAGGGACGGGGTCGGGCAAGAGTACGCTGGTCAGTCTGCTGCCGCGCTTCTTTGATCCGACTGCCGGCGCTGTTTTGCTTGACGGCACGGACCTGCGCGAGTTCACGCTTACCAGCCTGCGCCAGCAGATCGGCATGGTGCTACAGGATACTTTCCTCTTCTCGGCCAGCATCAAGGAGAACATCGCCTACGGGCGTCCTGATGCCAGCCTGGATGAGATCATCCGTGCCGCCAAGTTGGCACAGGCCGATGAGTTCGTCAGCAAGCTGGAGAAGGGGTATGACACGCCGGTGGGAGAGCGCGGCATTGGCCTCTCCGGCGGGCAGAAACAGCGGGTGGCTCTGGCCAGGGCAATCCTGATGGATCCGGCCATCCTCATCCTAGACGAGGCTACTTCCAGCGTGGACAGCCAGACAGAGGATTTGATTCAGACGGCTCTGGATGAAGTGATGTTTGGTCGCACCTCGATCATCATCGCCAAGCGTCTGTCCACCATCAAGCGAGCCGACTTGGTGCTCGTGCTGGAGGGCGGCCGAATCGCGGAGGCGGGGACCCCCAGCGCATTGCTCGCCCAACACGGTCTCTTCCGTCGTATCTACGAGGGACAGATGGCTGAGCCGGACGCAGTGCAGCTGGAAGCTGCAGCCACGGGGGAGGTGAGTGCAAATGTCCACCTATGATCTGGACGAACAGGAACAGCAACAGGAGCGGTTTGACAGCCGCAAGCTGGTGCGCATGCTCGGGTACATGCGGCCACATTTGCGCCAAATGAGTCTGGTGTTAGTGCTGATGCTCGTCGTCACTGTCGGTAACCTGGCTGAGCCGATGTTGGTCAAGGCAGTGCTGGACGATGCGATTAAGGGTAAGGATCTGGCTCTGCTCAGCCGCCTGGTAGGGGTGTTCTTCGCGATTAGGGTGGCGATGTGGTTCTTGGCTCGCTGGCACACCCGGGTGCTCAACCTGACCGGACAGCGCATCCTCTATGAGATGCGCAAGCAGCTCTTCGATCACATCCAGAGGTTATCTTTCGACTTCTATGATGGTAGGCCAGTCGGCAAGATTATGTCCCGCGTCACTTCCGATGTGAACGTGATCAGTCAGTTCATCAACGGCAGCGTGATTCAGTTGCTCACCCAGTTGCTCAGCCTGATCGGCATCGTGGCCATCATGCTCATGCTGAACTGGAAGCTGGCCTTGCTCTGCTTTGGTATGCTGCCATTCCTGCTGCTCTTCTTGGCCAGGATGGAGTTGCGCCTTCGCACTGGCTGGCTGCGCGTGCGCAAGGCGGTGGGCACGATCAACGCTCACTTGAACGAGAGCATCACCGGCATGCAGGTAATTCAGGTCTTCTCGCGTCAGAAGATTAACTCCCGCAAGTTCCTGGAGATTGTGGAGAACAAGCTTCGGACCTATATGAACGTCGTGCAACTGGAAGTGCTGTTCTGGCCAGTGCTCGACCTGCTTTGGGCCTTGGGCACGGCATTGGTGCTCTGGTATGGGGCACGTGAGTATATTGCCGGAGCCATCACGGTGGGCGCGCTCTGGGCCTTCGTCAACTACCTCGACAAGTTCTGGCAGCCACTCAGTGCCTTCAGTCGCATCTATAGCCAGATGCTCGGGGCGATGGCCTCTGCCCACCGCGTGTTTGAGTTCCTGGATACCGAGCCGCAGGTGGTGGATTCCAAAGACGCAGCGGAAATGCCGACCATCGAGGGTCTGGTTGAGTTCGACCGGGTAGCCTTTGGTTATCAGGATGGACAGAAAGTCCTAAGCGATGTCAGCTTCCGGGTGGAACCTGGTCAAACGGTCGCCTTGGTTGGCCCCACCGGGGCAGGCAAGAGCACGATCATCAACCTGCTCACCCGCTTCTACGATCCGGTCTCCGGTTCTGTCCGTGTGGACGGGAGGGACTTGACCGACGTCACCCTGCAGTCCTATCGCAGTCAGTTGGGCATTGTGCTGCAGGACACGTTCATCTTCTCGGGCACAATCCAGGAGAACATCGAGTATGGGCGCTTGGGGGCCGAGTTGGAGCAGATCATGGCCGCGGCGGATGCGGTGAACGCGCACGGCTTCATCAGCCAGTTGAGCGAAGGCTATTCCACAGCCACCGAAGAGCGCGGGGGTACACTTTCCACCGGGCAGCGTCAGTTGTTGGCCTTTGCTAGGGCCTTGCTGGCCGACCCGCGCATTCTGATTCTGGATGAGGCAACCTCCAGCATCGACACGGAGACTGAGCGGCTGATCCAGCGGGCGATGAGTCGGCTGTTGCAAGGCCGTACTTCCTTTGTGATTGCCCATCGGCTCTCTACCATTCGCAATGCTGACGTGATCATGGTCATCGATGACGGGCAGATTGTGGAGCAGGGCACTCACTGGCAGCTATTGTCAGAGCGCGGGAAATACTATGACCTCTATCAGGCTCAACACAAGCACTTGGAGGATATCATCAGCGCCGGCTGAGGTCTGATGGCCATGGTCACAGGCGCAAGCGAGCCAGAGGTACCACGAAACGAGGAAGGAGGCGAGAGCAGTTCCCGTCTCCTTCTGTAGTCATCTGTGTAACTAATAAAACTAGTATTGACAGTTACGCATGAGCATGATAAAAGTGATTGTAACTAAGATGCGCCAGAGGAAGAAGGGGAGGGTGTTGATGTCGGGGATTCAGGAGCGACTACTGTCAGCTCTGCGGGAAGATGGTTTCCAGGGGGCGGTTGTCTCCGTAGAACACGTGGCTGAGCTGCAGGCAGAGATTAAACGCCTGCTGTCCTCCGGGGTGCTGGATCAGGGGTTGTATCAGGTTGGGCTGTCCTGGTTCAGGTTCAGTCAGTCCAGCGAGTTGGTGGGGGCACAGTCACTGATCGTGATTGCCCTGCCAGAGCCGATCATCCAGTTGCAGTTCCAGTGGCAAGGTGAGGAACGGCAGATCGTCATTCCGCCGATCTACAGCCCCCGGGGAACTGATAGACTGCAGCGTACGCTCGAGGACGTACTCGGCCGCGAGCAATACTATTTTGAGCGCGCCGGCCTGCCTTTGAAGCTGTTGGCAGTTCGCAGCGGACTCGCCGCCTATGGGAGAAACAACATCTCTTACGTCAACGGCTTCGGCAGCTACCACCGTCTAGTCGCTTTCATCTCTGACATGCCGTGCGAACAGGATAGCTGGCGCGAGCCAGAGCGCATGGCCGCCTGCGACGACTGCCAGGCTTGTGTGCACGCCTGCCCGACTGAGTGTATCAAGGCGGATAGAACGGTCATCCATGCTGAGCGGTGCATCACCTACTTCAACGAAGCGGCTGAGCCGTTCCCGGACTGGTTGGACGCTCACTGGCATAACGCCCTGATCGGCTGCATGCGCTGCCAGGGCGCCTGCCCGGAAAATCGAGGCCGGGCTGATGTGGTGCAGGTGACAGATGCCTTCACCGAGCAAGAGATCGACTTGATGCAGAGCGGCACTGCTTTCGATGAACTGCCGCAGTCGACGCGGGCCACGCTGGAGTCGCTGGGCCAGACTCAGGCATATCGGGATAGACTGATTTCCCGTAACCTGGCCGCCTTGCTGGCCAGATAGCCGGCAACAGACGATCTGCGCTGCCGCGTCGGCTGCAAAAAGAGAGAGACCGGGGCACGCTGCCGCGGTCTCTTCTGGGTTTCGTCAGTCTGCTTACCAGGCGGCCACTTGGCCGTCGGTGCGCGGTTCGGTGGCGGCAGCCAGCACGCCGCTTTGCGGGTCGCGCCAGATGATTTCACCCCGACCGAATCCACCGCTTTCCAGGGTCCGCTGAATCTGATGCCCCTTGCGCGCGAGCGCTTGGGCAATGTGATTGGGGAAACTCGGCTCCACCTGGACTGTCTTGTCCTTGATCCACTGCCAGCGCGGCGCATCCAACGCGGCCTGCGGGTTCTGGTGGAAGTCGATGGTGCTCATGATCACCTGCAGATGCCCCTGCGGCTGCATGAAGCCGCCCATCACGCCGAACGGGCCGACTGCCTGGTTATCCTTGGTCAAGAAGCCAGGGATGATGGTGTGATAGGTGCGCTTGCCGGGGGCGAGAGCGTTGGCATGCTCCGGATCGAGCGAGAAGTTGTGACCGCGGTTCTGCAGCGAGATGCCGGTGCCCGGCACGACCACGCCTGAGCCGAAACCCTGGTAGTTGCTCTGAATGTAGGAGATCATGTTGCCGTCCCCGTCTGCTGCCGCCAAGTAGACAGTACCACCCTGTGGTGGATCACCCGGCTCGGGCGACAAGGCCTGCTCGCCGATCAGCTGACGGCGGGCGACGCCATACGACTCGGACAGCAGCGACTCCACGCTGACACGCATGTGCTTTGGATCAGTTATTTGCTTCATGCCGTCGGCGAAGGCCAGCTTGATGGCCTCGATCTGGCGGTGATAAGTCTCCACGCTGTTTGGATCGCTGAACTCCCAGCCCTTGAGAATGTTCAGGGCCATCAGGGCAATCATGCCTTGACCGTTCGGTGGCAACTCCCAGACATCATAGCCGCGGTAGTTGACGCTCACCGGAGTGACCCATTCCGGCTGATGGGCAGCCAGATCCTCGGCAGTCAGGAAACCGCCATGCTCGGCCATGAAGGCAGCGATCTGCTCTGCCAATTCCCCCCGATAGAACGACTCGGCATTGGTGGCCGCGATCGAGCGCAGGGTAGAGGCGTGCCCGGGTGAGCGCCACATTTCGCCGATGCCCGGCACCTTGCCGCCAGGGGCAAATGTATCCATCCAGGGCTGGAACACCGGATCCGTCATGCTGCTGTAGCGCGCGTAGCCCGCAGCCCAGGCCTTGCCCAGCGTGGGCGAGAGGGGGTAGCCGTTTTCGGCGTAGTTGATGGCCGGCTGCAGCACCTCTGACAAAGGCAGGCGACCGAAGCGCTTGGACAGGGCGGCCCAGGCGCTGGGAGCGCCCGGGACCGTCACCGGGATCGGCCCGAAGTTGGGCATTTCGCTGTGGCCGAGCTCCTTCAGCTTCTCGATGGAAATGCTCTTTGGCGCGCACCCACTGGCATTTAGCCCGTGCATCTCACCGTTCATCCACAGGATAGCGAAGGCATCGCTGCCAATGCCATTGGCGGTCGGTTCAACTACGGTCAGGCAAGCAGCGGTGGCGATGGCCGCATCAACCGCATTGCCGCCTTTCTTCAGAATCTCCAACCCGGCCTGGGCGGCCAGCGGTTGACCGGTGGCGACGACGCCATTCCTGGCATAGACGACCGTCCGCTGCGACGGGTAGGGATAGTAGAGGGGATCGTTCTTCAAGTTTGTCATGCTTTACCTCCATCACTTACGAAGATCACGCTAGAGATATTTCTCGCTTATCGAAAGAATTCCTTTGTCTCTCCTAAGCTTTCGCAAAAAACCTACGGCACATGTGGCGATGACGACGTGGGACAGGGGGACGTTGCAGCAGTTCTTTACCTGTTGGCGGCTCCGGTTCCGATATATAATGTAGCGAGTGAAGTCGAGGGAGTGAGTGGCATGTACTGCCAGATCATACGAATGGGTTGCAGGAAGCGGTAGTTGCGTCCTGGAGCCTCAGGCGAATTCGTTTCAGGTCAGCGACCAACCGCCGTAAGTCGCTTCAAAGCGGAATTTACGGAAAGAAGGGTTGCAGAGATGTTACCGTTGAAGTACTTGGTGCACAATCAAGAGCTGGTGTTGTCCATCTTGTCTCGATGGGAGCATGACCGGGATCAGCTTCATCTGCTGGAGCGTTTTCGTATCTCTGCGAACGCAGTCTATCCATTCAAGTGCGCAGGCGAGTTGCGCTTTTTGCGTTTTGCGCCTCTGTCCGAAAAGCCAGCAGACGGCATTCTGGCTGAGTTGGACTGGATAAGCTTCCTGCGGGCAAATGGCTATCCCTGTCTGGCGCCGGTCCTGTCCAAGCACGGCAGGCGGCTGGAGATCTTGGAGACACCCTGGGGAGCCTATGCGGCAACTGCCTTCACAGCGGTACCGGGCAAGAGCCTGGAGTCGCTCCAGATGACGGAAGCGATTATTCACGGCTGGGGGCAGAGCCTGGGTCGCCTGCATCGCTTGAGCATGAGCTATCAGCCGACGGGGAATCAGCGCCCGAGCTACCGGCAACGTCTGCAGTGGATGGATGACATGCTGCAAGCGCTCCCGGGTGAGGATCTAGCCAGGCAGGAGTTGACGCTGGTGTCAAAGTGGCTGAACAGCCTGCCGCAGGACTCGCAGAGCTTCGGTCTGATTCACTATGACTTTGAGACAGACAACGTTTTCCACGATCCGTTGACAAACGCTTTTCATGCCATCGATTTTGACGATGCTGTCTATCACTGGTTCATGATGGACATCACCGTCTCGCTGATGAGCTACGCTGATGATGCGGCTCCTGATCAGTTTGAGCGGGCTCTGCCCGCCTTTGTTGCTGGATATCGCACTGAACGCAGGCTTGATGACGTTTGGCTGGAGCGAATGCCTGGTTTTCAGCGGTACTTGCGGCTCTACGGATATGTGAGGATTCTCTATGCAGCCCGCGAGCCGGTCGCCGAACAACCAGACTGGATGAATAGGCTGAGCGAACGTCTGGATGCGCTGCTCAAGAGACGCAGTGCTGACTTCGGCAAGCCGATCAGATAGACTTCGCGGAGCCGGATTGGTCAGAGACTGATCCGGCGCTTGATCTAGTACTTTGACACCCCTATTCTTGACCCAGACCAGCGCGTGCTCATGCCCAATTCTGGTGAGCATAATGTATACAGTATTCGAGCGCAATATCGAGATATTTGGCGCGTAAACGTGTTATAGCCATGTTTCCTCGCAAAATAACCTAACTATCACTGCTCACGCTGATCGCCCATTTTGCAGTCCGCGACCAAAAGGAGTATGCTTGATTCGTTGTACCGTTGGCCGACCCACAATCTGTAATGTGAGCCGACCCAAACGCCGCTCTGGCATGAGGGTCGTTTTATTTGGACTTTTTTAGGGGGTGCTCAATATTATCTGGCAATTTTTCTTGTTTTTGGGCTTCTGGTTCCTATTTTCCGGGACATTTGATTGGCAGCACTTAATCTATGGCACCCTCGCATCACTTTTTCTGGTCTCATTGTGGCGAGGACGATCGGAGCGGGTGGTCGGCCCGGTCAGTTCGCAGAAGGTTTGGCGCAGCGTCGTCGCCGTGGGCATCCTGCTGCGGGAGATTTGGGTTGCCTCCTGGCAGGTGGCCAAACTGGTACTCAGTCCACGCATTGACATCGATCCCACCCTGGTGCGCGTCACCACTTCTCTCAAGGGCGACCGCATGCGCATGCTCTACGCGAATGCCATCACCCTCACTCCTGGCACCTTGACCGTGCAGATGAAGGGGAATCGCTTGCTGATTCATGCACTGACCAAGCAAGCGGCAGATGGCGTGGTCGACTGGTCTTATCAAGACAATCTCAAACGACTGGAGGAGGCCAAGTGATACCTGTCACTTTTCTCTACGTTGCCGGGACAATTGTGGCGCTGCTGGCGCTGATGGCACTCTCTCAAGCCGTGCGCAGCAAGACCATCTATGACCGCATCGTCTCGGTGAACGTCATCTCCACCGCTGTGATCACCATGATCGTCATCCTGGCTTTCGCGCTCAAATCGACCTACTTCCTGGACGTTGCCTTGGTTTATGCCATGACCGGCTTCGTCGGCACTGTGGCCGTGATTAAGGCAATTCGTGCGGGCAATTTGGGGAGGAACGCAAAGCCATGATCATCACTATTCTGCAAATCGCCATCATTTCGCTCGGCGTGTTCTTCTTGTTCACGGGTACGCTGGGGTTGATTCGGATGCCGGATGTTTTCACTCGCATGCATGCTACCACCAAGTGCGACACTCTGGGCATCGGCTTGGTGCTGGCCGGCTTCATGTTGCGCGCCGGTGGCTGGCAAAACATGGTCAAGCTGGTGTTGATACTGCTGTTCATGTGGTTGACCAGTCCGACCGTCGCGCACCTGGTGGCTCAGGCCGCGTGGCTGAGCGACAGCCCCATGCACGGAGTATCAGCAGGAGAAGGAGGTCCTGAACATGAGTGACATCATGCTCGCTGTGTGCCTGCTCTTCCTGATCGTTTGTGCTTTGGCTGTAGCTCGGTCCAAAGAGATGATGCCCACCGTTGTGCTCTTCGGGGCATTCAGTCTGGTCATGTCTGTGGTCTGGCAGTTGCTCAATGCTCCTGATATTGCCATTACCGAGGCGGCTGTCGGCGTCTGCTCAACAGTGCTGATGGTGGCCGCCGTCTCACATCTGGCGAGGAGGAAGCAACCATGAGGCGGACTGCTATTGCTTCCCTGATCGTTGTTGTCTGCATGGTCATGCTGCTCTTCATGGTGGCGGAGCTGCCGGCGTACGGCAGCGCAGATACGCCAGCCATGAATGAGGTTGTTGACCGCTATCTACATCGTGGCCTGAATGACAGCGGAGCCACTAACATTGTCTCCGACATCATCGTTGACTACCGCGCCTATGACACCCTCATGGAGACGACCGTGTTGTTCACCGCCGTGTTGGCGGTGTTGATCACCCTAAAGCGGAGATAGGTGGTGTGCTAGATGGATGACATAATTCTCAGGGAGATAACCTCCATTATCGTTCCGTTAATCCAGATGTATGGCATCTATATCATCGCCCACGGACACCTTTCCCCGGGCGGTGGCTTCGCCGGTGGTACCATTTTCGGTGTGAGCATGGTGTTGTACACGCTGGCCTTCGGCCTGGACAAGGGGTTGCGCAAGGTGCCGCACAAGGTGTCCGCCGCGTTCGAGTCCTTTGGTGCAGCCTGGTACGCCGCAGTTGGCTTGGTTGGCGTGCTGCGCGGGGCAAGCTTTCTGATGAACAAGGGTGCCGGCGTACCCTTGGGAGTCCCCGGGCAGCTGTTTTCCAGCGGCCTGGTGGCCGTAATCACGACCGGCGTCGGCATCAAAGTTGCCAGTACGGTGCTCAGCCTGTTCCACACCCTGATTGAGGAGGAGGCAGACTGATGGAAAAGCTGTTGGTCAACTACCCCTATGTGGCATCAGTCGCTCTCTTTGGCATCGGCATGTACATTCTGCTCTGCGACAATAATCTGATCAAGAAGATTATCGGCAGCAACATCATGAATGGCGCCGTATTCCTGCTCTTCATCGCGGCCGGAAACATCAGGGGGGGCGTGGCGCCCATCGTGGGCAGCGGAGCGCCGATGGTCAACCCGATTCCGACTGCCCTCATTCTCACCGGCATTGTGGTCAGCTTGAGCGTAAACGCCTTTGCCCTGGCCTTGGTGGTGCGAATCTTCCATACTTATAAGACGATCGAAGCAGACCAATTGGCTGCCCGGAAGGAGGAGGCATAAGCGATGATTCGCCACTTGCCGGTAATGGCCGTTGTGATTCTGCTGATGGCAGCCTACTTCATTCCATTGGTCAAACCGCGACTGCGTCTATATAGTCGCCTGGCCACCCTGCTCATTCTAGGAGCAGCCACTGTGATGTCCGGGTACCTGGTCAGGGAGACGATGAACGGGAGCGTCATCAAATACGCCGTGGGCGGCTGGTCCGCACCTTACGGCATTGAGATTGCCGTCACCCCGTTGACCGCAATCGTGATGCTCGTCGTCAGTTTCGTCACCTTCTTTATCTTCATCTATCGCTTCGTCGATCCCAGCGCCCCTCAGGCAGAGGCGCCCACTTGGTACGACGCGGTGATCGTTCTCTTGGTGGCTGCCGTCTTCGGCATAACTCAGGCCAACGATCTGTTCAACTTATACGTTTTTGTGGAAATTAGCTCCTTGTCGGCTGTTGCACTGGTAGCCGCAGGGAGAGGCGGAAAACCTTCCGTGGCGGCATTCAAGTACCTGATGTTGGTGACAGTCGGCTCAGGGTTTGTGGTCTTTGCCATCGGTCTGCTCTATATCATGACCGGTTACCTCGGGTTCCCCCAGGTGCATGATGCGTTGCAGGCGGTGTGGCACCAATACCCGCATGTTGTCTACCTCTCGGCATCCTTCTTCATCGTTGGCTTTGGCATTAAGTCTGCGTTGTTTCCGTTGCATGTGTGGCTGCCGGATGCGCATTCCAGTGCACCGACCACGTCCAGCGCATTGCTTTCCGGCATCGCCGTCAAGGCATACCTGATCGCCTTGTTCAAGCTGTTCTACCTGGTCTATGGGCAGACGCTGCTCGTGGCCTTGGATGTTTCCAGTATTTTGCTGTTCATGGGGGTTGCCGGAGTAATCGGGGGATCCCTCTTTGCCATGGTGCAGAGCGAAGCCAAGCGCATGCTGGCCTATTCCACTGTTGCCCAGTTGGGTTATATCTTCGTGGGACTAGGACTAGATAATGTGGCCGGCCTGACAGCGGCCATCTTCCAGATTGTCTCGCATGCCTGCATGAAGTCGGCGCTGTTCGTGATCGCCGGTCATTTTGGGCAGCAAGGCAAGAAGCAACTCAAGGATTACGCCGGTATTGGCCGACGTGAACCGGTGCTGTTTGCAGCATACACCATCTGTGCTTTGTCCATGATCGGCATCCCGTTGTTCAGCGGTTTTGTCACGAAGTGGGTGCTGTTCAACGCAGCCCTCAGCGCTAATCAGTACGGGGTAATCTTGGCCGTTGTGGTCAGCGGTTTGCTCAACGCGGCCTACTTCTTGCCGGTGCTGTGGAACGGCTGGTTTGGCGGGGATGCGGCGTATGTGCGCCCGCGTTTCCAGACTGCGCTGGCGTTGCCGGTGGTGATGGCTGCAGTGGTGATCTGGCTGGGGGTGGCGCCGTCGTCAGTGCTGAGAGTGATGGAAACTGCTGCCAACTTCATGCTTAGGTGGTGATGATGGTGAATGAAGTTATCCGCATCATCGCATGCATTCTCTTGCCGGTGCTTGGCGCGATTCTGGTTTTCAACCGTCCCAAGTGGCGCAGCGTGATCGTGTTGATCACGACGCTGACCACCGCCGGACTGGTGATCAGCCTCTATGCGACCAGCCTTAGCGGGCAGGTCACTTATCTCTTGTCCCGGGTTGCTGCTGGCTTGGAGATTACCATGCAGCTGGATCCGCTGACCTGGATTTTCGCTCTGGTTTCCTCGGTGCTCTGGGTGCCAGCGGGCATCTATGCGCTTGGTTACATGCACGGCGATGCACATGAAGGTCGCTTCTTCGCCTTCTACCTGCTGTCGCTGTCCGCCACCATGGGCATCGCTTTTGCCGGCAGTCTGGTCACGCTCTATCTCTTCTATGAACTGCTGACGTTGGTCACTTTTCCCCTGGTCGTGCACAGCGGTGGAGCGGCAGCCGACAACGCTGGCCGGAATTACATCAGTTACAGCCTCTTCGGCGCGGCCCTGATCCTGCTCGGCATCGTGTTGACGCGAGCGATCGCACCGTCGCTGACGTTCTCTGCCGGCGGCATGTTGGTCGTTGGCGCCGCGCAGGTGCAACTGGCTCGCACACTGCTCTTGATCTTCGTCTTCGGATTCGGCGTCAAGGCTGCGATCATCCCGCTGCACAGTTGGCTGCCGCTGGCGATGGCTGCGCCCACTCCGGTGTCTGCGCTGCTGCATGCGGTGGCAGTTGTCAACGCCGGCAGCTATGGCATCATCCGCGTGATCTACACCGTGTTCGGACGCGAAACGGTCGCGAATCTGGGCATGGCGCCGCCACTGATCGTCTTGGCCTGCACCACCATCGTCATGGGTTCCATTTGGGCCATGCGCGAGCAGACGCTGAAGCGACGACTAGCCTTCTCCACCATCAGTCAGATGGGGTATCTGATGCTCGGGGGAGTGTTGTTGTCGCCGCTCGGCCTCCAGGCCACACTGATCCACTTCATTCACCACGCCATGTTGAAGATTACGCTCTTCTTCTCGGTGGGCGCCTTAAATCACAGTTTGGGGATCACCAAGGTGGAGCAGGTGCGAGGCTTAGGCAAGCGGTTCCCGTTGGTGTTTGCAGGGATTACGCTCTCCGCCCTCGGTCTGGTCGGCATTGTGCCGCTGAATGGGTTTGTCAGCAAGTGGTATTACCTGCAGGGAGCGCTGCAGGCTGAAACCTACTGGGTGCTGGGGGTGCTGGGACTCAGTTCACTGCTGAATGCCCTCTACTACTTTCCTCTGGTCAGCAAGGCTTTCTTCTCGGAAGCCAGCGAACAGGTGCCGGCGCACATTCACCATGATCTGAGGGTGGAGTTGCCGGGGTTTGGCATTGCCTGTTGCTCACTCCTACTTGGTCTTTTCCCGCACTGGACAGTCGCCCTGGTAGAGCGGGCTGCTGCTCTGCTAGGTTAGGAGGCGCTCAGATATGAATAGTTGGTCACTCATCTTCGTCTTGTTGGCGCCATTGATATGTGGCGTTCTGGACGCAGCCTTGCGCAAGCGTTGGTTCGGTATTGCCGGGAGCAGTCTCTCACTGCTGGCGCTGCTCCGTCTCTGGCTGCATCAGGACGGCACGTCGGTGCTCATTCCCGTGCTGCTGCCAGGCATGGGCATCAGCTACTCAGTCGGGACGATCGGGTTGTTGCTCTGCACCGTGACCGTATTTGTCTGGCTGGCTGCCAGCATTTTCTCACTGAGCTATATGCAACACGAGCATGACGTCTCACGCTTCTACCTGCTCTTTGGGTTGTCCATCGGCGGCACTGTTGCCTGCTTCCTGGCCAGTGATTTCCTGGCATTCCTGCTCGGATTTGAGCTGATGTCCCTGTCATCCTATGGGCTGGTGGCACATTCCCGCGACGAGCGGGCACAGGCAGCTGGCAGGCTCTACCTTTATCTAGGCGTGAGCGGCGGAGTGCTGCTCTCGGTGGCGTTGGCTTTGCTCTGGCAGCATGCCGGTACCTTGCGCTATGCCGACTTGCACGGCATTCCCCTGCCGATTACGGCTCTATTCAGCCTCGGATTGGCCATCAAGGCGGGAGCTTTCCCGCTACACTTCTGGTTGCCGGAAGCGCATCCGGTGGCGCCTTCTCCGGGCAGCGCGGTACTCTCCGGCATTCTGATCAAGACTGGCGCGTTCGGGTTGCTGCAGATGGCCACGCTCACCGCGGACGGGCATCTCTTCGGCACACTGCTGATCATGGTTGCCCTGGCCACGATGAGCTTGGGTGTGGTGCTGGCGATTCTGCAGCGAGATGCCAAACGGATGCTGGCTTACAGCAGTGTCAGTCAGATGGGCTATATCCTGCTCGGCATCGGCCTCTGGGCTCTGGATCGCAATGCACTGGGGCTCGGGGGAGCCGTCTTCCACATGGTCAACCACGCGGTGTTCAAGTCGGCCCTCTTCCTGATCAGCGGTTCCGCGCTGCTCTCCGCGGGGACGGTGGACCTGTATCGGCTGGGCTCGATGCGCAAGGCCTTTGGTTGGGCTACTCCGCTGTTCTTTGTTCCCATGCTCAGCGTGATCGGTGTGCCCGGCTTCAGCGGGTTCGCCAGCAAGACCCTGTTGCATGACGCATTGTTGCACGTGGAGGCGCCCGGTATCCTGCTCACACTGGCCGAGAGGGCATTCATGATTGTGGCCTTCGGCACCGTCTGCTATTTCATCAAGTTCACCTGGTACATGTTCTTTGCCGACCGCCAGGTTGCCGCTGCACCGAGACGCGCGGCCCTCTCCGAACGCCTGGGAATCGGCCTGCTGTCCCTGGCTACCATCGCCGTTGGCGTGATGCCACAGCCGGTGATGAGTGCTTTAGCCAAAGTGGCGCATGAGCTGCACGCCCACTGGCCGGAGCATCTGGAGCTGTTCGGCCGTCAAGCTTTGCTCAGTGCCGCAATCGTGTTGTTTGGTGGCGCGCTGTTGTTCTTCATCAGTCTGCGGACTGGGCTCCTGCGCTGGGAGTTGCCGTCTCGCTATTCCCTCATTTCGCTCGGAGCTGGCATCGGCTGCTTTGCTGTGGGCGCCTTCAGTGCAGTATCCGGCCAGCTTAGCCGGGCCGCGGCCGCGTTCACCAGCTGGGAATCGCGTGAGACGCAGTTGCTGAAGCGTTCCCTGCAAGCGCTGGATTACAGGCCTAGTCCAACTCCTTCGCTGCGGACTCTCAGCGTCACAAACCTGAACTTCGATGTCTACGTGGTCATGGTGGTGTTGTCCATGCTGATCGTGATTTACCCGTTGGTGATCTGACGAAAGTCGATCTATAACTGTTTGAGCCGGAAGACCATCCTTGATGATCCTGCGCGAGCAGTCCTTGGGGATGGTCTTTGCTAGAAGACCCTCCAGTGGAAGGTGAGGAACTAATCCCGTTTTCCACAAACTCTTGTTCAACTTTTGAATACAGTATTACAATCCACTGGCTTAAGGAGTAAACTATATTTGGTTTTCTCGTTCTGGTCTTTCAATCTCACATGCCGCGCGGATGAAGGCGAGTCGCATGCACGCGACCCCTACGGGCAACGATGCGTTCTTGGAAGGGCCTTGAAAGCGCCCCCTACGGCTCATGGTACGTCTCTTAGGGATGCATTGAACGCGCGACCTCCGCTGGCACACGGCTCGTTCGTTGGGGCGCCATGCCAGCAACACAAGGTGTTGCGATCTCCAACTAAGCGATTCTTGCTTGTCAGGAATCGGCTTGTACCTTTGGCGCCCGTGCTGGACGGGCCAGACCGCTTTGGTATTCAGTCTCATGATTAGGGCTGTTTTCAGGTGTTCTGTACTATTAGCAGGAGGCTTCAGCAGATGAGTTCGATGTGGTTGGTTTTTGTGATCGTGGCGCCGATGGTTGCCGGTGTGCTGAATGCGCTCACTCGCAAGCGCTTTTTTGGCGTCATCGGCAGTTGCCTATCCCTGTTTGTCTTGGGCAACATCTGGTGGGAGCAGGCGGCTTTGGAGTTCAGTGTTCCCATTGTGCTGCCTGGCCTAGGTGTCAGCTATGGTGTGGGGTCGATTTCGCTATTATTGGCCACCGTCACCACCGTGGTCTGGCTGGCGTCCAGCATCTTTGCGCTCCGTTACATGAGCCATGAGCATGATAATCCCCGCTTCTATCTGCTCTTTGGCTTGGCATACGGTGGCGCCACCGCCTGCTTCTTCTCCCAGGACTTCCTCGCGTTCCTTCTGGCCTTTGAGATGATGTCTCTCTCTTCGGCCGGACTGGTCGCACATTCCCGAACCCGCGAGGCGCATTCCGCGGGCAAACTCTACCTGTTCCTCGGGGTGAGCAGCGGCATCTTGATTGCCATATCGGCTGCCCTGCTCTGGCACCATGCTGGTACCCTGAGCTACGCCAAACTGCATGAGATTCCGTTGCCCATCGCGGTGCTGTTCAGTCTGGGTTTCGCGATCAAGGCCGGCGCCTATCCTATGCATTTCTGGTTGCCGGAGGCTCATCCAGTGGCGCCATCTCCGGCTAGCGCCGTCCTTTCCGGCATCCTGATCAAGACGGGAGCGTTCGGCATGCTGCAGGTCGCATCCCTGACGGCAGAGAGCAATCGCTACGGCCTCTGGCTAATTATCGTTGCTTTGATCACCATGAGTCTGGGTGTCTTCCTGGCACTGGTGCAACATGGGGCCAAGCGCATGTTGGCCTACCACAGTGTCAGCCAGATGGGCTACATCTTGCTCGGCATCGGGCTGTGGGCGTTGGAGCGCAATGCGCTAGGCATGGCCGGGGCCGTCTTCCACATCATCAACCATGCCCTGTTCAAGTCGGCGCTCTTTCTGATTGCCGGCTCCGCCCTGCTGGCCGCCGGAACCGTTGACCTCTATCGACTTGGTTTCATGCGCAAGGTCTTCGGCATTTTCACGCCGTTGGCGCTGATTCCGGCTCTTGGCATCGCTGGTGTTCCTGGATTTAATGGATTCGTCAGCAAGACCCTGTTGCATGACGCCTTGCTGCACGCTGAGACAGCGAGTTCGCTGCTCGTCATCGCTGAGAAGGTGTTCGTGCTGGTTGCCTTCGGCACCGTTTGCTCGTTCATCAAGTTCTCGTGGTACCTGTTCTTTGCAGAACGCAAGCATACCGGAAGTCTGCCACGGGTTTCGGTACCGGAGGTGCTGGGCATCGGCATTCTGGCTGCTTGTTCTCTCGCGCTCGGTTTGTTCCCGCAGCCGGTGGTGGAGACACTGGCCAAAGCGGCGCATGAGCTGCATGCCCACTGGCCGGAGCACCTTGACTTGTTCAGCAGTCACGCACTGCAAAGCGGCGCCACAGTGCTGATAGGTGGGCTGGTTCTCTTCCTCGTTGGTCTGCGTACTGGACTCTTCCATCTGCATCTGCCACGGCGTCTGTCCATCATCTCCGGTGGCACCTTCTTGGGTGGCGTAGGGTCTCGAGCCTATGGCCTGTTGGCCAGTTCCCTGGCCAGTGTCAAGGGAGTGATGGTTGGCTGGGAAGTGAAGGAGCTGCGGGTGATCAAGCGCTCCCTGCAGGCTCTGGACTACCAGCCGAGTTCTTCGCCGGCACTGCACGGACTGAGCGTCACCAACCTGAACTTTGACCTCTATGTGGTGATGGCGGTGCTCTCAGTGCTTATTGTGGGTTATCCTTTGGTCATTCGCTAACGGCTGAAGAGCTGTCGAAATAGCACCCAAACGAGAAGAGAGACGACGATTGTCGTCTCTCTTGCTTTTGGGTGCACAAATGCTGTTCACAAGCCGCAATGTGGCGCCGGCACGGGTCGCATGCATGCGACCCCTACGAGCGAGAGGAAAGCGCATGAACCTTCGTAGGGGGGCCATGCATGGCGCCCGCCTGCCGACGGACTTTTTGTAACAGCCCATTGTGTTTGGGTGCACAAATGCTGTTCACAAGCCGCAATGTGGCGCCGGCACGGGTCGCATACATGCGATTCCTACGAGCGAGAGGAAAGCGCATGAACCTTCGTAGGGGCGCCATGCATGGCGCCCGCCTGCTGATCGGCTTTTGCGACAGCCCCATATCCCCTGCTCACTGGCTGCAGAGATCGACAAAGTACTGATGCAGGCGGTCGTCGCCGGTCAATTCCGTGT
>JAEZJZ010000099.1 GCA_023436245.1 Bacillota bacterium | reverse complement strand
GACAAAGCAGCAACCTGCCAGCCTTGAGGTAGCCGTATTTCTCCAGGAAAAACATCAGTGAGAGCAATGCCGACTCGTTCTTGACTATCTACGGCCGAAATACTGACCCATTCTTCAGCGGTCTCGGTCCGTCCCCGTTGCATCCTTCCTCCACGTTGACCTAGTCTCCATCCAGCCTGCCCAACTGGCTCAGCGGGACAAACCAGCTGACGTAGCCGCAGGCCAAGCAGATGCAGGCAATCAGCTCCACCTGCTGCCTGCCGCTTACGCTTTGCTTGCTCTCCAAATGCACCGGCGCGGAAAAGAAGGCCGAGCTTTGCACAGAGGCGTGCCTCTTGCACCATGTGTTGCTGCCACAGACCGGGCAGACTAAGCTCTTTCCGTGCGCAGCGGGCCCCAGCGACAGCATCGCTGCGGCTGCCCACCCTTCCACTTCTCTCCGCGCGTCCCGATAACTAACACGTGCGTACCTGGATGTGCGCTCCAGGACTTCTAGTGTTGCGCCCACCGGAACTTCTGCGAGCGGTGCACCGTCTATGCTCGGCTCACTCCGCAACACCAAGGGCGCGATTACCTGCGCCTTTTCACTCATCGGCTTTCCCCCCTTTCCAGTTTCTACGACAATGGTTCTCCATTTGTTCCAGTAATTCCTTGCGACACTAGATGTAGTTGTGAAGAACAAGGATAATGAAACGGGAGGCCTCGCCAAGGGCGAGACCTCCCGTTAGTGATCGTTATCGGTTAAGCCTGATACACAGCGCGTCCGCCGACGTAGGTGGCAGCGACTGGAATGCGATGGATGTCCGCCGGACTAACCTGCGTGATGTCCTGCGACAACACGACGAAGTCAGCGTACTTGCCGGTCGTAAGCGATCCTTGCCTGCCCTCATGGAAAGTGGCATAGGCGGAGCCCATGGTGTAGAGCTCGATCGCTTCCTCAACACTGAGGCGCTCGCCAGGCAGCCAGCCACCCTCGGGGAATCCGTTCAGGTCCTGACGAGTGACCGCCATCTCAATGCCGATCAGCGGATTGCAGCTCTCCACCGGCGAATCGGAACCGCCGGCGGTGGGGATGCCCATCTCGCGCATGGTGCGCCAGGCATAGGTGCTCTGCATCCGCTCCTTGCCGATCCGGTTTTCGACCATGTGCAGGTCGGTGCCGACAAAACCAGGCTGGATGTCGCAGACCACGCCCATCCGCTGAATGCGCTGCAGAATATCTGGGGTGGTGATCTGCGCATGGATGATGCGCGGGCGCGCATCGACAGCCGACCGTTCACCTAAGGCCTGTTCAAAACCATTGAGCAGCAGATCCATTGCCCGATCGCCGATGGCATGACCGGCCATCTGGAATCCGTGGCTGTGGGCGGCGGAGAGCAGTTCGTTGATCTGGGCCTGCGTCAGCACGGCCACACCGCTGGTCGTCGGATCATCCGCGTAGGGTTCACGCATGGCGGCGGTGCGGCCACCTAATGAGCCGTCCGTCATCAGCTTCACCGGGCCATACTCCACCGTTCCCTCGGGGAACTGGTAACGCTCACGCAACTCCAGATAACGGGCGAACACGTCCATGCGCGCGATGCGCACCTGCAGATTCACCCGAATCGGCAGATTGCCCTCAGCCACCAGTTCGCTGTAGGCTTGCAGTTTGTGCTCCATGTCCTCGCCTATGTCGTCTGTCTGCACCCCGGTCAGCCCGTAGCTGGCAGCCAAATGGGCGGCCGCCTGCAGGGTGCGCTTGTAATCCGCAACCGCCTCGGCGGGGATATGCTGCGTGATCAGGCCGCGACATTCGCGCAAGATTCCGGTTGGAACACCCTGCTCATCCACATCGATCAGCCCGCCCGCCGGCTGCTCCGGATTCTGTCCGATACCAGACAACTCGAGGGCGAGGCTGTTTGCCGCCACGATGTGACCACAGGCGCGAGAGAACAGAATGGGGCGTTCGGTGGTAATTTGGTCGAGATCGTAGCGAGTGGGCATCTGCCGATCAGCAAAATGCTCATGATTCCATCCCCAACCGAGCAACCATTGCGCTTCTGGGTGATCCGTCAAGAACTGGCGACCGAGTGCGACGATCTCTTCCCGGGAACGAGCACCAGCCAGCGGCACGCGCTCGAGCCCCGCCCCCACTGTCTGCAGATGCATGTGACTGTCGTTCAGCCCAGGAATGACAGTCTGCCCGCAGAGGTCAACCACCTCCGTCTCGGCTTGACGGAGCTCCAGAATCTCCTCGTCAGTGCCCACTGCCACCAGTGTCTGTCCAGAAATGGCCAGAGCGCTGGCCCGGGGTTGGTTGCGATCCATAGTGAGAATGTTGCCGCCGATCAGAATCCGATCTACTTGCATTTGTTTGCCCTCCTTTATCCAATGTACCCTATACTCTGTCAGCACCATGACGACCTGCTAGTCTGCCATCAACCCCAAGACTAGCGCGTGGCTTCAATCGTCGTTGCCCGGTTCCAAGACAGCCGCAGCGCTGTTGAGGCGCGCAGCATTTCTCCTGCTGAACCAATAATATACTGGAATGCCCAGCAAGGGAACAACCAATCCGATCAGAGATGTGCGCGGGTCTTCCATCAGTGTATTGAACAGCAGCCAGAGGTTCAGGAGTAGGACGACAATCGGCACCACCGGATAGCCCACGACGCGATAAGGACGAGGCAAATCCGGCATCGTGCGACGCAGCACAAACAGCGAGGCCACCACCATGGTGGTGAAGATCATCCCCGAGAAGACGACCAAGTTGGTCAACTGGTCGAAGCTGCCGCTCAGGATGAGCACGATGGACAGCGCAGCCGATGACAGCAATGAGACAACCGGTGTTCCGTAGCGCGGACTGATTTCGGCCAAGCGGCCCCAGAACAGGCCATCGCGCGCCATCGCGAAGTAATTGCGTGGAAAAGCCAACACACAGCCATTGGTTGAACCGAAGATGGAAATCAGCGCGCCGCCGGCAATCACTGCCCCACCGATACTGCCGAAGAGGGTGGTCGCGGCCACTGCCGCCGGACGATTGTTGGCAACGATGTCGGCCATCGGCATCACCTTGAGCAGGGCTACGTTGAACAGCAGGTAGAGCAGGGTGACGCCGCCGACGCCTAGCATCATGGCCCGGGGCAGATCGCGGGCCGGGTTCTTCAGCTCTTCCGCCACACTGTTCACATTTGCCCAGCCGGTGAAGGCCCAGAGGGCGGCAATCATGGCCATGCCGAAAGCGCCAACCAAGCTGCCGCCACCCGCCTGGGGCAACAAGGGGGTAAACTCGCCTACCTGACCGCGAATCAGCCCGAAGACGATGATGACGATGATTGGAATCACCTTGGCGACGGTGAAGATGCGCTGCACCAGCGCGCCTTGACGCACGCCGATGATGTTGATGGCAGTGAGGAAGACCACCGCCCCGATGGCCAACAGCTTCACGCCCAGGGCGGAAAGGGAGAGAAAGAAGCTGGTGTAGGTGGCAAAGGCTACGGCGAGAGCAGCGATGGAGCCGGGGCCACCAATCAGGAAACTAGTCCACGTGTTCAGAAAGGCCCACATCGGCCCGAAGGCCTGCTTCAGGTAAACATAGGATCCGCCCGCCTTGGGCAGAGCCGCTCCAAGTTCGGCGTAGCAGAGTCCGGAGAGGACCGAGACCACACCGGCGGCCACCCAAACCAGCAAGGCTAGCCCGGGAGCGCCTGCGCGCCCAAATACGTAGGTCGGGATAAAGAAAATTCCAGATCCGATCATGATCCCGATGATGATCGCTGCAGCGTCAAATAGCGTCAACTCCCGCCGCAAGGCGGTCTGATTGCCAGTTTGCATCTTGCCTGACCTCCTTCAAATTGTGAGCAATCCTGCCCAAAGTGCTTGGGCCTTCACGATGATACAGTGGTCAAGCGCACAAAAAAGCACGCTTGACGAGAATCATCAAGCGTGCTGTCAGACAATGCAAAAGGATATGCCGACACCTAGCATTTCAAATCCTCCCCTCTTAGTAGCGCTCCACTGACGTCCTGGGACGCAGTGACAGTGTCAGATCTGTTCGATCTGACCCCAGCAAATGTGCTCTGGCAGCACATTCACTTCGGCGGTATCCCTTTCCCCTGACCTCATCGATGCCATTCTCAGTCAGAGTACTGATGATTCCCGCGCCTCTACCACCCTGTACGGGTGGGGAATTGGAGCAATATTCAATTCTCGCTAATAGTACAACAAGCTGTCTTGTCCCGTCAAGCAACAATTGTTCACAATTTTGCATTCAGGGCGAGCCTGCGAGAGCGTTCAGAAAGCCGCCTTTTCCCCCACCGTAGCTCCCGCAGCATGCTGCGGGATAAGGATCAGCTCGGCATGCCGAGCCACTACGAGAGACAAAATGGCTACTTCAGTTCGCTCAAGGTGTAGGTCATGGTCCCATTGTCGATTCTGGCCACGACATAGGGGGCGCTGGTGGTCACCCAAAAGGTCTGTTCAGAAGATCCGGCCACGCCGGCACTGAACCGGATGAGCTGGCAGTCAACTGTGCCTGAGGGAATAGTCACCCGTTCAATTATTGGTTGACCGTTCTCTGCGGCCAGGCTAATGCTCGGCGTCAGCTTAGTGGCGCTCTGTGTCGCCACCAGCACGAACTTCAGCTCTTTGCCGGGGTCAAGCATGAGGGCAGGCAGCATGGCCACCAGTTGCTCGTTGTCGTAATAGGGACGCCTCAGGTTGCGCTCGGCGGATTGCGGGCCGGACGGCGTCTCCGCCTGCATCACCAACTGCTTCTCGCCGTACTCGCTCTGAATTACATATGCCTGTCCTTCTGCGGATAGTTCAATCCGCGTGGTCCTAGGGGTGAAGTCGCCTTGTAGGCTGACCCGGCTCTGCATTGAGCCATTCGGAGCAGTCAGGGTAGAGTTGATCACCCAGTTCCCTAGATCGTCCTGGGTAGTTTGCAGGCTGAGCGCGCCACCCTGCTCGCTGTCGGCAGTGTAGGTGGCAGCGTAGGCGGATAACCGGCTACTGTCGATGGGCAGAGCAGTTGTTTGTCCGCTGCAGCCGCTGAGCAACAGCGTGGACAAACCAACCAGCAGACACGCGGCCAGAGCCTGCGTTTTCTTGAACATCTGAACTCCTCCTCATCCAATTGCTCGCTATTTGACCTAGAGTACGGTCCAAAGGGATTCCGGCATTTGACCATCTGGGAGAAAGCCACTATACTAACCACTGGGTTGCGATATCTAGAGAAAAGGTAGTGGTTTCCATGCAACGACAGCGTCTGTCCGTTGATTTGGGCAGCCTGCTTCTGTTCGCTTGTCTATTGTACCTCAAATTGTCCCACCTGCAGACATCATTGACGGACGCACCCGACGGCCAACGTCCCTGGCAACTCGGCGTCTTGGCAGTTGTAGTTACCATACTGGCCATTCTGGCCCTGTTTCGCCCCTGGCCCCGACTGAGAGCCTTCCTGGTGATCGATCTGCTGTTGACAGCGGTCCTGCTGACAGACCAAGTCTACTGGCGCTATTTCCATGACGTTCCGTCGGTTTCTCTGCTGAAGCACGCCAAGCTGGCCGGCGAGGTCAAGTCCAGCGTCACGGCTTTGCTGCGGTGGGGCGACCTGCTCTACCTGCCCGATCTGGTATTGGTGGCGGCACTGGCTTGGTCCAAACGTGCGAAGCAAGTTCTACGGCCTGCTGGCATGCGGTTTGGACTGCAGTTCTCTTTAGCCGCCCTGCTGCTGGTGGCTGGTCTGTTCATGAACCAGCGGAGCCTAGCTGATTTGGAGCAGAGCCAACCCGGCCTGCTGCAGACCCTCTACAATCGCAAGTATGTGGCCGAGCACGTGGGCGTGGTCAACTATCACCTATTTGACGCCTGGCGCTTCGCAGACAGTCAGATGAATAAACCCGCACTCACCACTGCCGATTGGTCGCAGATTGCCTCTCGCTTCGCAGACAACAGCCACTCCGCACCCAAGCAGCACTTCGGCAGCCTTGCGGGCAAGAACCTGATCATGGTCCAGTTGGAGGCCTTTCAGGCGTTTGTACTCAACCGTCGGATTGGGGGTCAGGAGATCACGCCAAACCTCAACTCACTGGCGAAGAGCAGCCTGAGCTACGAACAGACCTACTATCAGACGGCGTGGGGCGGCACTTCGGATGCGGAGTTCCTGAGCAACGTGTCCATGTTGCCGGCCAGAGAAGGGTCCGCTTACTATCAATTTGCCGGGAACACGTTTCATTCATTGCCCGGAACCCTGGCCGCTGCAGGCTATCACACAGCGGTGATGCATGCAAATACCCCGGGGTTCTGGAATCGCCTGAGCATGTATCGATCACTTGGCTTCCAGGACTATCAGAATGTGGACGACTTTCAAATCGACGAGAGCTTTGGTCTGGGCCTCACCGATGCGTCATTCTATCGTCAAGCTGTGGCCAAGATGGAAGCCTACGAGCAGCCGTTTCACGCCTTTCTGATCTCGCTCTCCAGTCATTTCCCGTTCAAGGACGATGCGCACCCGCTACCAGAGACACTGGATGTGGGCCAGTTCGCTGGTACGCTGATGGGCGACTACTTGCAGGCGATCCACTTTGCTGACATGGCGCTGGGGGAGCTGATTGCCGAGTTGAAGGCCGCAGACCTCTGGGACGAATCCTTAGTGGTTTTCTACGGGGATCATGCGGCGATCCCGTTTGAGGGCAGAGACATGTTGGCTCAGCTGATTGCCGAAAGAGATGACCTGAGTCAACTGGAATGGTTTCGGGAGCAGCGGGTGCCACTGATCATCCATCTGCCGGGAGACGCCCTGCGTGGCCCTAGGCAAACGGCCGCCGGGCAGATCGATATCTACCCAACGGTGGCCAATCTACTCGGCATATCCGCTCCATATGCACTCGGCAATGACCTGTTGAACACAGCAGAAGGATTCGTCTGCTTCCGCAACAACATGTGGCTGACGGACGAAGCTATCTACTTCGGCATCGATCAGCAGCTGTTCGACTTGGAGTCCGGAGATCGGTTGCCCATGGACAAATATCAAGCGGAAATGGCGAAACTGCAAGAGACGATCAAGGTATCAGATCTCACTCTGGAGCACGACCTGATCGAGCAGATCAGTATTCGTCTCGGCGACTGACTGACAGCTAGCGCATGAAAGAAGACAGGGAATCCCCCTGTCTTCTTTTCATGCACACGGTCACTGATTCCGGCGAGCAGTGAGCACACTTACCAAAAGGTAGACCAGACTAACACCTGCAGCCAGAATGACAGCGAAGTTGAGCAAATGGGAGAGAAACAAAGGCAAGCAATTCACCCCCGCCAGCCTGCACCTTCGCAAGCGAGTTCGTTCAGAAAGCCCGATTTCCCTGGTATCGTAGCACCACAGCATGCTGTGGTGCCGGGAGCGGTTCGGCATGGCGAACCGCTACGTAGCACAATCTGAACGATCTCGCATGCCTTGCGGTTAGGTTGCCCGTGTGGAAGCAAAAGCACTCCTTCAGCTGTCCTGGCCGGCGGCGGCCACCTCCGCCAACCCATGATGATTGACGAACAGGCGCACCAACTGCGGATCAAACTGCGTCCCCGCGCAGCGCACCAACTCGCCAGATGCAGCGGAGTGGCTGAGGGCAGCGCGGTAAGGGCGCCCGGTGATCATCACGGTGTAGGCGTCCGCGATGGCGATGATGCGGCAGAGGATCGGAATCTCTTCGCCGCGTAGCCGCCGGGGATATCCGGTGCCATCCCAACGCTCATGGTGAGCAAGAATCTCGTCAGAAATGGGAGCTAACTCGGGGATAGTGCGAGCGATGCGGTAGCCGGTCTCGGAATGACGTTGCACCAAGATCCACTCGTCCTTGGTCAAGTGTTCCGGCTTCTGCAGAATCCCGTCTGGAATAGCCACCTTGCCGAGATCGTGCAGCAGGGCCAACTGGGAGAGGCGATGCAAGTCCTCATCGGCGAGATCAATTAGCCTGCCTAGCCCCAGGGCGATCTGCCGCATCAGGTCCGTGTGCTGGACCGTCTCATAGGCAGCGCGCTGCAGTCGCTGATGCAGGGCTGCAATCATCTCCACCCGCGTCCGGTCACTCTCCAACTGCTTACTGTGCTGCATGCGCTCTTCGGCCTGCTTCATCAGCAGTGACATGGCCGGCCCGGGAGCAGTTGCCGTAGCAATGCCCCAAGCGATGCTGGGCACGACGAAAGTGTGACTGATTGACGCTGCCTGCTGTTCTATGCGCTCACAGACGACTGAAGTCTCAACTGCTGTGGTAGCCGGCAGAAAGAGCAGAAATTCATCGCCACCGAAGCGGATGGCAATGTCCGATGCCCGCAGGTTCCCACTGATCGCATTGGCCACCGCCTTGATCAAGTCATCCCCCACAGCGTAGCCAAAGGCATCGTTAGCCAGCTTCAGCCCATTGACGTCACCCATGACCACGCTGATCGGGTAGTTGCGTTCTTGCTGCAGCCAGTCCTCCACCATCTGCAGGTAGGAACGATTGAACAACCCGGTGAGGGTGTCGTGCTGGCTGGCGAATAGGGCCGCCTGCAGCTTCTCCTGCTGGTCGCTGATGTCCCGAATCAGACAGAGCGCCAGTTCCTTGCCGTAAGCGCTGGCCCACTGCACGCTCACTTCCACCGGGAAGACACTGCCATCGGAGCGACGGTGGGTGCCTTCAAAGACGACTCCATCTTCTTTGCCTTCCACCGTTGGCGCCCTAAGCGCCGCAGTCATCTCGCCCAGATCATTCAACTTCAGGCGCAGCAACTCTTGGCCAGAATAGCCATAGATTGCCCGAGCTGCTTCGTTCGCTTCCAGTATGTTGCCGTCCAAATCGGCTACGACCACTATGTCTCGCTGTCTGGTTGAGAGCAGTTGGTAGTACTCTATCTGCTGCTCAACTGCTCTGGCTTCCGTCACGTCATTTAAGGTGAGGAGGACAGTTATCTCACCGTCGCGGTCCAGGTGCCGGTGAGCTTGCCCTCGAAACTCCCGTCCGTAGCTCTGCAGACGGTACTCGCTGGAGCTGACTTGGCCGCCGAAGATAGCCGCTAGGGGACAATCCGCGCATGGTTCGCTCTTTCCCCGCAGCAGATGACAGGCCTGATTCAGCTGATTACCCACAGCCTGCTTCGCGAAGCTGTTCAAGTAGCGAATGCGGTATTGTCCATCGACGAGCAGCACTGCCTGGGGAACCGAGTCAAGCAACGCCGACAGACGGGTTGCCAAAGCCTCGGCCTGTTCTCTGCGGCAGACCTGCTCGGTGACGTCGGCCATGCTGGTGAGCACGGCACGCACCTGCCCGCGCTGATCCAAAATCGGCTGGGCCGTGCACTCAAAGGCTCCTTCCATCGTCGTTGGATGGGTAGTGACGGCTTGGCGCTCTGTCCCGGCCCTGATCGCCGCACAATCCGGACAGGGCTCGTTCAGCCCCAGCTGTCGATAGCAGATGGTCGCACCATCGCCCAAAATCTGCCGAGCCTCCGCGGCAAACTTGACCTCTCCAGGGCTGAGCACCTGCATCAGGTTTGGCCCAGACGCCAGGATGGTGCGCAACAGGCCGGCCATTTGGTGCGCGGACTGCTCCGCGGTCTTGCGCTCGCTGATATCAGAGATGATGCCCTCAGCTGCGACTAGCGAGCCGTTCGTGTCGCGGAGGCTGCGGACAACTTCCCGCACATATCTCCATTCCTCCTGCTTAATGAGAATGCGATATTCCTGATCGATGGTCATCTCCGGAGAGGACTGCAGCAACTCGTAGGCAGCCTGCAACCCCGGTCTATCTTCAGGGTGAACCAGACTCTCCCAACTCAAGCCGAGCAACTCGTCCGGCCGGTACCCGGTGATTTCCTGCACAGAACCGTAGACCGTGCTGAAGCGCCCACCGGGGTCCCCGCGGTAGGCGATGCCGGCGAACTCCTGATACAGAACATGGTCCAGAGTCTCAGCAGCAGGCGCCGACTGCGGTTCCGGTTGATCAGTAGCCAGCTCACGCCCGACCATGATCGTCCCGGTGACGTTCCCGCGACCATCATCGATCGGGTAAAAGTAAGTCTGCAAAGCATGGGGCTCTCCGTCAGGAAACACGCCCCGCACCTCATGCTGAATCACCGCATCCGGCTTCATGGCGGCACGACGGCATAGTTCCCAACTGTCGGCAACCCGCTTCTGCAGACGCAGTTGGTGCATCCTCTTGCTGGTGAGCTCCAACTCGGTGCAACCGAGCACTTGAGCGGCCGTGCAGTTGGCCTCAGAAATGAGGCCGTGTTGATCAAAGCAGACGACAAAGTCCCTGGTGCTATCGAGCACCAGGCGATAGAGCCGATCCCGCTCCTGCATGCGCTGAATATAGCGATGCTCAAGACCAACCAATTGCTCCAGGCTGTCAAGTGAGCTGCGCAGGGCATTGATTTCATCAGTCACCGACGTGACCTTAATCGCCTTGTCTCCCAATTTGATCCCCCCAGAGAAAGCGCACATCGTGGTCGCTTGTAGTGTTATTCAGCACCCGCCCAAGCTTTTCCTCCCGACCAATAGTCCGAAGAGGCAAAAAGCTCGGATCGGTCAGACCCGAGCCTCAGCCCGGCTTGGACTGCAGAATAGCTAGCGGCGCTCCTGCTTCTGTGCATTGCGGATGCGGTAGTACCGATTCAAGGCTTCATCCAGCTCGGAACTCCGCGCAATCACCAGCGGATGCCACGTTCCATGGACATTGACCAGCACATGCAGTCGCGCACGCATCCTGCTGATCTCCTTCTTCAAATGCCTGAGTTTTGGCACCTTGCTCTCACCACCAACCAAATTGCGCACGAGCACGCCCCAATTATACCCAATGAGAGCACGACAGCCAAGACCACTCCCTACCAAATACAGTGTATTCGATCGACAACAACCCCGACAGATAGTGTGGGCCAGGCTAATTGCACTGAACAACCGACAAATTAGCCGATGGCTCACATTTTCCGCCCCGCGCCGCCCGGGTGAGGCAGCAACGGAGAATCGAATATATTCCTTGACGGTTATATAACCTACTGGTAATATTATTGCATGAACAACATATTTGACGCGTTGGCCGACCCCACCAGGCGCCGCCTGCTCGACCTGCTGAGCACTCGCGATCGTTCGGTCGGCGAACTGGTTCTGGCACTTGGAATTAGCCAGCCAGCCGTCTCCAAACAACTGAAACTGCTCAAGTCGGTGGGCTTGGTGGGTGTGCGCAAAGATGCGCAGCGTCGCTGGTACTACCTCTGCCCCGCTCCCTTGGCCCTGGTCGATGCTTGGCTTGCCCCCTATCGGGAGTTCTGGCTGCAACGACTTGATGCCCTGGAGAGACACTTGGATAAGGAGAGTTAAGAGGATGAACGGAACTGTGGAGAGATTGGCTGACGGCTACCGCTTGCGGTTCGAACGCCGGCTGCACCATCCGGCAGCAAAGGTCTGGGCTGCACTGACTGAGCCTTCGCACCTGGCAGATTGGCTGGCTGATGCAACGGTGGAACTCGTACCCGGTGGCAAGCTGCAACTCTGCTTCGGTAACACCGGCTCAGTTGTCAACGGCAAGGTGATGCGAGTGCTGCCGGAAAGGCTGTTTGAGTTCACCTGGAGCAGCGAAGAAGCTGTGGATACGCTGGTGCATTGGGAACTGCATCCCAATCCGGAAGGCTGTCTACTGGTGATGACACACGACTTCCCAAACGATTTGGCGCTTCCCAGCATGCTGGCCGGTTGGCACACCCATCTGGAGGGGCTGCCGACTGCCCTAAATGGCAGGCGAGCAGATTGGCCTTGGGAACGCTGGCGGGAGTTGCACCAGGAGTACCAACAGCGACTCGCAGCAGACAAACGATAGCGACAAAAACAAAGAGCAGCGGTCCGACGCGGTGAACGCGTCAGACCGCTGCTCTTTCGTGCAGACAGGGCAGTCCAGTGACCCTAGAGTCTGATCTGAACGTAGGCCTGCATCATCAGAGTCATCGACACGGCAGCGAGCCCAAATAGCGCCAGCAGTCCTCTGCCCATTCCCGCCTACCTCCCGTCTGGAGCAGCCGGCTCGACTGATTCGGCCTCGGCTGCCTCTCTGCATGCTGCAAAATCCAGAGTTCCGAGATCAGTGTCTTGATCTTGCCCTTCCACCAGCTCCGGCGAGGCCGGGGCTTCACCTTCTACGCTGTGAGTCAAGAGTCGAGACAGTCGATGATTGATCTGCCCCAGACCAAAGACAACTGCCGCCACCCCGCCGTAGACAACTATGGACTGAAACAAGCCAGGGAGGAGCTGGCTGGGCAGCAGCCCACTCACCACTTCCTGGGCTGTGTAGCCTTGAGCAACGTATTGGTCAACAGCGGTCCAGAACGAAAACAGATTGTTCACTACCGAGGCAGCAGCGGTTACAGCAAAGAGGCCGCCTGCTAGATACAGGACGGTACAGCCCGCGGGGCGTCTGATCATCCTAATCTTGGTCAAGACCTCATCTCCCTTCATCATCCGGGTTGACCGGCAATTATGTCACGGCCCGGAGGCCGCAAGTCGCGAGAGGCCCCTCTGTAGGGAGAGGGGAAGGGGAAAGCGCAATAGGTCACGCTTCCTTCTGGCACCGGCACTACGAAGCAGTCAATCCCGTTGCACAGATACCAGTATAAGCTGGCTTCACGGCCATTCCGCGGGACAAGTGTGAAAAAACTGTGGGAAAGCAGGGTGACAGTTCCTTTGGCGCGCCATCCAGGAGCATTGTTCCCAGGTTAAGACAACCTTAAGAAATGTGGCGGCGATCAGAAAGACCAGGCTGCTACAATCAAGCTGAGTAGGGGGAGGCGGTGTGGTAAGATGATGCAGAGACTGGGAAGATGTGAGGTTACGAGATGAACATTCTAGTTTGCGATGACGACCGCGAGATTGTTGACGCGGTGGAAGTCTATCTGCGCAATGAGGGTTACCAAGTATGCAAAGCGTACACCGGGGCGGAAGCACTAACCGTGATCGAACGACAGGAGATTCACCTGGTGATCATGGACATCATGATGCCGGTACTGGACGGCATTCGAGCCACGGTGCGCATTCGCGAGCGTCGCAACATTCCGGTCATCATGCTTTCGGCCAAGTCAGAGGACACGGACAAGATTCTGGGGCTGAACATGGGGGCAGACGATTATGTCACCAAACCGTTCAACCCGCTGGAGCTGATCGCCCGAGTCAAGTCACAGCTCCGCCGCTACACCCTGCTCGGGAGCCATGTTCCAGAGACTGAGGTCTGGCAGAGCGGTGGCCTGCAGGTTGATGATCTGCGCAAGGAAGTCACGGTGGACGGCGAGCCGGTCAAGCTGACGCCCATGGAGTATGGCATCCTCAAGCTGCTCTGCGAGCACGCCGGGAGGGTCTTTTCCATTGACCAAATCTACGAACAGGTTTGGAATGAACCAGCCTACAACCCAGCGAACACGGTTGCGGTGCACATTCGGCGCATCCGCGAGAAGATTGAACTGAATCCGAAAGAGCCGAAGTATCTGAAGGTGGTGTGGGGTATTGGCTACAAGATCGAGAAGTATTAGGTCTTCTCCCTGGCTGAAGCTCTTGGCCGCGCTGCTGGCAATAGCCGGGATGCTGCTCATGGTCTATGGCACGCTCGGAGCCGAGCATTTTGAGTTAGCCCTTCAGTCGAGCGGATACGACCAAAGCGACGCCAAGCGGCAGACGCTCTGGCGCTTGGAAGACGCAGTGCGGCGAATCTCCCAAGACTACCGTAGTGAGGAGTTCATCATCTCCGGGGGCACGGCAGAACCAGTTCTGAACTCGGAGAACAGCTTGCCTAGCCGCCTGGCACGCGAGATGGACGAACTTGAGTCAAACTACAATTGGAGAATAAGCGACGCCAGGGACAGCGGCGACTTGGCGGAGGTCAGTCGCCTGACCACTGAGCGCAACCGCTTCCTGAGCGAGAAAGCAGTCGAGTTGGAGCGGGTCCGCCAGGAAAGCCGAGAGCAGCTGATTGCCATGGACTTAGCCGCCTATCGCTCACTGCGAGAGACGCTGGCCGAGCCGAACGCCTATCTCTATCACGTGCCAATCAAGGGGGGCGGAACGCTGAGCAATGTCGACAGCGAGTCAGATGTCCCCTCTCTCTTCAACAGTCTGCCGGCAGCAACCGAACTTAGGCTGCCGAATGGCCAAACCGCCTACGTTGGCCTGACCAGCGATCAGTACACCGTGCTGCGCCTGGAATACCTGTCAGGCCGACAGACCGGAACACTGGCGCTCTATCGCTTCCTGGGAGGCACGCTGCTCTTCCTGCTTGCACTCGCCTACACTGTGAACACCGCCGGTGTGCAGCGCGACAGCGACCAAGTAGCGCTCAACTCGCTTGACCATGTCTACCTGGATGTCGCTCTGGCCTTCTTGACTGCGGTGGGAGTTCTCTGCGTGAGCGGTCTGATCGGCTTATGGGAGCAGTATCGGACAGCTATGTCTCAGGCCACTCTAGTGTTGGGTGCAGCCTTGGCCACCCTCCTGGCATTGACCACCCTGCTGGCCGGAGACATGCTTTCCAAGCGCATCAAGCGCGGAGACGCGCTGCGGCATACGCTGATCTACGGCGCCTGCAGCTGGCTCTGGCGCCTGTTGCGGCGAATCTGGGAGGGTAGTGTCAGCAAGCTGCTGCAAGCTGGCCCGGTGGCAGTTCGTTTGCTTGGTGCGATATTTGTCCTGAACTTGGCCGTCCTGTTATCCTTCAATATACTGGAGGAATCCTATTCGGGAATCGAGACACTGTTTGGACTGGCACTGTTATTCGGCGCCAACACGCTGGCTCTACTCTATTTGCTGCGCAAGATCACCGCTCTGCGCCTGATCTCAGATGGCGCAAAGCGAGTGGGCGAAGGCGAGCTAGGGCACCGCATCCCCCTGGACACCAATCGTGAACTGGCGGAACTAGGGCGCAGGGTGAACCAGATCGCCGCCGGGCTGAAGGCAGCGGTGGATCGGGAAGTGAAGGCGGAGCGGATGAAGGCCGAGTTGGTGACCAATGTCTCCCACGACCTGAAGACACCGCTGACTTCGATCATCACTTATGTCGACCTGCTGAAAACTGAGGGACTGGCCTCAGAGAACGCAACCAGATACCTCGATGTCCTTGACCAGAAATCGCAGCGCCTGAAGACCCTGACGGAGGATCTGTTCGAGGCAGCCAAAGCCGCCAGCGGCAACATTGCGCTGCAGTTGGAGCGCCTGGACGTGTCTTCCCTGATCAACCAGGGCATGGCCGAACTGGCGGAGAAGATCGACGCCTCAGGGCTAGACTTCCGCGTCACGTTGCCGCCAGAGAAGGTGTATGTCCAGGCAGACGGCAGACTACTCTGGCGAGTGCTGGAGAACCTGCTGCAGAACATCCTGAAGTATGCCCTACCCCACTCCCGTGTCTACGCAGAAGTGACCGCCGAAGCCAGACAGGTGAAGATCGTCCTGAAAAACATCTCGGCGTCTCCTTTGAACATGGATCCGGACGAACTGCTGGAGCGGTTCAAGCGCGGTGACGAATCCCGCCACAGCGAAGGTTCCGGCCTGGGGCTGTCCATCGCCAAGAGCCTGACTGAACTGCAGGGTGGCACCTTCCGCCTGCAGATCGACGGAGACCTGTTCAAGGCTATCGTCACACTGCCGGAAAGCAATTAGGGCCTTGATCACACGAAGCCGCCTACGAGGGAACATCCTCGTCGGCGGCTTCGCTTTGCTGCTGAACACCCGTCTCCGGCTCACTGCTGTTTTCGTTGCAGCAGCTTCTGCAGCAGCTCTACGGCTTGGTCCTTGCGGGCTGCTTCCTCCAGCTTATCCATCTCCCAACTCAGCCAGAGCATGGCCCCCTCATGGACGGGAGGTAAACACTCCAGCGGAAAATCAACCCGGCGTTCTGGCTGACCGACCAGCAGCACTGCCACCTCTCCTTCAATGCGATCGACAACTGCCCGGATCCTCATCTGCAACCTGACCTCCTAGCAACACGGAGTGTTGCGATCTTCAATAAGAGCGATTCCGCTCGTGGAATCGGCTTGTACCTCCCAGCAACACGGAGTGTTGCTTACACATAGTGTTGCGATCTCGCACATAAGATTGCGATCCAGAAGGCTTATCTCCCAATAGTCGGCGGTTTACAGACGCCGCAGGGCGTATAACCGGCACGGAGGGCATCCTCCAAGCGCAGGGGCGACTTGCTGTCATTCAAATAGCGACACCCATCCAGATGATACTTTCCCCCGCTAGCAGTGACATAGACGGTGAAGCCGCGCAGTCCAGCCGATGAAGCAGGCAACCGACTGTAGCCATCACTGTCAATCGCCAGCACGATCGTGCCCGCCTGGTCGGTACGGACGACTTCCACGGCAGATAACTTGGATAGTGTCGCCTCCTCCGGGTGGCCGTAGCTATTCTTGGCGCCAACCGAGATGACGGCCAGTTCTGGTGCGACCTCCCTGAGAAACTCTGAACCAGTGGAGGTGTCGCTCCCGTGGTGGCCCACCTTGAGGATGGTCGCCTGTAGATCCCACCTGGCCAGCAGATCGGTCTCTGCCGCCTGTTCCATGTCGCCGGTGAAGAGCACCGAAGTCTTGCCCGCTACCAAGCGGGCCACGACTGACGAATTGTTCAGGTCCCGATACTGCTTGACCGGACCGAGGATCTCCAGGCGAACTTCACCGCCTAGGTCAATGGACTGCTTGTCCGGTTGCTCGAAAGCGATGTCCTGTTGTTCAATCAATGTCAGGTAGTCCAAATAGATCTGCGAGGTGTGCGGGACAGCCGAGTCGATGATCCTGGCCACAGGCAGCGTCCTCAGCACCAGGGGCAAGCCGCCGATATGGTCAGAATGCGGGTGCGTGCTGATCACCAAATCGAGCGCCGCTACCCCCTGCTCCTGCAGGTACTGAACCACCTCGTCGCCCTTGTCCTGATCTCCGGCATCGATCAGCACTGCCTTGCTGCCGGTCTTGATCAAAATGCTATCCCCCTGCCCCACGTCGATAAAGTGAACCTCAGCCAAGCGGGTCTCCGTGGGATTCGACCCAGGCCGTGGGGGCAGGGCGCTTGTGCAGCCCGCCAGCAGGGCAGTCATGATCAGCAGCAGGGAAAGAAGCAGCATTGGCCGCTTGCGCATGTCAATCACCCCATCTGTTGTCTGGTCTACCGTGAAGCAACCAGATCCATAGTACGCGTTCGCCAACTGAACCGTGTCAGCCGCTTCGGGGAACTCCTAGGCGCCTGAAGTCGACCTTGTCGGCTATAATCAGCATTTGTGGGGGAGGCCATTGTCCGGTGCGAGCCTCGTAGCTCCATTCTCTGTTCCCTAGTCTTCGCTGTCAAACCAGCATCTTCCTAAATGGAGACGCCACCAAGGCTTCTACCTCGATGGCGTGAGTCTCCCCGGGAGCCTAGCATGAAGCCTTTAGGAGTCGCGTGGCTATGAATGCCCAGGACAGGTCTGCCGTCACTCAGTCTGTCTTCTCCCATACCTTCCAACGATAGTGATTCCACGGCAGATCGCTCACATAGCTGATGTGCTGCACCAGTTGCTCCTGATCGGGAAAAGTGCCGCGGTCGAACAGGTCATGGGACGAGCCGTCCAGCATCTTCACAGAGTAGTACCACCTCGCCGACCTGCCTTCCCGCACCAGTCGCAGCATCAGGCATTCAGCCTGCCAAAGATCCAAGCAAACAGTTGGCCGGCGAAGATAGTAGAGCGCCAACAACTTTCCCTGCAACACTGCCTTCACGGGCAACTGATGGTTAACCCATTGTAGAACGATGAACAGCACCACTCCCGGGAACAGTATCCAGGGGACAGCAAACAGAGGGCTGGTCCGTAGTGTGTCGATGCCCATAAGCATCGCCACCAAGGTGACAAGTAGTGCCCAATAGGAGTTCCTGCGGGTTCTGTCCGCTCGGACATAGATTCTTGGCTCGACGTAGCTGTGACGCACTCGCAGCACCCTCCTGCTCTCATCAGATACCGTTCAGGCCACCTGAACAGGCGTAGTGAACGATACTTCGGGGGACGCTGCCTGCAATCCTTTAGGTAACTACTGGTATTGCTGCCATTTCAGGCTCATTCCCCTAATTAGCCCACGATCTGGCGACTGGTGGCCATGGCGAGGCGCGAATGAACAGGTCTAGGCCAAGGCGGGTTGTCAGCTAGACCCAGCAAACATTCAGAGGGTTGCCTGTATCGCTAGGCAACCCTCTGCACGTTCGGACCTTACCTCATCCTGGTGAACACTAAGTTCTCCCTCTTGCTGCCCTCATCGTCCCGATAGGCAAAGGAGACAACCTGACCGGTGCAATCCCGCTGGAAAGTGATGCAATACCAGAGGCAGTACGGTGGAGCGCTGGCCAAGAAGCTGTCTCTGATAGTTGGTCGGTAGCTGAGATCGATGCCAGTGTTGTGCCGATTGTGGTTAAGCAGCCGCAGTGCGCCGTCCTGGACGCCAACCGAGAAGCCTGCGTCCAGGCGCTGACAGCGATAATCCCCTGCATACTCGCCCAGCGCTTGCTCGTCCAGACCAGTCAGGAAACGGTGGTAGAAAGAAGTCTGCCCGCATCGCTGGACCCGGAGCCCTGTCACCCGCCCACAATCGCGGACTGCCCTGACCAGCAGGCTGCCGCTTCGGTCATGACAGGTTTCATCCTGCTCAGCCTCGAGCTCAAAGCTTGTGGAGTAGTTCTCCCGCACGCGCAACCTTCCGTCGTCCAGCGTAATCTGCCAGAGCCAGGAGTCCTTTGGGTTCTGGTACTCCCCCGCCAACTCGGCGCACCACGCCGGAAGATCGCTAACGGCGCTGCTGCCGATTGTGGGTTCAGGCTCGGGGCCGACGCGGTAGCCGCTGACCATGAGCTCAGCCACCTGATCGAGCAGACCGCGGGACTCGGGATAGACCTCGATTTGGTCAAAGAGGCTGGTATGATTCCCCAGGCAGATCACGCTGAAGCGCTGCTCCGGAATGCGATAGATGGCGCTGCTCCAGCCGTATGCAGACCCACCATGGAATGCATAGTTGAACCCGGACTTACTGCGCAGGAACAGGCCATAGCCGTATGGCACATGGCTGCCGTCATTCAACCGGCCGGGTGCCGTCACCTTCTGCACTAGCTCGCCTGACCCCTTGCCCAGACGATTTCGGTAGAAGTTCTGATCCCACTGATACAGGTCCTCGACCGTTGTCCACATTCCGCCAGCACCGGGCAGGAACATCAGGTCGGCATTGATGGCGTAGGCCTGCCCGCGAGAGCAGTAGCTCGGACGCGCGTCATTATAGTGGACATGCGCATAGTCGGAGTAACTCTCCGCCCGGTGCTTGATCAGCATTGCCCGGTCGTCGCGGAAGAGGGTGCTGCTCATGCCGAGCGGCTGAAAGATATGTCGGTCGGCAAACTCACTCAAATGCTGACCACTCGCCCGCTCGACGATCTCCGCCAGCAAGAAGTAGCCCGTGTTGCCATAGCTCCACTTCTCACCCGGCCGGAACATCAGCCAATCGCAAGCCTTGACCATCTCCCAGGCTTGTTCGCGCGTGAAGTAATCATCCTCTCGGATACCGAGGATGAAGTTGGCCAGGGAATAGATATCATACAGCCCATTGGTCATGTGCACTAAGTGATCAACGGTGATCTCCTGGCCGTAGTTGGGCAACTCGGGCAGATACAGTCTAATGTCATCGCCGGCATTGACCAGTCCTTGCTCCTCAAGCAGCGCGATGCTCATGGCGGTGAACTGCTTGCTCATGGAAGCGCAATGGAAGACAGTCCGCGGCGTGATCTGCACGTCGTGTTCCAGGTTGGCGTAACCGTGGCCTTTGGCATAGATTAGCGCGCCGTCTTTGATCACACCCACGGCACACCCGGGAGTTCCCGGTCGATCAAACTGGCTGAAGAGGGCGTCTATCCGCCCATCAATATCAGCGTGCATCTTCTTCCTTCCCCTCCTGCTTGTTCGGTGCCTGCTTATCCATGACACCACCCCCCTTCCGACATTGCTCACCGCAAATGTACACCAGATCGGCAAATGATGGCAGAGGCGAGATTGCGTGTGAGCGATTGTCTACCCCAAATGAAACGCCTGCTGCATGCGAAGAGCCGCGAGGCAGAAACCCCGCGGCATTCGGTAACAGATGCTGTTGCTGCGCATCGCCTTGCGACTAGAAGGTGATTCTGAAGATGCGGTCGCGACTGACTAGCCCAGCCCGCTCCAGTGTTCGCTTGGAAGCAGCGTTCTCAAACTGACAACTGGCCAGCGGAGTAATGCTGTGCTGGTGGCAGTAACCCCGCAGCAGAGCGATCATGCGCGTGCCGATCTTCTGCTGCCGATGGCGTGCATTGACGAACATGCCGATGTCGGCATAAGTCGGCTGAGCCTTCTGCCTGACGATAACCCCACTCGCCAGCAACTCTCCGTCGAGCAGCAGCACATGGATTCCCTGATCTGCGACTGCCATCTCCAGGGTGTAGTCCAGTACGTCGTGGAAGTCGCCTGTGACTGCCCGAATGAGGGGAATATCATCATTGGTGGCCAGGCGAAACGTGCTGCCCGGCAGAGCCGGCCAGCCCAGCGGCGAAGCCGAGCTATCCTCAAACAGATAACACTTGACAGCAACCGTCTTCTGAAACTCCAGGCAGACTGAGGTGCCCAGGCGGTCACGGGTCATCGCAAATGCCTGCTGGAAGTAACCCTCGTTGAGCAACTGGCCGAAGATGGTATGCACATGCTGAATATGATCATCCACGACGTAGAACTGCAGCAGAGTGCCCTTACTGCTGACGCAGAAGTACCCGATGAGGCAGCCCTGCCAGCAGATGCTGTAGACTCGCTGAGAGAAAGAGATCAGTTCTTCGATATAGGGCTCGAGTGGCCCGGCCAGAGACGCGATGTACTGCTGCCGCAGCGCAGACACGGCGTCCAGATTCACTTCTTTTCGCACTGTGTACAACTCAAACCCCTCCTATTCGGTGCAGTAATCACGAGGGGAACGCCCGTTCCGCCTGACCTCGTTCGCCCTTCGCCCGTGCAAAACGAATCGCCCAATGGCGTCGAGCCGCCTCCTGTGCAATTGGATGCTGCCATGGCGAACTGCAACATAAGTCCTCCACCGATGCCGCGATTGCTCAGCCTTTTCCTGCTGCACCAAGAATACCTCCGTCCACAGACGTGCGTTAGCTGCTGACCTAACCTTCGCGCCAACTAGTGAAATACTTCCAGCGCTCACGCTACCAGAAGGATACCAGGCAACTGAAGCAGAACTACAGTAAATGCTACCATGGGGATTCGCTCACGTGTTCATTGCTCCCTCATCAGCGAGAAGAAGACCCAGCGAGATCCAGCCCGAGGTGGACGTACCAGCGTGATTGATCCGACGCCCTCTCTGGTGTAGTTGTCCCTACTCGTTAACATAATGCGGAGCAAGGCATCAAGCTTAGCCCAGCATGTGGCATTGCCTGCTGAGATCAGTCCGAAACGAAGATGGGCACATGATCAAAGCGTGCGCCTAGAGTCAGTCGACGATCACATTTGTGAGGCGAGCACATTCCTATAACGGATCTGAATACACACAACAAGTTAGGAACGGTTGGGGTTCAGAGCCCACTACCTGCGCGGTGGTGGGCTTCTCATATTGGGTAGATAGGGGGATTGGTTGTGGATGAAGGTGACTAACTACGAGGCGCTGCCTTTCCGGCAGTTTACTGGTCGCGCCGAGCTAGACAAGGTGCTCAACTCGCTCACTGGCATACTTGAGGGCATCACGGTGGACAAGATGATCAACCCTGGTGAGTTGGCTGAGCTCAAGCACTGGTGCAATCTTTACCGCGCTTATGCGGACAAGCATCCGTTTAATGAGCTGCTGCCGATACTTGATTCCTCGCTGGAAGATAACTACCTGTCCAGCGAAGAGCTAGAGGACATTTATTGGCTAGTCAAGCAGTTGCGCGGGTCCAGTACGTACTACGATGTCACTAGCGCTTCACTGCAGCGACTGCACGGTCTGCTGCACGGCGTACTTGCCGACAACGTCATCACAGGCGAAGAGCTGCGCGGCGTGCAGGAATGGCTTGAGGAGTTTGACTTCCTGAAGGGTGTCTATCCTTATGACGAGATCGAGGGCCTGCTCACAGCGATCTTGGCCGACGGGATCATCACCGCGGAGGAAAGGGACATGGCGCGAGCCTTCTTCGGGGAGTTCGTTGATACCAAGGCGTCGCTGAACCTGAGCGAACCAGAACTGAGAGAACTGAAGGGCCGATATGATATCAAGGGGATCTGTGCGGTAGCCCCGGAAGTGACTATTCCCGGGTCTGTGTTCTGTCTGACTGGGGCGTCAGCCAGGGCGCAGAGGAATGGCATTGGCGCGCTGATTGAGGCGGCCGGCGGCGTCTTCCGCGACAACGTGAATCGGAAGACCAACTACCTGGTAGTCGGTGCGGCTGGTAACCCATGCTGGGCGTTCTCCTGTTACGGCAGAAAGGTTGAGTCCGCTGTTGAGCTGAAGAAGGCAGGGCACAGGATTACCATCCTACATGAAAACGATCTGTGGGACGAGCTCATCCCATACGCCGAGTGCAATGGTATAGACTGCGACGCACTCCTGCTGAAGTAAGCGCTGGAGAGGTGAATAGATGTTAGTCTTCCTAGACGTTGAGACAACGCACTTGTCTCCTGGACAGGTGGCTCAGCTATCTTACATAGTTGCGGACGAAGATTTCGCTATCAGAAACGCTAAGAACTTCTATTTTGCCGTTAAAACCATGAGCCAGAAGTCCAGCGAGGTAAACGGCCTGAACAAGCGCAAGTTGGCCAAACTCTCTGGTGGCCTCACTTTCATGGACCATATTCAGGAGATTGCGCAGGATCTGACCGACCACGCGCTGATCTGCCACAATGCCGACTTCGACCTTCGCTTCCTGCAATCTGAGTTCTCTGACGCTGGAAAGAGACTAACCCCCATGACCCTGCTATGCACTATGCGCGCCTATACACCGATCTGCAAGCTGCGTGGCGGCAGAAATGGTAGCAAGTACAAGTGGCCGAAGCTACAAGAGGTTTTGGCTCACACCGGGATAGTCGATAGCGAAGTAGCGGATCTGGCGTCGCAGGCATTCAAATGCGCCGCTACAGAAGTACATGATAGCCGATTCGACACGGCAGCCATCTACCTGATCTGCAAGAAGGCCGTAGGCAAGGAGCGAATGGCCAAGTGGGTCGCCGATAGCGTGGCCAAGCAGACAGAGGTAGCGGCCGCAAAGCAGGCCTCTGAACCGAAACCGGAGCACGCTGGGGCACGGCATGTGCCCGCTGCCACAAACAAGAAGGCCTCCGCTGGCCGCGGGTGCAGCAGCACGATCGTGATGTTGGCATTAGCGCTGGCCGCGCTTCTCTGGCTGATGTAGAGTCTGAGATGGACAGTCAGCATTCTCGTTTCTTCCGTAATCAGCATGACTACCATCGTAGTCACAGTTGCGGTTGCTAAGTAGGGGCAGGATAGAACGCCACTGTGGTCCGGTGGTAGCAAAGCCGGACGCATGGTCAAGCTGTTTCTAGGTAGGTTGATCGACAAGTCATAAAGTTCACCCCTGGGGTTAATAATATCGTTGACAAGGAGAGACCAGTGAACATATTCTATAAGCATAAAGATATAGAGTTGGTCTGCCTCAGTGACAGAGAAGCCAAGAAGCTTTACGGCGCCGATATTGCAAAGAAGTTGCGTCTGCGACTCGTGCAATTGGTTGCTTATCAATGTCTTGCCGATGTTGGCACCCGCTTCCGTCTCCACGAGCTAGATCATGACCGCGACGGGCAACTTGCTGTTGATATAACAGATAGGGTCCGTCTCGTTTTTCAACCAGCTAACCACCCAGTCCCTCAGAAGGCAGACGGGGGGCTAGACCGAGCCAAAGTCACAGCCATTACGATTATCGAGGTGGTGAATTACCATGGCTGAGAAGTTCCCTGATTTCAGGCCTGACTATGCAGTTCATCCGGGCGAGACTCTGGCTGAGATCCTGGAGGAACGAGATATGTCTCAGTCAGAGCTGGCCGAGAGAATGGGCCGACCCAAGAAGGCAATAAACGAAATTGTCAAAGGAAAAGCGGCCATTACTGAAGACACAGCAATTCAGCTTGAGAGAGTGTTGGGAGTACCAGCTTACTTCTGGCTGAACCTGCAGACGATTTACCGGGAGGCTATCGCCAGAATGGCAGAGAGGTCCCGTCTGAAAGGACAAGAGGACTTTCTTCGGCAGTTCCCCATTCGGGAAATGGTCAGACGGAAATGGCTAGATGATGGGCACGACAAGGTAGACCAGTTGATTTTGCTTATGCGATTCTTTGGTGTCGCATCTCCTCAGGCGTGGGAGACCAGAACGGCTACCTACAGAGCATCAAGAGCTCATAAGGCTGACCCTGGTCCGCTTTCAGTATGGCTAAGAAAAGGCGAACTGGAGGCTGAAGCCATACAGACCGCTCCTTTTGATGCCAAGAGATTTCGCACTGTGCTAAGTCAGCTTCGTGCCATGACAAGTGATGACCCTCGCGTCTTCACGCCTAAGATGGTCGACATGTGTGCTTCAGCTGGCGTGGCTCTTGTCTTTGTGAAGGAGTTCCCTAAGTGCCCGAGCGGTGCCACCTATTGGCTGAACGCTCAGAAGGCAGTTATACAGCTGAGTCTCCGCTACAAGTTAGCGGATCAATTCTGGTTTACCTTTTACCACGAAGCTGGTCACGTACTGCAACTTCAGAAGGACGGGGTAATCTTTGCTGGAAATCAAAGCCAAGCTGCCGAGAGCAGTGCCGATGCCTTCGCATGCGATATGCTTATTCCTCCCAATGAGCTGTCGGAGTTTCTTCAGACACACCGAGGCGATATCATCAACACCTCTGACATTCTGAGATTTGCCAAGAACATCGGCATCACCCCCGGATGCGTGGTTGGGAGACTCCAGCATGACGGCATTGTACCCTACTCGCATTTCAACGGGCTCAAGGTGAAATATGTGTGGGCCGTAGAGAAAGCAGAATAGCAGTCACATTGTCAGTGCGACTTGGCCACTCCAAGATTGGCATCACCCCAGATATCTACAGTCATGTGCTGCCGGACATGCAAGAAGAGGCCGCTCGAATGCTCGAAAATACTTTGAAAGGCTAAGGGCGGAACTTGGGCGGAAGTTTGGCTGAATAGGCGAAGTTGGGCGGAAGAAACGAAAACGCCGCGAGGGCTGAAAACCCTTGCGGCGTCTGTGTTTTAAGGTGGTGGGCGCAACAGGGCTCGAACCTGTGACCTCTTGCGTGTGAAGCAAGCGCTCATCCCGACTGAGCTATGCGCCCGAAACGTTTGGTGCCTTTACATTATACAACCTGGTGGTGGACAAATCAAGCCTTGAGTTCGGTCTGGCTACAAGGTGAACACGCCGAGTCCATTCAGCAGGATGATGGTCACAGCCACCGGGGTGACAAAGCGCAACAGGCCGTGCATGACGTTGATTGCGGGGCGATTGGCCAGCTTCCCGTCATTGCCGGCCGCGATTAGGAACTTCTCCTTGCTCCAGAACCAGCCGACAAAGACAGCGATGGCGATGCCACCCACCGGCAGAAGAATGTTGGATGAGAGGAAATCGAACAGGTCGAAGAACGTCATGCCAAAGACCTGCACGGAGCTGAGCGTGCTGGTGGACAGTGTGGCCGGAATGCCAAGTAGCGCCATCGCACCAGCTGAGGCGAATCCAGCTTTTCGACGAGACCAGCCAAACGATTCGGCCAGGAAAGCAACCGGCACCTCAATCAGCGAGAGCATTGCGCCCGTGGCCGCGATGGCAGTCAGCAGGAAGAACAGGAAAGTGAACACACCGCCAAAGGGCATCGAGGCAAACACAGCCGGGATGGTGATGAACAGCAGCGAAGCGCCAGCAGTCGGTTCATAGCCAAAGGCAAACACGGCCGGAAAGATGGCCACGCCCGCGAGCAGCGAGACCAAAGTGTCTGTGATGGCTACCTTGACCGCCGTGCCCGGGATGCTCTGGGACTCGCTCATGTAGCTGCCATAGGTGAGCATGGTGCCCATGCCCAGCGACAGTTTGAAGAAGGCCAGACCTAACGCGGTTAGCACGACAGTGCCAGTGATCTTGCTGAGGTCCGGGCTGAACAGGAAGGCCAGTCCGTCCCGGGCGCCAGGCAGGGATAGAGCGCGCAGATCGCAGATCAGAAGCAGAACCAGAAGCAGCGGCATCAGCCGCTTGACCACGCGCTCGATCCCCTTGCTCACGCCCATGACCACGATACCGGTAGTCACTGTCAGCACGATCCACTGCCAGATCAAAGAAGAACCGGGCGAGGCGACGGTGGCATCAAAGATGCGACCGGTCTCTGCTGCAGATACGCTCAAACCACCGGTGAGCGCCTTGAAGGTGTAGAAGTAGACCCAGCCGGCAACGTCTGAGTAATAGGCCATGATCACGACTGCGGCCAGAACGCCGCCAAAACCAATCAGATACCAAGGCTTGCCGGGGGCAAGCTTCTTGAACGCGGCCACAGCATTCGCCTTGGCCATGCGCCCGAGCAAAAGTTCGGCCATCAGCACCGGAATTCCCACGCCGGCAACGCAGACGAGATAGAGCAGCACGAAGGCTGCGCCACCGTTCTGCCCAGCTAGGGCCGGAAACTTCCAAATGTTGCCTAGGCCGACTGCTGAGGCGAGCGTGACTGCCACTGCGCCCAGGCTACTGGCGAATCCGTCACGCGCTGGCGATGAGTGAGTAGCTCGGTGTTCCTGATCTGATTGGTTGTTCATGATTATTCTCCCCTCCAAGTGTGTGTTAACCAAGCCTCTGCATCACTTTTTGGGTATAAGAAAAAGACCCAAGCGGCAGCTCCAATAAACGAGATTGGAACTTGCCGCTCGGGTCTTTTATCCCCACGGTGTAGCGGATGACCGCCTGTACCGCTCGGTCCAGACCAGCTGTTTGCTGCGGAACCCTAGGTACACTTCCGAATGCAATTGACAGAGAACTTGGTATTAGGGGCTATGTTAACACCGAACAGGGGCCGGAGTCAAACACAAATTTTGGCGGGTGTCAGCGCATCGTCATGGCGCTGCCAAGGGAGGAAGGGGCGACCAGCCCCGAGTCTCTGTCGCTTCGCCTGCAGCATGGGGTATTACCAGTTCTATCTGAATGCGCAGGGCTTTGAGCGCTAGCAGAACCATTGCTGCCGCGAAGCAGACAAAAGACCACTGCCGTGCGGCAGTGGTCTTTCCATTTCCTTGTGACAAACTAGTGGTGGGCCCACTAGGACTCGAACCTAGGACCAATCGGTTATGAGCCGACCGCTCTGACCAACTGAGCTATGGGCCCAAAATAAGTGGCTCCCCAGGTAGGATTCGAACCTACAACCTACCGGTTAACAGCCGGTTGCTCTGCCATTGAGCTACTGAGGAACGCGCAATGCAATTATAATGCAGAAACGCTTCACTCGTCAAGAGAGGGTACAGTGAGCGAACTATTCGAGGAAATCCTTCAACCGCTTGCTGCGACTGGGGTGCCGCAGTTTGCGCAGCGCCTTGGCCTCAATCTGCCTGATGCGCTCGCGAGTGACGCCAAATTCCTGACCAACTTCCTCCAGAGTACGGGCCCGACCGTCCTCCAGACCAAAGCGCAGCTTCAGCACCTTCTGCTCCCGGTCTGTAAGCGTAGAGAGGACATCATCCAGTTGCTCGCGCAAGAGAACATAGGCCGCCGCGTCCGCGGGAGCCATGGCGTCTTCGTCTGGAATGAAGTCACCCAAGTGGCTGTCCTCTTCCTCGCCAATCGGCGTCTCCAAGGAGACAGGCTCCTGTGCGATCTTCAAAATCTCGTGCACACGCTCCACCGGTATATCCATCTGCGCAGCCACCTCTTCGGGAGAAGGCTCGCGCCCCAGCTCCTGCAGCAACTGCCTGGATACCCGGATCAGCTTATTGATCGTTTCCACCATATGCACGGGAATGCGAATGGTGCGGGCCTGATCTGCGATAGCCCGCGTGATAGCTTGCCTGATCCACCAGGTAGCGTAGGTGCTGAACTTGAAGCCCTTCTGGTAGTCAAACTTCTCCACGGCTTTGATCAGTCCCAGGTTGCCTTCCTGAATCAGATCAAGAAACTGCATGCCGCGCCCCACATAGCGCTTGGCGATGCTGACCACCAGCCGCAGGTTGGCTTCAACCAGCCGCTTCTTGGCATCCTCGTCTCCCTGCTCCATCCGCTTGGCCAGATTGACCTCTTCCTCGGATGAGAGCAACGGCACGCGGCCAATTTCCTTCAGGTACATCCGCACAGGATCATCCAGCCGGACTCCATCAGGCACACTGATGTCCGCAGGCTCTATCTCTTCTTCATCATCCGAGCCTTCCTCAGCCTCTGCGGGACCATCATCATCGACGGCGTGTTCTTCGTCCCCCGCTTCAGCCACGACCTCGATGCCCATGGCCGCCAGGCTTTCGTAGATCTCGTCGATCTGGTCTGGGCTCAGGTCTACTTCCTGCAGCGCATCCATGATCTCCTTGTAGGTGAGAATGCCCTGCTTCTTTCCCTTTTCCAGTAATTCTCTAACTAGATCTAACTGCATTTCCTTCTTGGACAAGGAAAATCCCCCCTCTAGCACAATCAGTGCCGCAAAACCTTTTGCTTCTCTATAAGTGCCAGTAATTCCTGCATCAGCTGCTTGCGCGCTTCTGCATTATCTACCGCCAGCAACTCCGCTTGAGTGCGAGCAATTGCCTGCCTCACGCCCAATTGCCGCAGCTTCTGCAAACAATCACGGGCAACTGTCTCAGCGTTCTGCGCTGGCGCACCTTCTGACCACGCAATCTCCGCCAAGCGTTGACCGACTGTCCGGTCATCAACCTGCTCCAGCATCCTTCTCGCGTCTATCGTCTGTCCACTCTGCACTTGACCGAGCATGAGTGCAACTAGCTGTCTGTCGGCTGGATGTGCGTAGATGTCCTCGGCCTGCCACTCCAGCAGCAACTCCTCTGCCCCGTCCAGATTGCTGAGCAACAGACTGAGCAGCGTGCTTTCAGCCACCAAGAAGCCCTGCAGTGCAGGATCGGTCTCCAAAGCGGCAGTATGAACCGAGCCTTCAATAGTATTCCTGCTATTACCATTCCTATTCCGGTCTTGTGGCCTCGAACGGCGTTCATGCTTGGCCAATTCCGTGAAGACTGCCGGAGCGGACACCTGCAACTGATGTGCGATGCGCTCTGCATAGCCGGTCTTCAACACCTCATTGTCCAGCTTGGCCAGGATTGCCGTTGCGGCAGCCACGTAGCCGGCTTTGCCGGCAACATCCCCGAGGTTGAATTGGCGACGCAGCATCTCCAGACGGAAGTCCAGTGCACTGCGCGCCTTGCCGATGACCTCTGCCTGAAAGTAGTCCCGGCCACGCTTGCGCAAGCAATCATCGGGGTCTTCCCCCTCGGGCAACACCGCCACCTTCACATCCAGCGCGGCTTGCTCGAGAATGTCGATTCCGCGCAGGGCCGCCTGCAGTCCAGGCTCGTCCCCGTCGTAGCAGAGCACAACCTGCTTAGTGTAACGCGCCAGCAACCTGGCCTGCACCGGAGTAAGCGCAGTTCCCAAAGATGCAACCACGTTCGGGAAGTCATGCTGCCAGGCTGCCAGGCAATCCATGTAACCTTCCATCAATACTGCCTGACCGCCCTTGGTAATGGCCTGACTGGCATAGTAGAGTCCGAAAAGCAGCCTGCCCTTACTGAACAGCTGGTGTTCCGGCGAATTGAGATACTTGGGCACGCTGTCATCCAGCACTCGCCCGCCAAAGGCGACGACTCGGCCACGCTCGTCCGCAATCGGGATGATCACCCGACCGCGAAAACGGTCGTAATGGCTGCCATCCGGTCTGGGCAGAACCAAGCCCAGCTTCGCCAAGGCCGCAATCGGCACTTGACTGCGCTCAGCCGCCTTGATCAGCCCGGTCCAATCAGACAGGGCAAAACCAAGATGCATGGCCTTGGTCAGATCGTCAGAGAGACCACGCTTGCGCAAATAGGCTCGCGCGGATTCCGCTTCGGGCGACCGCAGCAACTGGCCATGATAGAGGTCGGCCACCCACTGGTTTACCCGGTACAAAAGCTTGCGCTCCTGCTGCCGCTCCTTCGCTGCCGGTGAGGCCTCGGCCGCTTCCGGCACCTCGATGTTGGCTCGCTCTGCCAGTGTCTTCACTGCCTCCGGGAAGGACAACCGCTCCGTTTCCATGACGAAGTTGAAGACACTGCCGTGCGCATGACAGCCGAAACAATAGTACATCTGCTTGGCTGGGCTGACACTGAAAGACGGTGTTTTCTCGGAGTGAAACGGACAGAGGCCCCAGAGGTTCTGTCCCTTGCGCTGCAATTGCACCTGTCTGCCGACTACCGCGACAATGTCGCTGGCTTGGCGCACTCGCTCGATGAATTCTTCAGAAAATGTGGGCATAATCCTCTCCTTGTCTGGGATGACAGCATCAGCGTCGGTTTAACACTATTCTGCACAATCGGGCGTTTTCCTGCTCACAACCAAAGGAGATTCGTACTCGCCACATCTCGGGTCAATATCTGTCTCTATCTTGATTTTTCGTCATCAGAGCCCTTTTTCCTGCCTGTTCTGCGTATTCCAACCCTCTGGAATAAACATTTGTTCGAACTGGCTGATGATGTAGCGATCTGTCATGCCGGCGATGAAGTCCGCCACGGCCCTTTCCACCCCGCTGGTCTGCATAATGCGCTGATAAGGACTGGGTAACAACTGCACCTGCTCTTGGTAGCGGCGATAGAGCATGGCGATCACCTCTACTGCCTTGCCCTCATCTCGCTTGGCATCTGATCCGATGTAGACATGCGCAAACATCCAGTTTCGCAGTTCATCCATCGCCTGAGCGACTGGGGAAGACATCCTGATCTCCCCTTTACCCTGGCTGCAAGTGATCACATCCATCACCATGCAGTGAATTCGCTGGCTGTGCGAGCGACCGAGCACACTCAGGCAATGCTCCGGCAGATCCTGCATCTGCGGCAACCCCGCCCGCAATGCGTCATCCAAGTCGTGATTGATATAGGCGATGCGATCCGCCAAGTGCACGATCGCCCCTTCCAAAGTGACGGGGCGTTGCGGGCCACTGTGGCAGAGGATGCCGTCCCGCACTTCAAAGGTCAGGTTCAGTCCACGCTCGTTTTCCAGCAGGTCAACCACCCGCAGTGACTGCTCATTATGGCGAAAGCCGCCGGGCATCAACTGATCGAGCGCTTTCTCGCCAGCGTGCCCAAAAGGGGTATGCCCTAGGTCATGACCCAAGGCAATGGCCTCGGTCAGATCCTCGTTCAGCTGCAACCCGCGGGCGATGGTCCGGGCCACCTGAGCCACCTCCAGGGTGTGCGTCAAGCGAGTGCGGTAGTGATCCCCCTCGGGGTGAATGAAGACTTGCGTCTTATCTCTCAATCGACGAAATGACTTGGAATGGAGAATACGATCACGGTCACGTTGCCAGGCAGTGCGCACAACGCACTCCTCCTCCGGCAGGCGCCGACCACGGCTGTCGCCGGACTTAGCCGCGAAGGGAGACAGCCACAGACGCTCACGTTCTTCAGTAATCTGTCGAATGTCCACAAAAGCACCCCCAGTCTTCGGTCACTCAGTGGATCACATTCCGCATTGAACCCAAATCCCCCTGCAAAATTGCCCAGAAGAATAGAAAAAGGGCGCCGCGCGCCTGATCCAATCTGCCAAAAATGCGTGGTTTACCCCACGGCAAAGTGTGGTGTAAAATGTTGCTAGGCATGGTGTTCCGGCAAACGCTCATGAGGAGAGAAGGAGGCCCCGCTACATGGATGAGATTCTGAAACAAGTTGTCGCAGAACTGCGGCTGCTCAGACAGGACATGAACCTGATTAAGCAGGACGTGGGGGCAACTCGGGAGAGCCAATCCCGGTTGGAGAACCGGACGAACAACATGGAAGATGACCTAGGCTCGATTAAGACTGACCTGATTGAGGTTAAGACTGATGTAGGCAGCGTGAAGACTGACCTGAGCGCCGTTCAGAGCGGCTTAGCCGGCGTCAGGACTGACCTAAATGGCGTGAAGACTGATCTAGGTGCTGTCCAGCATGATCTGACTGGGGTCAAGACCGATTTGAGTGGTGTGAAGACCAGTCTCAGCGATGTCCAGCTTGATTTGGCTGGGGTCAAGACCGATTTGAGTAGCGTGAAGACTGGTCTCAGCGATGTCCGACTAGAGCTGACTGAGGTCAGGACTGACTTGAGAGGGGTCAAGGAGCTCGCTCAGGCCACATTCGATCAGGTTGGGATGCTGACGGAGTTCCGCACCGAGACTGGCGCAAGGCTGCGCCGGATTGAAGAAATCCTTTCGGAGCAAAGCTGTGTTGTCGACCGCCTGGCAGCTAGATCACTTGCACAGGAGTCCGACATAATTGCCATTAAGAGAGCGAAATAGCCGTAACTACTGAAACGCTCCGGCTTGATGTGAGCCGTATGAAAACCGCCCATGCGCTAAGCATTGGCGGTCCTTTTTTGCGACCTCCAACGCTTCCGGCCAACCCACAGGCTTCTACTCATGGATCATTTGCCAGTGCCCGTCGGCGTCGCACCAGGCTCCGCTAGCGAAGGCCGAAGCTTCCTGGCGCTTGCAGCCCAAAGAAAGAGCTCCTCAGGATTCATCCCAAGGAGCGAGTATTTCGGTATTCTCTACACATGTTAGCTAGACACGGGGCACCTCGGGACAGCAGCCGCCCTTCTCTAGCCCCGGTCCCTCTTCGTCAATATCTCCATTACCTGACTGGCCGTTTCCTCCACCGCTCGCTTGGTGACGTCGATCACTGGGCAACCGATCCGCTCCATGATGCGGCGGCCGTGGTCCAGCTCTTCGTTGATCCGCTCGTCACTGGCGTAGTTGGCATTCGGCTGCAGCCCCAGCACCTTCAGGCGCTCCTGCCTGATCTGCTTCAACTGCTGACCGTTGATCGTCAAGCCGATGACACGCTCCTTGGGGAGCATGAAGATCTCCTCTGGCGGACTGACCTCGGGCACCAACGGCACGTTTGCTACCCGATAGCCGCGGTGCGCCAGGTACATGCTGAGCGGGGTCTTGGACGTGCGGGAGACGCCGATCAAGACGACGTCTGCTTTCAGGAGACCGCGGGGGTCTTTGCCGTCATCGTACTTGACCGCGAACTCCACTGCCTCGATCTCCCGGAAGTACTCCTCGTCTAGCTGATGGACCAGACCTGGCAACAAGCGCGGGGTGTCCTGGGTGGCTTGACTGAATGCATCTAGCATCGGCCCCATGATGTCCACACACGGTATGCCATGTTCCTCGGCCAAACGATCGATGTACTCACGCAGCTCCGGGAAAACGAGAGTGTGCACAATCAATGATTGCTGCTGGCTGGCTTCCGCGATGATTTCGTCCACCATTTCCTTGGCGGTGACATACGGTACGCGGCGAATATCAAATGACTGCTCGCGGAACTGACTAGCAGCTGCGCGCGCCACCCGGTCAGCCGTTTCCCCCAAGGAGTCAGAGACGACAAAAACTAATGATTCCAAGACATTCCCTCCTTCTACTGGCCCTCGCCGATTTCCACAAACAAACGGGTAATCGTCCGGAGAGAGATAATGCCAACCACTTCGAGCTTGCTCGAGTCATCGGCCACCTTCACCACCGGTAAGGTATTGACGCGGTGTGCCAGCAACTTGCGCGCTGCCTGCATCACGGTATCTTCCATGCTGACGTAGACGATGTTGGCCAGTCTGGTCATGACCACGCCGACCGGAACTTTCTCCAAAGCCAAGCTGCCCATGCTGTTTTTCAGCAGGTCACTGCGCGTGACCACGCCGGCCAAGAAGCCCTGCCGATCGACCACAAACAGTGTTCCCACGTCTTCCAAAAACATGCTGACGATGGCATCGTACACCGGCAGGTCCTCATTGACCACAACCGGCACCGCGTAGACCTCTCGCACCTTGGTCTGCCTGAGTCGCTCACTGGCAAAGAAATTGCTGCTGCGACCGGAATAGGTATATCCGACCCGCGGTCTGGCCGTCAACAAGCCGGACATGGTGAGGATGGCAAGGTCCGGACGCAGCGCCGCCCTGGTCACCTTGAGATGGCTGGCCAATTCTTCGCCGGTGATCGGTCCCCCCGCCTTGGCTAGCTCCAGAATCTGCTGTTGCCGTGGACTTAGTTCGATCTGCACCACCCCCCTGAGATATTAGGGTATGTCGTTCATTAATCAGTATATACACCATCTCTTCCCATGTTTCCTGCTTTGACGAGGGAAAGAAATATGCTGCGGGGTGGTCGGATGAAATAGGACCCGCCAAAGGCGGGCCCTGCGTGGTTACTCTGACTCAGGCGGAGTGCCTTCGTCTACTTTCTCGATCTCGATGGTGCAGCGGGCAATCAATGCCGCGAGCACGCCTAGTGCAGCCAATTGCGGGACAATCAAGGCGCCCAGGGCACCGGCCGTCACCGGAAACTCAATCAGCACCCTGTCATTCTGCAACACGCGGATGCGGCGCACGTTGCCTTCCTGCACCAGCTTCTTGATGGAATCAACCAGTTCGCTACCGCGCACCTGGGCATGCTCGATCCAGCTGTGCGCTGTCTTCTGTTCTTCCAGATAGATGATCGCCTCAACGACATCATCCCCATGTGCCTCCAGGGCCTGCTTGGCTTCCTTGTAACTGACGCCAGCCCGTTCACGCACTACATCAATCTGCTCCAATGTGGGCATAGTCATTCCTCCTATCGGTATTCTAGTGGGGTCTAGTTTCAAACCATGAAACGCAGGGTCTATTGGCACCGGAAACTATTGAACCGAGACTTAACGCCGCAGCGCGGTTCCAGTGTTGACAGAGTGCTAGTCAAACTCCGGCCGCAGGCTGATCAGGAACTCATAGGACCGCGGCCTCGCCTCCAACTGATAGAAGACAAACTGTTCGAGGGCCCGGCAAAGGGTGATCAGCACTGGGAGGGGCACTGCCCCAGATTGCTCGTAGTCTTCCCAGCTGCGGGCTGCCAAATGCCCCAGTAACTGCACAGCAGTCGGCGGCAAGCGGTAGGAGCCAGCGTCGGTGCAGCGTCCGCAGACCAACCCGCCTGACCTGGCGCTGAGCGCCACTAGCGGTCGGCCCTCGCTCTGGCAACTGGCACAGTACGTAAAGGCAGGCGCCAACCCAGACAGCTCCAGCAACTGCAATAGCCAGAAGCAGAGCGTGAGCTCTGGCTGCTCTGTGCCTTCTAGCGCACCCAGGCCGAGCGCGAGCAGCGCCAGGAACTCTGACTGTCCTGGTGCATCCACGGTAGCGTGGTCGACCAACTCCGTGATGAACAGGGCCACAGCCATCCGATCCAGGCGTTCGCGCAAATGGCGATGGCTGCTGACGATCTGCACCTGATTCAGGGTATGTAGGTTGCGCCCCAGGCTGACGCTGGCAGAGATCTCTGTAAACGGACTGGCCGCGGCGGCGAAGCGACCACCCGGTCTCTTGGCGCCCTTGGCCACGACCCGCATCTTGCCCGACTCAGCCGTCAAGAGCACCACAATCTGGTCCTTCTCGCCCAAGTCATAGCACCGCAGCACTATGCCGCTGACATTGATCTGTGGCAAGGGTTCACTCCTGACTGGGAAGCATGGCCTCCAGAATCTTCACGCCGGCGCTTGCTCCCAGGCGGTTGGCTCCGGCGGCAATCATGCGCAGAGCCGTGGGCAGATCGCGGATTCCACCAGATGCCTTGACGCCGACCGATTCACCCACGACGGAGCGCATCAGGCTAACATCAGCTTCCGTGGCTCCAGCTGTGGAAAAGCCGGTTGAGGTCTTCACAAAATGAGCTCCGGCAGCGACAGCTACACGACAGGCCTGGCGCTTCTCATCATCCGTGAGCAAGGCTGTCTCGATGATCACCTTGACAGTATGCCCCGCTGCCGCCACCACGACCAGTCGGATGTCCTGCTCCACCTGTGACCAGAGGCCGGCTTTGGCCCAGCCGATGTTCATCACCATGTCGATCTCGCTGGCGCCGTCGGCAATTGCCTGGGCGGTCTCGGCTGCCTTGCAGGCCGAGTTCATCGCTCCCAATGGAAAGCCAACCACCGCGGCCACCGGGATTTTGCTCTCGCTGACGGCCAGAGCCACATTGCCTCCGTTCACACAGACGCTGGCAAAGCGAAACTGGTTGCCTTCCTGGCAGAGCAACTTAATCTCCTCCGGTGTCGCTGTCGCCTTGAGCAGGGTATGGTCGATGTGGCTCGCCATCTCTTGCCTGTTCATCCCCATCATCTTCCCTTCCTGGTTAGTTGATCATATCCTAGTTGGCGCAATCCCTGCAGCTCGTTGCGCCAGTCACGGCGTGTCTTCACCCACAGATCCAGGAAAATGCGGGAACCAAGCAGTTTCTCAATATCGGTGCGGGCCGCTTCGCCTACGGCTTTCAGCATCGCGCCGTGCTTACCGATGATGATTCCCTTCTGGGATTCGCGCTCGACAAAAACATTGGCGCGCACATAGACCATCTGGTCATCTCGTTCGCGCATCTCCTCAATCACCACTGCCACGGCATGCGGCACTTCATCATGCGTCAGGTGCAAAATCTTCTCGCGCACCAGCTCGGCCACGATGAACCGCTCTGGCTGATCGATGACCATGTCATCAGGGTAGTACTGCGGGCCCTCAGGTAGCACCTGCAAGACTTGTTCGCGCAGATAGTCCAGGTTATACCCGTTGAGCGCGGAGACATGAATGACTTGACGCGTTTCCGGCAGCAACTGCTGCCAGGCGGTCTCCAGTTGCATCAACTGCGGTCCCTTCACCAAATCCACCTTGTTCACGACCAGGAAGACCGGTGTGCTGACGGCCCGCAGGTGTTCCGCCACGAAGCGGTCACCGGCGCCGGGTTGTTCGTTGGCTTCGACCATGAACAACACCAGGTCCACCTCCTGCAGCGTGTCCAGTGCCGTTTTGACCATCGCCTCGCCCAGCAGCGACTTTGGTTTGTGAATGCCCGGTGTGTCGATGAAGACAACCTGATAGCCCTCCCCGCTCAGAATGCACTGAATGCGGTTGCGCGTGGTCTGGGGCTTGTCGCTGACGATCAGCATCTTTTCGCCAAGCAGAGCGTTCAGCAGGGTAGATTTGCCGACATTGGGCCGGCCGACAACAGTCACAAAACCGGATTTGAACTCCATGCTCATCGTCCTTCCTGCAGCGACTTGGGAGTAAAGGCATGCGGCAGCAGGTCTCCTAAGGTGAGGTCCAAACGCTGCCCCTGGGCGGAAACAACCGTGATTGGGAAATCCTCGTCAGCCCATTCTGCGATGAACTGGCGACAGGCCCCGCAGGGCATGGACGGCATGCCGTCACCGCCAGCTATGGTCAGGCCCAGAAAGGCGCGCTCGCCGGCAGCGATGGCGCTGGCCAAGGCCACCCGCTCGGCGCAGATAGTCAGACCGTAGGAGGCATTCTCGATGTTGCACCCGGCATAGATGCGTCCCGATCCAGTCAGAACGGCAGCTCCCACCGGATAATTGGAGTATGGGGCATATGCTTTCTCCCGGGCGGCAGAAGCCGCCTCGACGATCGATTGCTTGTTCAATTCCTAATCCCCCTCTACGGAGTTTTGCCACTGGCCGGCAGGTTGATCATCTTCTGACTGCTGACCTTCAGTTCGATGCCGCGCACTGCCCGGTAGGTGTTGGCGATCAGATCCAGGCTGCTGCGCAACACGCTCGGGTTACCCACGGCCTCAATCAGCACCGGGTTGACCTCAATCTGCTGCTGGTTGACCAGCACAACCGCGCCGGCGCAACGGATTGACCAGTTTGCGGTCAGTCTGACTCCACCCACCGAAACGCCGGTGGCCCCGGCTGAGTAGAGCTCATTGACGATATCGCGGATATCTGCGTCATGCACGATGTAATCGTCGGTATATCCGCCGGGTGAGTCGAACACTTCCACCGAAACCCCCGCGCCGCTCAAGGCACTGTAGCCTGACAGTTGGTTCACCTTGTGCAAGCCAGCTTGCAGGGTCTGCACTTCTCGCTGCAGCAAGAGCAGGCGGTCATAGAGCGTGCGATAATTGACGACTCTCGCTTTCCCATCGGCAATCTCGACCACTATTTCAGCGAACGGTTGACTGAACAGCTGGTTTGTGCCAATCTTCTCCCGGGTGAAATCAGTCAACACGCCGGTCTGATCATCGATCAATAGCCCCAGGCTTTGATCATTACTGACGGAAACGCTGACCTTATCGCGCGCCACCGACACGTTCGGGTCAGAGTTGACCAGTTCCTCCAGCATGGCACGTCGCTTTCCGTCCAACTCCATGTTCAATATCTCTTTCGCCTCTGTGCCGCTGTTCATCAGCACCTGGGCCAACTCGTCCAGGCTGCGGGCTCGTTTCACGTCGTATTGGAAACGGGCGATCAGATCGAGCACTGAGGGTAGCGCAGCTAATCCCTGATCCTCAGCCGAACGCTCGATCTGCCCGATCAGGGCCATGGCACCCTCTTTGGCATTGGCCAGGTCACTGGTTTCTCCCGGAAAACGGAACAAGTCCAGTGAGCGACCGAGAACCAGCGTATTGAGCGCCAGCACAACCAACAATACCACCAGCAATGTCCGCTGTTTACCTGATTGCCAATCGGCCACTATTCTGCGCAAGAGTCTTCCCCCCTTTTATCCTATACATTAGACGAATCTATCTGGCAAATGGTTCCTTCGACGCTTCTCCCGGTGGTATCACTACCCCCCCGGAGATGACCAGCTTGATGCCGTCCTCGACTGGCATGCTGAGCATGACCAGTTCCTGCTCCGGCGCAAAGATCAACACTCCCGAGGTGGGGTTGGGCGTCGTCGGAACGAAGACGCTGATCAGGGGCTGTCCTGCGCGATCGCCCATCTCGCCCTTGATCCGGCCAGTGACAAAACCCAGGGCCCAAAGCCCGGGGCGCGGATACTGCAGCATCACCACCTGTTGGAAGGCGGCGCTACCCTGCTGCAAGACAGCGTCCATGATTTGCTTCACTGTGCGGTAGACCGAACGCACAAGCGGCATGCGCGAGAACACCCAGTCATTCAGGGAGAGCACGCGCCTGCCAAGGATGCTGCTGGTCAGCCACCCGACAAGCAGAATGGTGCCAATTGTGATCAGCGCGCCGACGCCGGCAAACGACCAGCCTGCCGCTGGCCAGAAATGATCGACCAGCGTCCTAAACCACGAATCGATGAAATTGAACGTCAAGACCAGGAAGTAGATGGAGACGACAGTGGGCAAGACCACGATCAATCCCGCCAGGAGATATGTGCGCAGTCTTCTGGACAATCAGATCACATTCCTCTCTGCCAGAGCCAGACCCAAAATAGCACCCAGGGCAACAGGGCCAGCGTATAGGTCGATACCCGTCGATAGAATCCCACCACCCAGACGATGAACAGCAACAGCGCGCTGGAGAGAATCACCGGAAGATGCGGCCAAGCGACGAACACCCGAGCGCCGGCAGCTCCGATCGCAGCCGCCAACAGCAGGAACCCTCGTTGGCGACCGCCCCATTCCCGCCAATCGCGGCGCAACAGGGCGAGTGCTGCAATCAGCAGGAATGGAGCGATTATGCCGGGCAAGGCAGAGATGGAGTCACTCAGTTCTTGCAGCGGGTCGGCCAGCACCGGGGCAAAAATCAGGTTCGCCAGTGCCAAAGCGGCCAAGGCGGTAAAGAGAACCGCCCCGGCCGCAACATCCTTAGCCATTCGCGCCAACTCGGCATATCCGGGAGAAGCGAGGTCGACCACACACTCAAGAGCAGTGTTGAGCATTTCAGCAAGAATCACCAAGGTGATCGCCAAAATGAGCACGCCCCATTGCCAAGCTAAGATCTGAAACCAGAATCCAGCGGCGAGCGTGATGGTGGCGGCAAGCAGATGCAGCCGCAGGTTACGCTCCTTGAGTGCGAACCCCAGGCCTCGGCCAGCAAACCGGAAGCTGCGCCCGAGGCTGTGGTCAGTCCTGTTGTCGCTCAATCTTGAGGGCCTGCAAGAGCGCTTCCTGCCGATCACGCATCTCACCCCGAAACTCATCGTCATGGTCATACCCTACCAGATGCAGCAGCCCATGCACAAGCAAGAAGGCCAGTTCCCTCTGCAGCGAATGCTGGAAACTCTCGGCCTGTTCCGCGGCGCGCTCCAGACTGATCACAATATCCCCGAGCACCGGCACACCGTAAGCGTCAATCAACTCCTCCCCCTCCTGCTGGGCAAAGGAGAGCACGTCGGTGGGGGCATCTTTGTCGCGATACTCGCGATTCAGATTCTGAATAGCAGTGTCATCCACAAATACCACGCTTACCTCTGCGTCGTCCGGCAAACCCAGTTCACGCAATGAGTCAGCCAGAATCTGCTCGCAGAATGCCAACAGCTCCTCATTGCACTCTACTCGCTCCTGATCATTTTGAATCAAGATCATCTGATTTCATCCTTTCGGCTTCTGGCAGTTTGTCCGGGTATTCGATGCGCTTATGGAAAATGCCGCTCAAGATGTGCACAAAAGCTGTCCCTACTTCATCCAATTGGCGCAGAGTGATGTCGCACTCATCCAGTTGCCCGTCGTTCAGACGCTCTTTGATCAACTTCCGCACCAGACCGTCAATTCGTCCCGGCGTCGGCTGAGATAGCGAGCGCACAGCAGCCTCCACCGAGTCTGCCAGCATGACAATCGCTGCCTCCTTGGTGCGCGGAGTGGGGCCGGGGTAGCGATAATCCTCTTCCCGAGCTTCTCCGCTCTCCTTGGCCTTGTGGTAGAAGTAGCCGGCCAAGGTGGTGCCGTGGTGCTGTTGCACGATGTCAGCCAACACCTCGGGCAGTTTGTTCTCGCGCATCATCTCCACGCCGTCCTTGACGTGAGAGGTGATCACCAGGGTGCTCAGTGACGGTGGGTATTTGTCATGGGGGTTGTCCATCATGAACTGATTCTCGATGAAGAAATAGGGCCGCTTGATTTTGCCCACGTCATGATAGTAGGAACCAACCCTGGCCAACAAGCCGTTTGCCCCCACCGCCTCAGCCGCGGCCTCGGCCAAGTTGGCCACAATGATGCTGTGATTGTAGGTGCCTGGTGCCTCGACCAACAAGCGCCGGAGCAGCGGATGGTTGGGATTGGACAACTCCAGCAGTTTCACGGTTGAGGCAATGCCAAACGGCCTCTCCAGGAAGGGCAGAACACCGAAGCCAAGGATGGCAGACAGCACTCCCCCCGCCCCCGCACGCAGCAGGTCTCCGAAGAGCACACTCAACCCCACTCCCAGCAACAGGTCAAGCGCGGCCGTCAGCAGAGCGACGCTGCCGGCGATGGCAGCTCCAGCACGCACCAAGTCAAGTCGCTGATGCATCCGCGAGACGCTGAAAGCTCCGATTGCGCCGCCGACCAGGGCAACGGCAAAGAAAGTCAGCTCGAAGCCGGTCAGGGCTGTGGCGATCAAGGCCATAGTAATGCTCGAAACAGCAGCCAGACGCGATTCAACCATGACCGCGATCAGGATAGTGGCCATGGCCACCGGCATCAGATAACCCGACAGGGCGGCACTCGCCCGGCAGATGACGCCGGTGAGGAGAATGATGATGCCAATGAGTAGCAGTTGCCTGGAGTCACGCCAGATATCGCGGCGGAACATCAGCAAGTAAAGGAAGATCGGCAAGAGAGCGACCAGCATGTACAAAAACGTGCCCAGCGCCATCAGCCAGTTCAGAGCTGGGCGCAACAGGCCTAGGTCCGTGAGCAGCTGGATTTCGCGCTCGGTGGCTATTTCGCCCTGTCCGATGATCTTCTGCCCCTTCTGCACTCGCACCGGCAACACGCGAGCTTCCGCCTCTTGACGCAGACGCTCTGTGGAAGCCGCATTATAAAGCAAGTTTGGTCTGAGCACCTGCACGCCTATTTCGCGCAACAGGGTTTTCTGGGTATCGGAAATGTAGAGGCGATTGATGTCGCGCTGCAGCTGTTCCTCTGCCGAAGCCTGGGCCTCTGCCTTAATGCCCCTTGTGTATGCTTCCTTCAGCAGATCATTTAGGGTACTCGACAACTGGCGGTTGGTGTCAGCCAGCTGCGCCAGACCGATGCGCAAAACTGTATCGGACAGGTCAACTGAGAGCAGCGGCCTGATCATCTCCAATCGCTCATCGGTGGAACTGACCAGGGCGCGCACATTCAGAAACTGCTCGAAGATCTCATTGACTTCTAACTCTGTCTGAGTTGGGACACTGGGATCTTGCTCAAAAATGTCGTTGACACTTGCGATTGCCTGCTCCTTCAGCTTGCCGGTGGTGTAGCGATCCTCGACAGTACGCGGCGCGCCGATATAACGAGGACTGGCTTGTCCAATATCGAGCTGAATGGACTCGGGGAGCAGGCTGAAAAAGAGCAATACTGAGAGGACTCCGTAGATTGTGAACACCAGAGCCGCCCGACGCAACAACGGTCGTCGCCAGAATCGTCGGCTAGCTCGGCGCACCTCCTTACCCTTCTTCGCCATGCTGACCCCTCCCACCATATATCCTATCTAGTGTTCCTGTGCGCTGTCTCGTAAGCCTTGATGATGCGCTGCACCAGAGCGTGGCGCACAACGTCCTGTTCAGTGAAATAGGCAAATCCAATACCCTTGACCTTCCCCAGCACGCGGCGCGCATCCTGCAGGCCACTGTTTTTTCCTTTGGGCAAGTCGATCTGGGTGATGTCGCCGGTAACCACTGCTTTCGAGCCAAAACCAAGGCGGGTCAGGAACATCTTCATCTGCTCCGGAGTGGAGTTCTGCGCCTCGTCCAGAATAATGTAAGCATCATCGAGCGTACGGCCGCGCATATAGGCCAAGGGCGCCACCTCGATAATTCCTCTTTCAACGTGTTTTTGGTAGTTCTCCTGTCCCATGATGTCAAACAGGGCATCATAGAGGGGGCGCAAGTACGGATCAACCTTGTCCTGCAAATCTCCAGGCAGGAAGCCCAGCTTTTCGCCAGCTTCCACCGCGGGCCTGGTGAGAATCAGGCGGCTGACCTCCCGATTGCGCAATGCCGCTACAGCAACGGCCATGGCCAAATAGGTCTTGCCGGTGCCGGCTGGCCCGATGGCAAAAACGATATCGTTTTCCCGCAATGACTGGACATACTGCTTCTGCCCCTTGGTCTTTGGTCGCACCTGCCGCCCGCGGGATGTGGTGATGATCGTGTCGGAGTAGATCTCCTCCAAGTTTGGCTCCTGTCCATCCTCCAATAGGCGCAGGGCATACGTCACCTCGCGCAACCCGACCGGAGTCCCACGACGATGCAGCGCCAAGAGGTGGGTAAGCAGGGATTCGACCTTGGCGACTTGCTCCGGTTGACCGCTGATGGTCAACTCGTCTCCGCGCGCACTGATCGTGGCAGGGATTTCTGCCTCTATGGCCTTTAGGTTTTCGTCATGGCGTCCGAAGATGGACTGCGCCTCTTCGATGTCACGGATGAGCATCTTCTTCGTCTGCTGTTCAAGCTGCAAATCCAACTGCTAGTTTCCTCCTTGGACCGGCGGTTCATCGTATTCGATGAAGCTGCCGATGGCTTCGATTGTCTCGATGACGACGCGAACGGATACAGTGTTCTGATCGGGAAGCAGTTCCACCTGGACGATCTGGTCCTCCACCTTAGCGCCCACGGGCAACTGCGCCCGGGCCAGCTCAGTCGCTATTGCCAGAGCCTCATCCTTAGCTTCGGAAAAGCCCACTTGTTCGTATTCTTCCACCATTTCGCGATAAGTCTCTACATTATGTTCTACAGCTGCGCCAAGATTCCTCCAGATTAAGGGTAGAGATTGGCTCTCCCCCTCATAGAACTCGAAGGGAATGACATCCGGTCCCTTTAGCACCACGCGGCGATCCCCCATGGTCAGCACTTCGCGCGTCAGGGATTTCCCGGTTGGCTTTCTGGCCAAACGCCTCTCTGCACTGGTGGCAACGCCTTCATACCAGACGCGAGCGGTAACAATGCCCTCGGCATGAACATATCTCTTTTCGGCATCATCGTCAACCTGGATGGTGCCGCTGATCAACACTTGGCCCGCCTTCACAGTATCCCCGGCTTTCACGCCTGCTTGACCAGCGGTGGCTACTATCTTCTGAATTGCGCCGCTCTTGCTCGCCACGACGTCACCTGCCGGTTTGGGATCTGCGACCACTATCTTCTTCTCCACCACGCGAATAGTGGCGCGTGAGCCCTTTAGTTCCACCCCGGCCCAAGAGATTTCGGGAACGAGCACGGCCAGTTCCCGTGACAGGGAAGCGGACTGCAGCCTGCCGCGAAAGGCGCCAGGTCTGATCCCCAGTTCAGCCGCTGCCTGCACTATTCTGGATGGCGGCAGCTTGTCGGTTCCCTGCACATCCACGAACCAGATGATCGATCCGACGAAGTAGAGTCCGAAGATGAACAGCAAAGCGCCGCAGGTGAAGGCGGAGCGCTGCCACAGCTTTTGTAACAGAAAAGGTAGGCCCCGGCGCTTGATGATGCGCACGGTAACGCCAGAGAGCCTGGCGACGGGTCGCATCCGTCGAAAGCCTTCAATGCTGGTTTTGCCCACCACGATGCCGCCCCGCGTGGTATAGATGTCCCATACCGGGATATCCTGCTGCAGGCAGAGATTGAAAAAGCGCTCCACTCGCTCCCCCCGAAAGCGGATGGCCAGATACCCTGGAAATAGTGCGAACAGGCGGTTCACCAGCATGACTTTCCCCTCCCCAGCAGCACGGAGTGCTGCGATCTAATGTAGGGGTCGCATGCATGCGACCCTCTTCAACGCAAACGACCTTGTGGCGGGCGCCATGCATGGCGCCCCTACGAACCGCGTGGCAGACCGTAGGGGTCGCATGCATGCGACCCTCTTCGTGCGCCAGGTGTCGAAATCGACGCGGCATGCGAGACTGTTCGTTTTGTTCCTCGTAGCGGCTCGGCATGCC
>JAEZJZ010000070.1 GCA_023436245.1 Bacillota bacterium | reverse complement strand
CCCCACCGTTGGGGGGGGGGGGGGGGGGCGCGCCCCACCCCGCCCCGCTACGAGGGACAAGTTGAACGGTCTCGTCTGCGCCTGTTCGCATCTGTAAGCAGTAGGAATGCACGAAGTAGAACCAGGGCTTGTCCGGCAAGCCGGTGAAGAGGGGGCCACGATTGGCAGGCGGCAGCACTTGATTCCAACCGACATGCGGCACCTTCACCTGGCCACGGATCAGCGTCACCCGGCCTGGAATTAGTCCGAGGCCTTTGGTGATTGCTTCGCCCTCCTCGCCTAGCTCGGCCAGCAACTGCATTCCCAGACAGATGCCGAGCAGTGGGCGTCCACGCCTTGCAAACTGCTGAACGGCCTGATCGAGCTGGCGCTGCTGCAGCGCAGCCATTGCCGCCGAGAAGGCGCCGACACCTGGCAAGAGCAGGCGCTCCGCGCCCTGCACCTGTTCTGGGTCCTGACTGACCGACACGGTTGCTCCCAGTCTGGTCAGTGCTCTGACCACGCTGTCCAGATTGCTGGCGGCGTAATCGACAACCGTGACTACTGCGCCAGCCATTTTACTTCACCCTTGCTCGATTGCACGCCGTCCAGTTCGGCATCGGTTCTGGTTGCCTGGCGCAGAGCCAGGCCCAGCGCTTTGAAGACTGCCTCCAGAATGTGGTGTGTGTTCCGGCCGGCGAGCAGCCGAACATGCACGGTGATGCCGGCCTCCTGCGCCAGAGCGCGCAGGAACTCTGGCACCAACTCTGCCTCAAAGTTGCCCACCCACTGCCCGGGTAGAGTCGCATCCCAGGCGAGGTAGGGTCGACCGCTGATGTCCACCACCACCAAGGCCAAGGCGTCATCCATTGGCACCAGAGCCTGGCCGAATCGGCAGAGGCCAGCGGTGCTGCTCCAAGCCAGGCGCAGGGCACGGCCAAGGGTCAGCCCCAGGTCCTCGCAGAGGTGGTGATCATCCACCTCCGTGTCACCTCTGGCAGTGACAGTCAGGTCAAATCGGCTGTGTTTGGCCAAAGCAGTGAGCAGATGTCCGAGGAACCCGACCGGCTGATCCAGCTTCGCTTGTCCGTAGCCGTCCAGGCAACAGATGATCGTGACAGCAGTCTCCCGGCTTTCTCTTTTCACCGTCGCCGTCCTTTTTCTCATCAGTAACCCTCCTCCACGAGCGCTTGGCGCAAAACCGCCAGGAGGCGCAGGTTTTCCCGGCGCTGCCCGACGGAGATGCGTAGGCAATCATCCAGGCCCGCCAACAGGCGGACCATGATCCCGCGCTGACGCAGCCTTGACCAAATGGGGGCTGCGGGGACAGGCAGCCGTAGCAGCAGGAAGTTGGTGACAGAAGGGAAGACGGTGACTGCGGGTAGGGCAGCTAGCTCCGCAGACAGCCAGTTCCGTTCCGCGCAAATCTGCGGCACCGACGCCAGCAGCTGGTCGCCATGCAATAGGGCGATGCGCCCGACCGCGAGGCTGAGCGAGTTCAGGTTGAACGGCGAGCGCACCCGGTCCACAGCCTTGACCATCGCGGGCTGTGCAACCAGGTAACCCAAGCGGATGCCAGCCAGGCCATAGGCCTTGGACAGCGTGCGCAAGATGATCAGCCGCGGGTGGGCAGCGAGTTCCGGCAGTAGGCTGTCACCGCTGAACTCGCTGTAGGCCTCATCTACGACCACAGTCAGCTGCGTCTGCTGCAGCAAGCGCAGCAAATCTGCCCGCGCGAACAGGTTGCCGGTGGGATTGTTCGGTCGGCAGACGAAGATCAGACCGGGTTCTTGTCCGGCAGCCTGTAGGATGAGCGGCAGGTCGAGTTGCCAGTCGGACGTCAGGGGCATCTCCTCTGGGCAAAGCCGCAGGCTCTCCGCGCATTGCTTGTACATGGAGAAGCTGGGGCTAGGCAACAGCACTTTGCCCAGGCGCCCGTAGGCCATCAGCAACAGCAGGATCAGCTCATCAGAGCCGTTCCCGGCCAGCAGCATCTCGGTTGGCACCTGCAGCCGATCGGATAGCGCCTGATAGAAGGCTGGTGCGAGTTCATCCGGGTAGCGGTTCAGCGCCAGATCGGCGCATGCCTGGCCGATCTGTTCCGCCACTCTGTCCGGCAGCCGAAACGGACTTTCGTTGGCGTGCAGCCTCAGATTTCCGCTGCTAATGGAAGCAGCCGCCGAAACGACCGGGCTCTGTATGAGGCACTTGCTTTGTTCTGGCACCGGAATCACTCCTCACTTGCACTGATTTGGCGTGGGCGACTAACCCTTCGCTGGTGGCCATGGTAGCGGCAGTGGCGGCCAGACACCCGAGTCCCGTCTGCGAGATAGCGATGATGCTGCTCGACTTGCGGAAACTGTCCACCGTCAATCCGGAGGCGAAGCGAGCAGTGCCGCCCGTGGGCAGCACATGGCTCGGCCCGGCTGAGTAGTCGCCGATTGGCTCCGGAGAGAAGGGGCCGAGGAAGATGGCCCCGGCATGTCGCACCTGCCCGAGCAGCGCCCAGGGATCCGCCACCATTAGCTCCAGGTGTTCGGGGGCGAAGCGGTTAGCGACGGCCACCGCCTCATTGAGGTCCTCCACCAGGACGATTCTTCCGTATGCCTCCAGGGCAGCGCTCGCTTGACCGGTGCGTGGCAGCTCGGTCAACTGCCGATGCAGTTCGTCCCGAACTGGCTCAATCAGTTCGCGGGCGGGGGTGACCAGCACCGCCTGGGCCAGTCGGTCGTGCTCCGCTTGCGACAGCAGGTCGGTAGCCAGAAAACGCGGATCGGCAGAGGAGTCCGCCAGAATCATGATCTCGCTGGGGCCGGCTAGCATGTCGATGTCCACATAACCATAGACCAGGCGCTTGGCAGCGGTGACGTAGATGTTGCCAGGGCCCACGATCTTGTCCACGGCGGCCAGCGTATCTGTGCCGAAGGCCATCGCCGCCACCGCCTGGGCGCCGCCAGCCTTGTAGATGGTGCGGATGCCCAGTTGATCGGCTGCCACCAGAATGCTGGGATTGACCGAGCCGTCCGAGAGTGGGGGCGTGCAGATCACCAGTTCTGGCACCCCCGCCACCTGCGCTGGGATCGCATTCATCAGCACCGATGAAGGGTAGGCAGCGGTTCCGCCGGGCACATACAGTCCCACCCGCTGCAGAGGGCTGAATCTTTGGCCGAGAATGCTGCCGTCCGCCGTCGCCTCAAACCAAGAGTTGCGCAACTGACGTTGGTGGTAGGAGCGGATATTGGCGATGGCGGCGGTCAGTGCGGGAAGCAGATCGGCACCGACCAGAGCGTAAGCTGCCGCAATTTCGGCCGCGGAGACCATCAGGCCATCCGGCGGGAGAAGCACGCCGTCGAACTGCTCGGTGAGGCCTCTCACCGCCTGGTCACCTTCGGAGCGCACGTGCTCCAGGATGGCCTTCACCGCTGGCTCATACTGTTCGAAGAAGATCTGCCGCCGATCTCGCATTTCGGCCAGGAACTCTTGGCTGGAACAGGTTTTCATGGTCAACAATCCTCCCTTAAGGCAAGCTGCTGCAGGCTCGACCTGATTTGGTTGATCTCAGCTGACTTCAGAATGAAGCTGGCGCGATTGGCGATGAGGCGCATGGACGAGGGCAGTATCTCAGACAACACCGTCAGGCCGTTATCAGCCAGAGTTTGGCCGGTGGAAACGATGTCCACAATCAGGTCGGCTAGCCCTACATTCGGCGCTAGTTCAACTGCGCCGTGCAGGCAGATCAGGTCAACCGGCCATTGCTTCTTGGTGAAGAATGCTTGTGCGATGCGGGGAAACTTGGTGGCGACTCTTTGCGGAAAGTGTTCACGACTGAGCGGTCGTCCGGCCAGGCGGCTCGGTCCTGCCAGCACAAACCGGCAGCGGCCAAAGCCGAGATCGAGCAGTTCGTACACATCCGGCTGTTCCTCCAGCAGTACGTCTTTGCCGGTGAAGCCGAGATCGGCGGCGCCGCGCTCGACGTAGGTGGGGACATCGGTCGGTCGGGCCAGCAGATAGCGCACCGGCTGCCCTGGAGAGTGAAAGAGCAGGCTGCGTGAATCCTCGCTGACCGCTTGCCCGTCAAGACCGATTGCGGTCAACAGCCGCAAACACTCCGCCTGCATGCGGCCCTTGGGCAGGGCGATGGTCAATAGGCGGCCTGGGTCAGCCTTGCAGAGCACGGTCACACCCCCCGGAGCAGAGTGGCAGCAGTCGGTCGACGGAGATGGCAAATCCGGTTGCAGGTAGATCTGCGCCCAGCTGCTGCAGTAGCCGGTCATACCTGCCGCCGTGCAGCACTGGCTCACCGACCCCCGGCAGATAGCCCTCGAAGAGCAGGCCGCTGTAGTAATCCAACTGAGCGCAAAGCCCCAGGTTCAGCCTGAGCGACGAGCCGTATCCGAGCTCTGTCAGACTGGCCAGTGTCTCCCGCAGTTCGGACAGCACGGTTGCCGTCAACGGTCCGAGTCCCATTCGCCGAGCTTCGTCCAGGACAGCGGCATCGCCGCAAAGCTCCGGCAATCGCTGTAGCTCGGGCGGTGCGGCAGATAGTTCAGCCAGCTGATGCCACGCGACCAGGTCACGACTGACTAGGGCCTGCAGCAACTGTCGCTGTTCTGCCTCTCTTAGGCGGAGGTCGCGGAATGCTGCCTGCAGGAAGCCGGTATGTCCCAGCACGATGCATGGCTCTGATGCGCCTGATGCACGCAGGCTGTCAATGGCCAATGCCACCATGGCCACGCCCGCTTCCGGGGCGTCTTCGCCCAGCAACTCAACCCCGGCCTGCAGCAGCACCTGCAACCCAGCGGTGTTGGCTTCAGAGCGACGAAACACCTGCCCAAAGTAAGCATATTTCTGTCGCTGCTGCTTCTGAACGGCCGCCCAAGCAGCGATTGCCCGCGTGAAGTCGGGCCGCAGGGCCAGCAGTTCATTGTCTTGGCCAAGGAGCGAGAAGACGCCATCCTGCTCCCGACGAGGGACCTCCAGAATGGGGGTGTCCACCTCCAAATAGCCCTGCCTGCTGAACTCGGAGAGCAGCTTCTCTTCCAGCCACCTTAGCTTGGATTGCTCTCTGGCGGTACGAAAGTGTTGGTTGGCCAATAGATCACCTCCAAAAAGACAAAAAGAAAGACTCCTCACCCCTAAAGGGACGAGAAGTCTCCCGTGGTCCCACCCTAATTGACCGGCAGATGGCCGGCCCACTCATGCCTGTTAACGCCAGGTAACGTTTTGCCCTACTGACCGCAGTGGGGTTCAGACAAACCCTCTTGGGTGTGCTTCGCGATCCTGCCATCGGTGTCGGCCTTGCACCCTCGCCGACTCGCTCTGACCTGTGCAGAACCCTACTCTCCCAGTCATTGGTGTCGCGCTTTAACACAGTATAGTGGTAAAGCGGTAAAGCGTCAAGAGGGGAGAGTGTAAGAATCCGTGGGTCAGATCAGAACTGCGGTGTAGGCCGGTGCATCGGCTGGCGGATGATTGTCTTCAGCTTCTCCGGCGCCGTTCGTCGTGGGTCTCCGAGGTAGATCTCATGGTGCTTGCCGGAGAGCAGAAAGCCTTGTTCCGCGATGAAGGCATGCAGGCGCGCAATCGTCGGCGCCTCATCTGCATAGGGCCCGAGGTGCATGATTTGGACGGCTAGCCCTTCCTCTACCCGTTCCAGCCTGGCTCTCTCGAGTACTGCTGGGTCCTTGCCCTTCCGCTGCAGCTGTTGGATGGCCAACTGCAAGTCGTCGGCCGTCACGAAGTCGGGTTGCACGATCAGTGCCGTCCATTGCCAAGCATCCTTGTTCTCCAGGCTGAACTCGGCCATGTTCGGCACCCACCAGAGCCCCTCCAGCGGCATCACCGTATAATCAGTGCCATTCGGACGCTGTTTGTGCATGAACTTCAGTGTATAGGAGAGGGAATAGAGCGCTTCCATCGCCTCTTGGTACGCGGGAGCGCTATTTGGGTTGCCGCAACCGTCGACAGCCAGTCGATTCAGGGCTGGAACCTGGACTATTTGCACATCTTTGGCTGAGGCGCTGTACAGTTCTTTCCACTGTTTCTTCAGGTCAATCTTCTCCATATTTCATCCTCCTGCGAACTGCTAGCCGGAGCCACCGTTCCGGTGGCACGCCAGGCTGGTTCCATAGATTTCAAGTCAAGCTTATCATAACATGGATACTAATGCATGAGACGAAGGGCCTGGCCCTTCGTCTCATCGCGCGCCTGCGGTCCAGGCTCATGCCTCTTTGCGGATTTCCTGGTTTCTCAGGGTATTCTGTTGTCCACGCCCGAGCCAGAGCAGACCACCGACCGCCAGCAGGGTGGTGACACCGCAAGCCAGAAACCCACCGCGCGCCCCTAACAGCCCCACAGTGGTTCCGGCAAAGAGATAGCCGGCCGGAACTGAGCCCTGATCCAGAAAGGCGTAGAGGCTCATCACCCGGCCGCGCAAATGGTCCGGGGTGCTGACCTGCAGGCTGGAGTTAGCGGTCGCTCCGTACGTGATCTGAGCCCAGCCACTGAGGAAGAGGATGGCGCAGGCGACGGCATAGTTGCCCGGCAGGAACTGCAGGATCTCGAACAGGCCGAGGGCGATCGCGCCGCCATAGAGCAGCCGCCTGTGGGGACCATGATGCGAGAATGAGGCCAGGGTGAGGGCTCCGCACAGCGCCCCGATCCCCACGAAGGACATCATCACGCCGTAGCCGGTGGCGCCCAGACCGAACACGTCCTTGGCGAAGACCGGCACCAGCACGTTCAGATTGAGGGCGAAGATGCCGACTAAGCCAACTAAGAGCAGCGTGCTGCGGATGTTCGGTGTCTTGCGGGCGAAGCTGATACCCTCGGAGATATCTCGGCCGAAGTTGTGCCGACCGACGCTCTTGGCTGACTCGGTCACCTTCATCAAGAGCAGGGCGGCTACCACGAAGAGGTAGCTGACGCCGTTTAGTAGAAAGGCCATGGCGGGGCCAAATGCGTCCATGATCAAACCGCCGATGGCCGGCCCCACAATGCGGGCGCCGTTGTCCATGGCCGAGTTGAGGGCGATCGCGTTCATCAGATCTCGCTTTCCGACCAGATCGTGGATAAACGACTGGCGGATGGGTGTATCAAAGGCCATACACGTGCCCTGGAGGGCGGCCAGTGCCAGCACGTGCCAGTAGTGCACCCGTCCGTAGTGGACAAGCGCGGCCAGGCAGAGAGCCTGGAGGCAGAGCAGTAGCTGGGTGACCACCGTCATCTTGCGCTTGGAGACGCGGTCAGCCACGACTCCGGCGAACAGGCTGAGCAGCAGCACTGGGATGAACTGCACTGCCCCCACCAGACCGAGCAGGAAGGGGGAGTCCTTCATCGTCAGCACTAGCCAAGCCTGTCCGGCGCGCTGCATGGCCGTGCCGATCAGGGAGATGCTCTGTCCAGACCAGTAGAGCCGGAAGTCTGCATGCTTGAGTGCCGCCAAGGGGTTGCTGCCCACGGGACGACCAGACCGAGCCATCTTCTCACCTGCCCTCTGCTGTCGTTACCAGAGAATTATACACCAGTGGGCAGGGGGTGATGGAGGGCGATTATGTGTGGGCACGTAGAGGTCGCATGCATGCGACCCGGCTGTATGTGGTTTGCCTCGGTAGTGCAAAGCCGCACGTGCCCATTGGCCTCGTGCGGCGACAAAGCGGTTTCACTATTGGGCTAGTTTCCTGCCCTAGTTTGCGTGATAGTCCACACTTTCCACTGGTCGGACTTCTCATCCCTCAGTAAGCGGAGATCGAATGCGGCTCTATGGTCGGCATTGAGCGCAGCACCGCCAACAGCAGCAACAATAGTCCGATCTTCCTGCTCACGCAGACAACGCCTCCCTGTTTTGGGTTTGGAGGCTAATACGCGCCTGCTTCCAAATAGTTGCAGTCACCGCGATGTCTAGACCAGATACTCAGTCTTGGCTCCTGGGAAGAGCTCCGCTAAGGCCCTCTCGAAGAAACCACGAATTTCTTCATATGCCTCCTTAGGATAGACGAACTTGCCGTAGCCGAACTGTCCATACTTGTACTTGCGGTCTTCGTCAGCCATGGGCAGAGTGCTTTCCGGATTGCGGTCCAGAATGTTGTTCTTTGCGCGGGTGGTGTAGCGATGGGCGATCAGTTCAAAGGTCAGGTCCTCAGTATCCGCTGGCAGCTGCGCCTGCAGTTCCATCAGCATCTGGCCGTATTCATCCTGCCAGCCGGGGTAGATGAAGATTGGTGCGATCAGGAAGCCTAAGGGGTAGCCTGCCTGTTGCACCTTGCGCGCCGCCGCTAGCCTCTCTGCTAGGCGCGGCGTGCCTTGCTCATAGCGCGCGATCACCGAGTCGGCGTTCAGGCTGAAACGAAAGCGGGTATGGTTGTTATGTTCCAGCCCAAGCAGGGAGTCGACATTGGTGAACTTGGTGACGAAGCGGAAGCGCGCCGAGTCTTGAGCGGCGAAGTAACTGATCGCGGTCTTCAAGGCGTCGCTGTAATCCTCCACCGCCAACGGATCGCCAGTGGCCGCCCCCTCAAAGACGGTCGTCTCCGGCAGGCGGGCCGCGATGTACTCACTCGCTTTCTCCAGTACTTCTTCCACATTGACGTAGATGCGAACATAGGGCTTCTTCCCAAGCGTTGTGTTCAGATAGCAATACTCGCACTTGCCCGGGCAACTGGTGGCCAGGGGCAGTTGGTAGTGGGCAGAAGGTTTGCAGGTGGCGAACTCGGAGCTCTTGCGCACACCGACCACCATGGTACGCTTAGCCTCGTCATACATCTCCTCCGCAGTCTTGCCGGGGATGCCAGTGACCCGGTTGTGCGAGGGAGTCTTGGCTAGTTGTACTCCCGGTTGACTGGAAAAGAGGCGAAACAGTCGCTTTCCCCGTTCATATTCCAGAGCCTGCGGTTCGAAGATCACTCGTTGCGGACGCCAGAGATACATCACCATCACCTCAGGGATAAGATCCCCGCCGGCAGAACTGCTATGCGGTCCCAGCAGGGCGAATAGAATGCAGGAATGGAACGAGGGGACAGTCCCCCCGTTCCAGGTGCACCAGGTTGCAGGATATTCTCTGCCTGAAGCGAACTGTTGGCAAGTGACGGCGCTGTCCTCTCAGCAGAATAACTGCGCGAACCCTATTGGTTGGTGAAAGGGAGTGTGCCGATTTTCCCCAGAAAGGGAGTGGCTTGAGACGAGTACCTCGGCGATCTATCTGAAAGACTATTCCGTGAGCCTAAACGACATTGACTTCAATCGCAGGCTGAAGCTGAGTGCATTGTTCAACTACTTTCAGGACATCGCCAACTTGGCGGCGGAGGCACGGTGGTGGCGGCCGCTGTCTCGCAGTGGGTGATCATGGACATCGCGCAGCGCAAGCTGCGCCGCACCAGTCATGTTCCGCTGGAACTGCCTGAGGTTCGCTCAGCCAGAGCGATCGAAGGTGAGTGGGGCAGGCTGGCTACAGCCGGCAGGGGATCTGGAGGTCGCCTATCGGCGGGTGATCGGCTACAGCGACATCGATGTCAACGGTCACCTGAACAACTGTAAGTACATCGACTTCATCATGGACTGTTTTCCACGGGAGGTTCACCGCGAACGCCGGGTGGCCAGCATCGAGATCAACTTTGTACACGAAGCGCTTCCTGGCCACACGGTCGCCATCTACCGCGAGGCAGTGCCCGCGAGCCCTGATCTGCGCTACATTGAGGGTGTGAACACAGCGAGTAGCGAGGTCGTGTTTCGGGCGCAGCTCGAACTGCAGTCGGCGCCGCAGTAGCACCCCGGTCAGTGACCGGTGTAATCAGGCTCCTCAAAATGCGGATAATACGCCTGCGGCGGGCCACGGGTCGGCCGACTACGACACCGCCAGTTCGTGTCAGTGCGGGGGAGGGGTTGGCATGCGACTATGGCACGAGTCATTGCTCCCGTTGCTTCCTCGCCAACAGCTGCTGGGGCAGCACCGCGAGTGCGCTGCTCTGCGTGGGCTGGCCTGGGGACGCAAGCATGCCACTGTGGATTACGTCTTTCGGCACAGTCCGGCCAGGCTGGCCGCCTACCACCTGCGAGTGATGGCAGAGATGGCGCGCCGAGGATACCACGCAGATAGTCTCTGGCTTGACCCGCTCTATCGCGGCCAGCGTTGCCGACCGCTCAGCCCTGAGTACGCCGTCGAGTGCGTCGAGTTGATGCAGTCAGCGGTGCCCATTTATCCTGAACATGACCACGACTATTTGCAGGCGTGTCTCAATAATCTGGAACAGAAGGGTATACACATCAGTTGCACCAACTAGACGATGTACTGCCCAATCACTCGTGAGAGGGTGGTTTTATTGATGATCGGTCAGAGACAGAGTACGCCGATCCGGGCGCTAGTTGCAGTTTCTTTCTTGGCGATGGTGGCTGTGAATGCCTTAGCCAATCTCTTGCCGATCAACGGGCAGACGAATGGCGAGGTGTCCAATGCTTATCCCAACCTCTTCACCCCGGTTGCATTGACGTTCGGCATTTGGGGGCTGATCTATCTGTTGCTGGCTGGCTTCACGCTCTATCATCTGGGGGTGTTTCGGGGCGATGATACCGCGAGTCGTTCCGGGCTGCTCAACCGGGTCGGTCTCTGGTTCATCGTCTCCTCGTTTGCCAATCTGGCCTGGGTCTTCGCCTGGCATTACCACGCCATCGGCTGGTCCATGTTGTTGATGGTGATCATTCTGTTCAGCCTGATCATGATCAACCTAGCCATCGCGCGCGAGCGTTTCTCGTGGCGCGAGCAGCTGTTCCTCCGGCTGCCCTTCAGCGTCTACTTTGGCTGGATCACTGTGGCCACCATTGCCAACGTCGCTGTGCTGCTGGTTAGTCTGGGTTGGGATAGGTTCGGCATTGCTGATACCACCTGGACGGTGTTGGTGATCATCGTGGGGTTGCTGATTGGCGGCATTACAGCGGTTCGCCTGAGGGACCTCGCCTACGGGCTAGTGTTGATCTGGGCCTACTCCGGAATTCTGATTAAGCATCTATCGGCTCTGGGCTGGGCTGGCCAGTTTCCGGCGGTGATGCTCACGGTCGGAATCAGCATCGCTCTCCTCTTAGCCCTGGAAGTCTACCTGCTGCGGTCTCGTCGGGCGGCCATGCACTAAAATTGGGACAATGGGACAGCTTGGGCAGCGTGCCCAGGCTGTTTTTGGTATGCTTGTGTGCCTTCTCGCATTTTGCTTGTCCATGGGACATACAGTTCCAGAAAGGAGTGAAATGGGGGGACACTTGTGCTGACATCGGAACAGCAGGCCACGCTACAGGAACTGAGACCCAACTACCTGGTCAGCAAGACGGATCGCCGCTATTGGCAGAAGATCCTGCGGTTCGACTCCCAGAATGCGGAGGCGATGTACCACGTTGGCTTGGAGTTGGAGGTGGAGGCCAGCGCGGCGCTGCAAAGCTATCGGGAGAGCGGGTCCCGCAAGTACTTGGAACTCCACCGCAAGCGAGGGGAGCATGCCTACAGCCTGTTGCGCCAGTCTTGGCGGAATGGGTTTGTCCCGGCCGGTAAGGAGGTTGCCCGCATCGACCGAGAGAATCGACAGACTCGGCTGACCAAGGAGCACGTTGCTGTCTCCAGACGAGGGACAAGCAAGGCGGAGTGGCTGACGGTTGCCGTGCTGTTCGCCATACTGATGGTGCTGATCGCCTTGCTCTTCTCGCCCTTTCGCGTCCATGTGCTGCACATCTTCCGCGGCGTTTCTTCGCCGCCTACGTCCCCATACGCTATGCAAGGTAGCAATTCAGCGCTCGGAGCGGGTACCGTGGCGGAACTGACGGGAGAGAGTGCCAGTGCCTCCGCTGCAGCGCTGATCGACTCAGATTACCCCCTGTGGGAAGTGACCACCGTGCTGCGTAGCGCCTTGTATCGGTTTGTGCAGCACAAAGGCTACTTTCCGGCTACGCTCTCTGTCCTGACCGAGAGCTTCCCCAACAACTACTTGACAGCCATCCCCAAAGAACCGAGCACTGGCAGCAACTCGGTCTTCAGTCAGCCAGGAGGAAAGGGCGGCTGGGTCTATCGGCGGCCAGAACCCAACTCGCCGCTATTGGATGCGGTCGTGGAGGCGGTTCAGCCGGACCTGCCGCAGCACATAACCATACCTTTTGTTCCGATCTCGCTGCAGATAGACAAACCCGGCAACCTGCTGGGGATTGTCTCCGGCGACGTCGTGCTCAGACGTTATCCGGTGGCGTTGGGCCGGGATGGGTCAACGCCCGACGGCGACCTCTTCGTCAATTGCAAGGTGGCTAATCCCAACCAAGCGGTACCGCCTACCGTCAATCCCTATGGAACGCGCGCCCTGGAACTCTCAGACACCCGCTACGCCATCCACGGGACAAATGACCCCGCAAGCATCGGCCAAAACGTGTCGCACGGCTGCGTCAGGTTGCAGAACGCAGATGCTGAAGAACTGTACGCACTGGTGCCGTTGTTTTCGCCTGTGCACATCGGGGCTGAGCCGCTGTCCGAGCCGCTATCCGAGCCGGAGACCTCCCAGGCGACACGGCGCGCGCCGCTCTATCTGCAACTGACTTCTCCCAAGGAGGAAGACAGAGCGACGCTGTACACATGGGGTTGGTAGGTGTCGAAGGAGATGTTGTGGCATGACGCAGCACACCCCCGCAGTCAAAGCAGACTGGCGGGGGTGTGCTGAACTGGATCTTTGGCTCTAGACGGCTCCCTTGGCCCTAAGTGCTGCGATCTGGTCGTCGTTATATCCAAGCAAGTCTCGCAAGATCTCGTCAGTTGATTGCCCCAGCACCGGGGCTGGCAGGCGAACTGCCCCCGGGGTGGCACTCAGCTTGATCGGGATTCCGGGAACCGTCACCTTCCCCGCTACCGGGTGCTCCACGTCGATGATCATCTCGCGCGCCCGCACCTGCGGGTTGCTGATCACCTGGTCGACACTGTTGATTGGGCCATTCGGCACTCCCGCCTGCTCCATGATCTCAAGCCACTGCGCAGTAGTCCTCTGGGCGAAGGCAGCGTCCAGCAGCGGTTTCAGTTCGTCGTAATGCTGGTTGCGCAGCGGGTTGCTGCGAAAGCGCGGGTCTGATGCCAGTTCAGGCTGGCCGATGGCTGCGCACAACTTTTGCCAAAGGGCATCGTTCCCGGCAGCGATCATCACCTCGCTATCGCTAGTGCGGAAGGGTTCAAACGGCACGATTGAACTGTGCCGGTTTCCGGCGGGACGCGGAACCTCACCGGTCACCAGGTAGCGGGCGATGGCGTTCTCCAGCAGGGCGACCTGACTGTCCAGCATCGCCACGTCAACTTTCTGACCTACGCCAGTTTGATGGCGGCTTTCGATGGCGGCCAAAATGCCAATGGCCCCGAAGAGGCCGGCGGCCAAGTCTCCAATCGAAGGGCCGACGCGGGTAGGCTGCCCGCCGGCACTGCCTGTGATGCTCATGATCCCGCCCATGGCCTGGACTACGCCGTCGTAGGCTGCCCGATCCCGATAGGGCCCGGTGTGGCCGAATCCGGAAATCGCAGCATAGACCAGGCGAGGGTTGACCTCCTTCAGTTGTTCATAGCCCAAGCCCAGGCGCTCCATGGCGCCTGGTCGGTAGTTCTCCACCAAAATGTCTGCCTGCTTGATCAGGCCCAGGAAGATCTCCTTGCCTTCCGCCTGCTTCAGGTCTAGCGTCATGCTCCGCTTGTTGCGGTTCAAACTCATGAAGTAGGCGCTCTCGCCGTTCTGGTACGGGCCGTAGCTGCGCGAATCATCGCCTTCGCCGGGCCGTTCAATCTTGATTATCTCCGCCCCGAGGTCACCCAGAATCATGGTCGCATATGGACCAGCCAATACGCGCGTGAGATCAATCATTCGTAGTCCGGACAACGCCATCTTCATCTATCACACCCCCATAGCAAGCTCTTTCGCGACTAGCATTATCATTCCCTCTTCTGCTGAGACAGGCATGTCTGTCCCCGATTATTCAAAGTGAATATTCCAGAACCGTCCCCAATTATTCCATCGTCAAGAATCGGCTTGTACCGCAGCAACTCAAGGAGTTGCGATCTCAATAAAGCGATTCTTGCTCGTCAAGAATCGGCTTGTCCCGCTTGCCTTCGACCAGCATGCTGGAGGCCAAGCAGGTAGAGCCTTACGCTTGTCGAATAGTCTGCAGAGAGGAAACTCGAAGGGGGAGACAGACATGTGGAACGTAAGAGAGAGTGTTAAAGCGGTGATGCCGCAAGTGATTGCCTGGCGCAGGCATCTGCATCAGCATCCGGAGCTCGGTCTGCAGGAAACGGCGACGACGGAGTTTGTGGCTGAGGCACTCAGCAGTCTGGGCCTTGAGGTCACGCGTTTCAACCAGGTTACGGGAGTGCTGGGTACACTCAAGGGCGGGCTGCCGGGCAGAACGATTGCCCTCAGGGCGGACATGGATGCACTGCCGATAGTGGAAGAGAGTGACTGTCAGTTCCGCTCCCAGAACCAGGGGGTAATGCATGCCTGTGGTCATGACTTGCACGTTTCCAACCTGCTAGGTGTGGCCAGTGTCCTGGCTGCTCACCGCGCGGAGTTGCCGGGCACGGTGAAGCTCTTCTTTCAGCCGGGTGAGGAGGGGCAGAATGGCGCTTCGCATCTGATTGCCGAAGGGGTGATGGAGGGGGTGGAGCAGGTCTACGCCCTGCACGTCAACTCGGAAATCCCGACCGGTCAAATCAGCATGACGCCAGGTTATTGCACCTCAAATACGGATAGTGCCGTGGTGACGGTGATCGGCAAAGGAGGCCACGGTGCTCATCCGGAGCAGACGGTCGATGCCCTGGTCGTGGGAGCGGAAATAGTCGGAGCCCTGCAGACCATCGTCAGCCGCAACCTGCCGGCGCAGGAGGCCGGGGTGGTGACCATCGGCACATTCCATGCCGGCACTGTGCAGAACATCATCGCTGAGCGGTCAGAGATGCGCCTTTCCCTGCGAAGTCTCACCCCGGAGACGCAGGCCAAGTTGCGCGACCGGATCGAGGCGTTGGTCAAGGGCATCACTGCCGCCCATGGGGCTGACTACAGGTATGAGTACAAGCTCGGCTATCCGGCGGTGTTCAACCATGAACAGGCCTTTGCCACTGTGCAGCAGGTGGCCAGCCAGGTGTTGGGCAGCGAGAACGTGATCATCAATCCCAAGGCCAGCATGGTGGGCGAGGACTTCGCTTATTACGGGCAGCACGTGCCGGCCACACTGTTCTGGCTGGGTGCTGCACCGGCCGATCGCAGCCTGCAGCATCCGTTGCACAACCCGGCTGTGCTGTTCAATGAGGAATGTCTGCCACTTGGTATCGAGATCATGGTCAACTTGGTGTATCAGGCACAATAGGCTGCTCAGCAGAAGGTTGCTGGGAGCGCATACTCTCACAATTGGAGGGATTGGCAATGACGTCGTTTCGCTTTGCTGCCGCCGGTGATGCCATCATCACCAAACGCTGTTCGCAGAAGACTGATCCGTCTTTCCTGGAGATGATTGACCTGATCCGGGGAGCCGACGCCGCTTTCGTCAACCTGGAGGTGGTCACGCCGCGCGAGCCGCTGATTCCCTCGGCGGAACACGGCGGCTCCAACCTTGGCGCCCACGAGTTTGTGCTGGATGAACTGAGGTGGATGGGGTTCAACCTCTACAATGTGGCCACCAACCACTCCAACGACTACACCTTCCACGGTTTGCTGGATACCATGGCGGCTCTGCGTGAGCGCGGCATGGTCTTTGCCGGAGGTGGTCGCAACTTGGGCGAGGCCAGGTCTCCGGCTTACTTTGATACGCCGGATGCCCGGGTGGCGGTGCTCGGCGCAGCTTCCAGCTTCGTGGTTGGTGCGCCAGCCGGTCCGGCACGCGAGGACATGCCCGGCCGCCCGGGGATCAGTCCCTTGCGCGTCGACTACGAGTTCGTGCTCGATCACGAGCGATTCGCTGCCCTGGCGGACGTCGATGAAGCCGTCGGGACGGCAGAGGTCAATCGCGAACGGCGGGCGGCCTCCCGCACGGCTCAGCCGGAGGGAACTATCGATTTCATGGGGCGCCGTTTCGTTAGGGGTGATGCTGCCGGGATCCGCGAAAAGGTGAACAAGCGGGATCTGGAGGACATCTGTCGCTGGATTCGCGATGCCAAGCGCCAGGCGGAGTTCGTGGTGATGAGCCTGCATGCCCATCAAGGCCATGGCCTCCGGGGCAACTCGCCGGACTTGGCGGACTTCCTGCCTGACGTGGCCCACTGCTTTATCGAGGCGGGGGCCGATGTGGTGGTCGGACACGGTCCGCATATGCTGCGGGCCATCGAGGTCTATCAGGGGAAGCCAATCTTCTACTCCCTGGGCGATTTCTACTACGTCAGCTCGGGCATTCAGCGCTACCCGGCAGAGATCTATCAGCGGTTAGGTCTGCCTGAGACGGCCACGCCAGCGGACGTGCAGGACATCAACAACCAGGACGCGGAGGGCAACCCTCGCGGCTTCGCGGCTGATGCGCGTTTCTGGGAGTCGGTGATTCCGATCTGCCAGTTCGACAACTGGCAACTGACCTCGCTCGAGTTACATCCAATCGATCTCAACTTCCGCGCGCGTCACCGTTCCTTGCGCGGTGAGCCGCGTCTCTCTGACCTGGAAACCGGCACCAGCATACTGCGGCAACTGCAACAGCTGTCTCAGCCGTTCGGCATCGAGATCAGCATCCAGTCAGTCGGCGCACACGTGGTCGGCAAAGTCTCTTGGTAAAATAGCCTGCATTCAGCGCGAGGGTGGAACGGGGGGAC
>JAEZJZ010000050.1 GCA_023436245.1 Bacillota bacterium | reverse complement strand
CCCCACCCGCCCGAGTGGTTGTGGTCGCGTGGGGCCCCCGCCCCGGTGGCTCGTTTCCTATTTCGGCAGATAGTTGATTGGGTTGACCAGGGTACCGTTGATGCGCACTTCGAAGTGCAGGTGCGGCCCTGTGGAAAAACCGGTGCTGCCCACTGCCGCAATCGTCTCATTCTGCGCCACGCGCTCACCCTTCTTCACGTAGAGCTTGCTGGCGTGGCCGTAAGCGGTCCTCACTCCATTGCCATGGTCAAGAAAGACGCAATAGCCATAGCCGTTCTTCCAACCTGCGTATTGCACAACCCCACTCATCACCGCCTTGATGGGCGAACCAGTCTTGGCTGCAATGTCCAGGCCATAGTGGAACTTCTCGAACCTGGTCCGGTAACCCCAGCCCGAAGTGATCGTGCCAACCAGGGGCCAAGTCAGGCGATAGGAACTACCGCTGCTGCGGCTGACTTCCTGCTGTCCACCATCTGGCACGGCCAAACGCTCACCTGGATAGATCGTTCCCCGGCTGCTCAGCCCATTGGCGGTGGCCAAGGTGGCCACGCTGGTGCGGTATCTGGTGGCGATGGACCACAGAGTTTCGCCTTTCTGCACTGTATGTGTCGCGGCCTTACTTTCGCCTACACGTAGCACCTGGCCGATGCGGAGCAGGTCGCCAGAGAGTCCATTCCAGGAACGCAGTTGCTGCACGGTCACGCCGTTTGCGCGCGAGATGTCCCAGAGAGTGTCCCCTCTGCGCACTGTGTAGGTCTCCAGCTTGGTTGACGCTACTGTCGGCTTGGTGGAGACAGGTGTCTCCTTTGGTGTCACACTTGTTTGCTGCTGCTGTTCTTGCCTCACTTGATCGGCGGCAAACAGCCTTGCCAAGTCCAGATCACCCAAACCTGGTGATTGGGGTAACCACGGCGCTGCCGCCGCTTCCGAGACTGGCAACAGGAAGACAGCCAGCACTAACAGCACGAGCCTCGCCTTGAATTTCGGTTGCAAACTTCTCACCAACCTTTAGAATTATCCAATACTTGGGCACAAAGGGCAAACACCATCTTGTATCCTTGCCCAACGTCTGGAAAAGTATACAGGGGTGAGTTCGTCCGCCAGGACACTTCTGCTCATGCAGTCTCAGAGGTTACTGTTCTCGCATTCTCAAAAGGGGTCACTGATGCAACAGGGGCCGGCTCAGCCAATGTGGCAAGCCGGCCCCTGACTATGCTGTTTTGGCTGATGCACTCCCGGAATGGAGTTGGTAAGGCGGCGATGGCGTAGATTACTTCTCCGCCATCGCCTGCAGCAGGTGATAGAAATAGGCGTTGTCGCGGGTGGTGCGCAGGTTCTTGGTCAGTTCTTCCATGAAGTCGGTGGGTTGCCCACCCTCGGAGAGTTTACGCAAACTGTAGGACGCCTGCAGTTCCTCTGTCGTCATCAACAGATCTTCGCGACGAGTCCCCGAGCGACGAATATCGATGGCCGGGAAAATGCGTCGCTCTGCCAAACGGCGTTCCATGTGCAACTCCAGATTGCCGGTACCCTTGAACTCCTCGTAGATCACATCGTCCATGCGGCTGCCGGTGTCAATCAACGCGGTCGCCAAGATGGTGAGGCTGCCGCCCTCCTCCATGTTGCGGGCAGCACCGAAGAAGCGCTTCGGCTTGTGCAGAGCTGCTGGGTCCATGCCGCCGCTCAGCGTGCGCCCGGAGGGAGCGCAAACCAAGTTATTGGCGCGGGCGAGACGAGTGATGCTGTCCAGCAGGATGACCACGTCGCGCTTGTGCTCGACCAGCCGCTTGGCGCGTTCCAACACCATGTCCGCCACCCGGGTATGGTTCTCAGGCAGTTCATCAAAGGTAGAGTAGACGACCTCGCTGTCCCCAGTGACCGAGCGCTGCATGTCGGTGACTTCTTCGGGTCGCTCGTCGATCAAGAGGACGATCAGATGCACTTCCGGATGGTTGGTGGTGATGGCGTTCGCAATCTGTTTGAGCAGAGTGGTCTTGCCGGCCTTGGGCGGCGAGACCAGCAGACCGCGCTGTCCCTTGCCCACCGGAGCAATCATGTCCATCAATCTGGTGGAAAGCTCATTCTGGCTATGCTCAAGACGCAGGCGCTTGTTCGGAAAGATGGGGGTCAGTGCCTCAAAGGCGATACGCTGCAGGGCAGCGAAGGGCGGGAAACCGTTGACTGATTCCACGTGCAGCAGGGCGTAGTACTTCTCGTTGTCTTTGGGGTGCCGTACTTTGCCGTAAACCTGATCTCCAGTCTTCAGGTCAAAGCGGCGGATCTGCGAGGGGGAGACGTAGATGTCCTCGTCACTCGGCAGGTAGTTGATCGGTCGGAGAAAACCGAATCCCTCGGCCAGAATCTCCAGAATACCATGGGCGAACAGAAAACCGTCCTTTTCCGTCTCCGCCTTGAGAATTTCGAAAATCAGCTCCCGCTTCTTCAGCCGGGAGTAGCCATCGACGTTCAGTTCCTTGGCGAGAGCATAGAGTTCTTGATTAGTCTTCTTCTCCAGTTGGGCTAAATCAAAATTCAACAAATCACTTCCTTGGTGTATGGGAATACGGGGATGCGCGATCCTACATTCATTGTTGCCGGTCTATCAGTTCTTTAAGCATCGGCTTGCGCTCCAAGCGATGCATCGCCTCCACAAATCTCACTGTTCCCGTTTTGGCCCGCATCACCAGGGAATGCGAACGCGCCTGCCCACCGAAGTAGCGCACTCCTTGTAGCAGGTCGCCGTCGGTGATCCCGGTGGCGGCAAAGATCACATCGTCACCCTTGGCCAAGTCGTTATGCGTGAGCACCGACTTCAAATCCTTGATGCCCATCTGCAGGGCGCGCTGCACTTCCTCGTCGGTCTGTGGGCAGAGACGCGCCTGCATCTCGCCGCCGAGACACTTCAGAGCAGCCGCAGCCAGCACTCCCTCCGGAGCGCCGCCGATACCAAGCAGCAGGTCCACTCCGCTGTCGGGAAAAGCGGTGGCCACGGCCGGCGCCACGTCACCGTCCGTGATCAACTTAATGCGCGCTCCCGCTTCCCGCACATCGTGGATAATCTGGGCATGACGCTCGCGATCCAACACCACCACCGTCAGGTCGTTTACCTGTCGGTTGGTGGCCTTGGCAATGGCCTGAAGGTTATCCGCGACAGGCGCGTCGATGTCGATCAACCCAGCCGCTGCCGGGCCAACCGCAATCTTCTGCATGTACATGTCCGGAGCATGCAGCAGACAGCCTTGCTCGGCCACGGCCAACACAGCGATGCTGTTCGGCAGGCCCTTCGCCACCAGATTTGTCCCCTCCAGCGGATCCACGGCCACGTCCACCCGCGGTGTTCTGGCGCAACCCACCCGCTCACCGATGTAGAGCATTGGGGCCTCGTCCATCTCGCCCTCGCCAATCACCACCGTGCCGGCGATGCTGACCGACTCGAGCATCGCCCGCATGGCATCCACCGCTGCCGCGTCAGCCGCTTCCTTCTGCCCGCGCCCCATCCAGCGCCCAGCCGCCAGCGCCGCCGCCTCCGTCACCCGCACAAACTCCAACGCCAGTTCGCGCTCCATGCTCCGTTCTCCTCCTCTGTATAGCTATCGCAGATACGCACATACAACAGGGGCAGGGCCACGCCCCGCCCCTTTGACACCCCTATTTGGAAGCCAGCAGCGCTCATAGCGAGCTGCCGACAACGGGCGTCATTCATGACGCCCCTACGGGATACTGCGACGCACCGGCCCGTAGGGGTCGCATGCATGCGACCCGCGCCTAGTGCTACGAACTAAACCTCCAGCTTGCCCCCGCTTTGCTTCCAGTCCGCCAGGAACCGCTCAATACCGCTGTCCGTGAGCGGATGCTTGGTCATCTGCAGCAACACCTTGTACGGGATAGTGGAAATGTGTGCCCCGGCCTTGGCGGCAGACATCACGTGTTCCGTATGCCGAATGCTGGCTGCGATAACCTCGCAATCAATTCCATGCAGATCAAAGATGCCTACCACGTCCTCTACCAAAGACATGCCGGGTTGCCCGATATCATCCAGGCGGCCGACAAAGGGGCTGACATAAGTCGCACCCGCCCGAGCAGCAAGCAGAGCCTGATTGGCGGAGAAGATCAACGTCATGTTGGTCTTGATCCCCTCTTGCGCCAACTGATGCACCACGGCCAAGCCGTTTTCGCACATCGGCACCTTGACCACCACGTTCGGCGCCAAGGATGCCAGCTTGCGCGCTTCGCGCAGCATCTGCTCCGTCTCCAGGCTAATCACTTCCGCACTGACTGGCCCGTCTACCAGCGAGCAGATCTCCTGCACAGTCGGCAAGAACTCGCGCCCTTCTTTCGCAATCAACGACGGGTTAGTCGTCACGCCAGCAATTACCCCGAGCCTTACCGCCTTCCTGATCTCATCCAGGTTGGCTGTGTCAAGAAAGATCCGCATCCGGGTCAGTCCCCCTTTGATATCTATGTATTTCACTCATTGATAACAGTATATAACATATCCCCTAATTAGGCTATTCTATTCTCCCTATGCGCGTGACTAAACGACAAAACCGACGGCTCGTGCGCCGCCGGTCCACATCCTTGCTTGTCATCAAACCCAGATAGCACTCCGTTGCTATCAGCGCGCCCCCCTAGCTCGCTCTGCGCTCGCTATAGATGCGCATCACCATCTCGCGCAAGGCCTCGATGTCAAATGGCTTACTGATCTTGGCGCTGATGCCCAGGGTCTCGGCCTGGCGGACCAGGTCAAGCTCGCCATAGGCGGTCATGATGATCACCGGCAAATCCGGCGACTGAGCCCGCACAAAGCGCAGAGTCTCCAGTCCATCCATCACCGGCATCTTCATGTCCAAGAGAATCACATCTGGCGACTCTGGCAGCAGATCAAGCGCTTCCTGACCATTCCTTGCCTCCATGGGGGCCCAACCTTCGCTGTGAAAGTACTCGGTCAACAGCCTACGGATCCCTGTTTGATCGTCAACGATCATCACCTTCAGACACTGCACGAACCAGCCCTCCTCGTTCGACACCTGCCAACTGCTTGGCAACATTCCTTAACCTTGTTCTGCTTTGGAGAGCAAAGTTCCTGCTCGAGATGAAAGAATTATCTAGATATTGTGGGTTGACTTACCCAATCGCTAGTGCTAGTAGGACAGCCGTGCTGGGCCGAGGTTGAGGTTGTATTCCTGCATCAGTCGACACCTAATGGCTGCCACCGCGCGGGCAGAGTGTCATTCTGAGCGCTTCGCAGGCTCAGCATAAACTCCGCGAAGAATCCTGACCCTAGCAACCTGCGCCCCGTCCTCCGTCCAAGGAGCATAAAAGAGAGACACCCCGCTTGCGCGGGGTGTCTCAGGCTTACTATCTACCCTTACTTACGGAAGGGTGATGGTGACGATGTCGCCAGCAGCCCAGTCAACAGTCCAACCAAGAGCCTCAGCGATGAAGCGGGTCGGAACCATGACGCGACCACCAACGTTGATCGGAGCGGAAGGCATAGTAGCGGCTTCGCCGTTAACCTTAGCGGTGGTGGAGCCGACGGTCACTTCGACAGTCTTGCCACCAGCAACGAAGGTAGCGGTCTTAGCAGCAGCGTTCCAAGTCAAGGTAGCTCCGAGGTCTTCGAACTGACGAATCTGCACGAAGACGTAGTCGCCCTTGCGCTCAACTGCGCCGCCCTGGAGGACGGTGGAGTTGTTAGCAGCAGGAGTGTAGGTGATGGTGACGGTCTCTTCAGCAACGTTGTAGTTGTTGTCCATCGCGATGATGGTGAAGGTGTTCACACCAACCTTGAGGTTGACAACATGCTTCACTTCAGCGCGCGGGAAGATGCTGATTTCAGAACCATTTACCATCAGGCGAGTAACCAAGACGTTGTCACTGATGGAAATAGTAGCAGTGCTCTTGTCAGTGGTCGCATCAGCGGTCACAACCGGCTTCTTGTTGTCAACACCAACTGCCACCGTCAGAGTCGCATACTTGGTCGCAACATCAGTGGCGGCAGCAAACTTCAACGAGGAAGTAGCAGCCTGGTTTGCAACCAAGATCTGGCCATTGGAATCAGTGGTGCCGAGCTCGATACCAGTGTTGTCGCTTCCCTGGTATACCTTCTTGTTGGCCAAAGCATTGCCGTTGCCATCCTTATAGGTCAGGGTCAGGTTAGTAGCCTGACCGAGCACAACCTGTTCCGGGTTGCTAGTCAAAGAAGGCTTAACAATCTGCAGAGTACCTTCCGCGTTAACGTCAACACCAGTGGCGATGGTTACTTTGAACTTAACGGTAGCCGTATCCTCAAACTTGTTGAGGGTATCCCAATCAAGTCCCTGTACCAACAGGGCAACGTCATACGAGGATGAGGCATTAAGAGTCGTGCTGAGGACGCCCTTCTTGTCAGCAGTGTAGACTCCAAGAGTCGGAGCGTTAACCGCAGAGATCTTGACATCCTTAGTCAAGACACTGTTGTCGCGAGGATCAACAACCTGGAACTTCAGCCCAGTATAGATGTTCTCAGTAACGGTTGTAGTCTCTTGCTCGAAAACCAGCTTTGGAGCAACGGTCTTCAGAACAACTTCGCCGCACTTATCGCCTGCGCCGTTGTAGACGCGGAGAGTAACATCCTTTGTGTCGTTGTTATGAACGGGAACCTTGATGGTATCGCCAGAAACAGAAGATGGAGTCAACGAAGTAATGGTGGATCCGACCTGCTTCTCAACAAACTGAGGCATGTCAGTGTTTCCAGTCACCGTCAAGGTGACCGTCTGCTGCTTACCGGAGAGCAGAGCCTGCACGTCGGATGTAACGGTGTACACCGAGTTGCCGGTGACAGTAATTCCCTTGGAGAACTGAGCCATCAAATCAGTGCCATTGCCCTTGGTCACGAAAATGTTCTTCTGACCAACGGTACTGTACTTGAGATTGCTCTTGGTATACGTGCCGTTGCTCACATTGGTTGTGGTCGGGTTAACCAATAGTGCCGCAGTCTTGGCAGCGGACCCCAATCCAGAGAAAGTCGTCCAGTCGGGAACGGTTACTGCATCAACAACATAAATCAAGGCGTTGTTGATAGCGTTACCGTTAGAGTCCTTGATAGTGAAGGAAACGTTCTGAGCCTGGTTCACAATGAACTTGCTCACATCGTAGCTCACGTCCCAACCGGTGACCTTAACGACGTACTCTTTGTCCAGTTTCTTTACGCCACCCACGAAAGAGGCGATGCGGACAGTCTTTTCTCCAAGCTTGTCAGCATTCACCGGGAAAGTCCAGTGACTACCAACAGGAGTCAAGGTTGCTGCTGAGCCGTCAACGGTAACGGTGTAAGTGACCGCAGTGTCCTTCACCAGCACAGGAGGCGTAGCAGTGTTGTAAGAGTATGAAACGAGTTCGTACTCTTGGTCAGGGCCGATAGAAATAGTGTTAGAACCAACGGTGATTTCAGTAAGCTTGCTGGTGCGAACATACTCGGTAATGCCAGCGGTAGGCGAAACCACCTGCATGACTACCTTAGCGTTCGTGAAGCCTGACTTCGAAGCGGTGAATGTGTAAGCACCCACAGCGTCAAAGGTGGCATCGAAAGCAATTTCCTTTGTGCCGTTGCTACCAATGGTGTAGTTCTGGGTAGCAGCCAGTGCGCCGCCTGCGGGGTCGGTTGGCAGAAGGGTCAGAGTGCCAGGGCCGGTTACCGTGACAGCAACAATGTCCCCGGCGGTGCCAGTCAGCTTCAACACGACGTGTGTCGGCACATTGTGCTGAATAGACGCTGTAGGCATTGCACTGATACCGAGCGCACCAACCTCAGTCACGGTGACGGTGCCATGGGCAACGCCGTTCAGATTGAGTGTATAGGTGCCAGCATTGGTCCAGCCACTCACGAGGATAAGCAGAGCGCCTGTGGATGGATAGAAGGCTTGCACGGTGCCAGTCAAGGCGTCCGTGGTGTTGGTCAGGGTTACAGTGGTGATGCCGGTTGCGAGCGCGTTGCTAAGCGCTTTGCCATCGGCATCAGTCAAGGTAACGCGAAGAGTTTCCAACGGACTGGTTTTGTACTCGAACGTAGGAGTGGTGATTGTTGCATTGGCCTTGCGGGTAACCTTTGCTTCCGCAACGTCAGCCGCACCAGTCACGGACAACTTGGCAGTAAATACTGCAGGCGCTGCATTCCTGTCAATCGGAAAGAAGAAGCTGCCATCAGCGTTAACGGAAACAACAGTTGGCTGTACGCCAGCCGAGGTGGGATCGCTATCGATGTCGATCGAAACCGATCCGCTAGAGGCAGACGGAAGAGCCACGTTATTATGATAGGCCATTCCTTTGACAACAACAATGTCACTCGCAGTATTGGAGCAGGTAACGGTAGCGTTCTCGGTCAGGACCAGCCTATATGCAGGATCCAATGCCGCAAACGCGATGCCAGAGAACATGCTCAGCACCACTGCTACGGTCGCAACCATTGCGAATAATTTACGCATTCATTTCCCTCCTATTAGTTGAGAATAACCTAAGAGTCCAAAGTGTACCCAACAGCCTTTCTTTTTGGGTCATCCCTCCCTCTCGATTATTCGCCATTGGTACGAGCTCCACACCAATGGCTATTACTGTGGTAGGGCTCGTACTGATTCCAAGAAACCAAGTTTATGTGATTTTCAAGGAACCAGCGACGAGGCTCAGCTGCTGAGCCTACCTTACAGCATCGATTATATGGCCCACCCATTGTCCAAGCAATTGATTACGCATTTCTGTAAATTAACCGTAACAAAAGCCTGGTTTTCCAGGGTGGGGTCGCCCACAGATTGTTAGACGTCAGTCTTCACCTATGGTTGCGCATGTGATCGATCTGTGATGTTTAGGCTCATGCAGCAATTAGTATTGGATAAAAGGATCGCGAATTCCTGCTTTGGGGGCGCTCGATCAATGTCTCGACAGGCCTTTCTTGGGGTAGGCTGCCAAGAAGGGGCGAGAAAAAGATACACGCGGGGGCGATGTCATGGTATGTCAGAAAACGCAGGCAGGTGGTATCGGGGACAATATTGGCATTCGACATTTGCGATTTCGGCGACAGGGGCGCCATGCATGGCGCCCCTACGGCACGCTAACTACCTGTTTCGCATAACGGCATGTATCAGCCGAGGGAAAACGGCACCCCGAGAGGTGCCGTTTGGAATCAGGTGTTGGGTTAGGCTTGCTCCGCGATCACCCGGATGCACTCCCGTAGTCCATCGACGATGGTGGCCAGGGGAAGGCTAGGGGTGGCGGCTGGTTTGGTGTTCGCCTGCTCTGGCAGGAACGGAATGTGGATGAAGCCTGCCTTGATCGGCAGCTTGTTGCCGATGATGTAATGGGGCACCGAGTAGGCCAGGTAGTTGCAGAGGTAGGTGCCAGCGGTATAGGAGACGGCGGCGGGGATGCCGGCGGCCTGCATGGCAGAGACCATCTGCAGCACGGGCAGGGTAGAGAAGTGCCCGTCCACTCCGTCGGGATCGATGCGGTGGTCCTTCTTCTGCACCTCATAGTTGTCCTTGCCGTTCATGGTATTGATGCCAACGTATTCGGGAGTCACCTTGGCCCGGCCGCCGGCCTGGCCAACGGAGACTACCACGTCAGGGGACAGTTCATTGATAGCAGCGATTACCTTGGGCAAGGCGTTCTCCCAACTGACGGGGAGTTCGAGGCTGGTCACCTCGGCGCCGGCGATGGTGGTGCCGTGCAGTTGCTTGACGGATTCAAGCGCGGGGTTGATTGCTTCGCCGCCAAAGGGCTCGAAGCCGGTGAGTAGGATTTTCAATGGGGACACCTCCGTGTTGTGTTGATGTGTTTTGTGGATTAGGTGAGATCGGCTCGGCATGCCGAGCCGCTACAGAGGATAGATTGAGCAGCATGCATGTGGCTTTGGTGACGCTAAGACAGCGTCGGGTCGAGCTCGCCGCTGGCCCAGAGCTGGCGCAGACGGGCGGTGGCGGATTGGTTACGATACCAGGCTGGCCCGTACTTGCTCTGCAAGCTGGATTCCAGCTGCAAGCCCTGCTGCAGACCCTGCCAGGTGGGAAGAGCGCGGCGCTGCCAACCCATGTCCAGCCAGAGGGAATCCTGGGAATGGCAAATGCCAAGGGCGTTCTCAAAGATGGCGGCATAGTCATCCTGCCCGCGGGCTCGATTGACCAAGTGGATCAAGCGAGCGGCAGCGCGGCGCAGGTGATAGAGACGACGGAAGCGATAGAAGTCGACGAAGTCGCCGACCACTTCATCCAGGTTGAGCAGATCAACCAACCAAGTGCTATTGCCGAGCAATCCGGCAAATAGCTCACCGTAGGCCTCAGCGACGCTGTGGTAGGATAGACGACGTTCGGCCCAAGGGTGCTTAGGCGAAAGCAAGAGCTTTGGCATGATCATCCCGGTGACGCGCAGGAACTGCTCGTAGGCATTCAAGCCACCAGCCGGGGAAACAACCAGATAGATCTCCTCCGGCACACGCAGGGGAAACGCCATGGCCGAGCCGGGGTGCAGAGAGCGGTTGATTTCGAGCGCCAGGTTTGGCTGGCGAGTGACGTCAATTCCCAGATGATAAAGGGTATCCTCGATCGTCGGCACGTGCTCTGCCTCAGGGAAGCCGGAGGCAAACTGCGGGGCAGCCAGCAACCGCTCCAAATCGTTGCGACCCTGAATGGAGCCGGGCTGACCGCCGTAGCGGGCGAAATCGGCATAGTACTCTGCTTCGGTAGCAGCTAAATAGTCAGTCGCCTGCGCACACAACTGCAGCGGATCACTGCCCGAAGTCATCCCCAGATACGAGATTAGATCGAGTCCAACCAGTTCCAAGCTGGCTCCGATCGTCTCCCAGCGTTCCTGGTAAAGCGCCAGCAGCTGTTCAGACTGCTCGGCTGATGCGGGCTTAATGGCTGCCGGGTAGGCATTGAGGGCATCGTGGCGAGCCCAAGCGCCGCTCTGGGTCAGTTCGTCGTAGTGCTTGGCCAACTCTTCGTCAAAGTCGGCCGCATTCAACCGGAGATAGCCTTCAATCAGAAAGGCCCAGACGAGCGTCAGTCGCTGGCGCTCCTCCCCAGAAGCCTTTGTCTGCATCTCTTGCAGCTCGAGAATGGCATCGCGAGTGAAAATGCCGGGGGCATCGTAAACTTGCCGTAATGGGATGTCAGACAACTGACCGGTATGCCGTTGATAGAGAGCGCGATAGAGCTTTTGCATAAAGGCTTCTGCTCGTTGGCGAAGGGTGTCAAAATCCAACTCAGTTCACTCCTTTGCCCGCCTTTGACCACCTGTCCAAGAACGCGCTGAGCGCGGGACAGGCCCGATTAGTCACCTAATATCTATTCCACAGTGTGCAAACCTATCCCTTCAATACTAATGCAGTCAATCAGGCTGAGAGGCGAAATCGCAGGAAATCCGCGCCGCTGTGGCGAATGTTGAGTAATAGGTAGTGTTGTTGTGCGCATAGGGAGATTGTTGGGGACCATTGCGGAGCATCACGCGCAACGCAAACGGGACAGTGGGACGGTTCTCTGTCTCGGCTGAACACGGGACAGCAGAACCGTCCCGCAGTCCCTCTACAGCATGGTATAGTTGTTCAATTTATCCTTTAATGGCAGCAAATCGTATGAGAGAGCGGGTCGCATGCATGCGACCCCTACGGGCGAACAGAAAGGTGGTAGACCATGAAGAAGCTAGTCACATTCCTGCTAATCATCGGGCTTACTCTGGCCGGGAGTGTAGGCGCTTCTGCAGCTCCCCCGGACGATGATCTGCGCGTCCTGCACGATGTGCTGGACTTAATCAACGAGCGCTTCCTGGGTCAGGTTGACCAGGACAGCCTGATCGCGGGAGCGCTGAATGGTCTGATGCAGTCATTGGACGACCCCTACTCGGAATACTTCACGCCGGAAGAATATGCGGATTTTCTGGCCGAAGTTACATCAGAGCGGGCAGGTCTTGGGGTAGTCGTACAGTTAACCGAGGGAAACCTCTGGCAAGTACAATCGGTGCTGCCCGGAAGCCCGGCGGAGCGAGCCGGTGTGGTGGCTGGGGATATTCTCCTCCGGGCCGGAAATGTGTCGCTCACTGGCCTTAGTCTGGAACAACTGCAACAGGCACTGGGGGGCGAAGCCGGTACCGAGGTGCGGGTTGAGATCGTGCATAATGGCTCATCGCGCACCCTACTGATCGAACGAGCAGTCATTCACCAACCAACAGTCGCCTGGTCAATGCTCACCGGCGGCATCGGTCATGTCTATCTCAGTTCCTTCGGAGAGAACACCGCACAAGAACTGCAGGATGCCCTACAGCAGATGAACGCGCAGGGCATGCGGGCGCTGATTGTGGATCTGAGAGACAATCCTGGCGGCCTGATGCAGTCGGTGGTTGACGTAGCCGCTCTGCTGGTCCCGGCGGGAGCTATTCTGCGCCTGGTTGACCGCGATGGTTATGAAGAAGAGGTAACGGTGGCCGGGCCAGGTCTCGGTCTGCCGATGGCAGTCTTGGTCAATGAATGGAGTGCCAGTGCAGCGGAGGTCTTGGCTGGCGCCATCGCCGATCGCACTGACAGCAAGTTAATCGGTGAACGCACCTATGGCAAGGGCGTGATGCAGGACATCTATGAACTGGGTGATGACGGCCGTTACGGCGCCATGAAAATCACCACGGCCGAATTCTTCACGCCGGATGGCACTCAGATTCAGGCGGTCGGCCTGGAGCCGGACTTGGTTATTTCCCCAAACACGGGTGATATACCTCTGCTCACGGAGAGCGGAACGCTTTACCCCGGCCTGCAGGGTGAGGCGGTACAAAGGTTGCAGGAGGCGCTGGCGGAGCTCTCATTCTATCGGGGAGAAATCAACGGGAAATATGATCAAGCCACGCTAGCCGCAGTGAAGCAGGCCCAACTGCGGGACGAAGACCCGGTGAGTGATGGAATCTGTGACGGTTGGACGCAAATGCTGATCAACGACATGTTGGTCGAGCAGGCAGTGGCAGCCGCCAACCAACAGATGGTGAATGCAGCCCGCTCCTGGCTGATGGGCAGAATCATGACTGAACGCCTGGGCGTCAATCGGTGGCTGGGACGGTCTTTGATTGGGGCTTAAGAAACACGGCATGGATGTTGGAGCGGTGGGGGGTTCGGAGTAGATCCTTCGCAAGCTCAGGATGACAGCACAGGGAAAGCCCCATTTATGACGGGAGATAGAAGAGCCCCCTTGGCCGGATGGCCGAGGGGGCTTTGTTACGCGCGGGGCTACTGCTGATTCCGGCGATACTCCACCGCTGCCTTGATAAAATCGCGGAACAGCGGATGGGCGCGGTTCGGGCGAGACTTGAATTCGGGATGGAACTGCACGCCTACCATCCAGGGATGATCGGCTACCTCCACCATTTCCACCAGGCGCCCATCGGGCGAGGTGCCGCTGATCACCAAGCCAGCCGCCGCCAACTGGTCGCGGAACTGGTTGCTGAACTCGTAACGATGGCGGTGGCGCTCGTAAATCACTTCATCCTGGTAAGCGGCATAGGCCTTGGTCCCCTCCATCACCTTGCAGGGATAGGTGCCAAGACGCATGGTGCCGCCCATATCAGCGATGTCCTTCTGCTCCGGCATCAGGTCGATCACCGGATGATCCGTGTCCGGGTCGAACTCGGCGCTATTGGCATCAGTCCAGCCGAGCTTGTCCTTCGCGAAAGCGATCACAGCGCACTGCATTCCCAGGCAAACGCCAAACATTGGTTTCTTCACGGCCAGGGCATGATGGATGGCCGTGATTTTTCCGGGTATGCCGCGGTAGCCAAAGCCGCCGGGAACGATGATGCCGTCAGCGTTCAGCACTTCTTGCGGCAGTTCATCCTGCTGCAGTTGCTCGGAATCAACCCAAGCGATGTTCACTTTCACGTTGTTGGCAATGCCGGCATGCGTCAGCGCTTCCGCCACTGAAAGGTAGGCATCATGCAAGGAAACATACTTGCCGACCAGGGCGATGTTGACTTCGTCCTGCAGGGCCTTGATTTGAGCGACCATTTCCCGCCAATCTTTGAGGTCAGGCGGGCCACAGGGCAGATCGAGGCGCTCGATCACGATATCATCGAGATGTTGCCGCTCAAGCATCAACGGCACTTCGTAGATGCTGTGCACATCAGGGTTCTCGATCACGTGGGAGGCCTGAATGTCGCAGAAGAGGGCCAGTTTGGCCTTAATGTCTTCAGAAAGAGGACGTTCGCTACGGCAGATAATCACATCGGGCTGAATACCGATGCCGCGCAATTCCTTCACGCTGTGCTGCGTGGGTTTGGTCTTCAACTCACCAGCTTTGCCGAGGAAAGGCACCAGGGTGACGTGCAGATACATCACGTTCTCACGTCCAACCTCCGTGCGCATTTGACGAATTGCTTCCAGGAAGGGCAGGCTCTCGATGTCGCCGACCGTGCCGCCAATCTCCACAATCACCACTTCTGCAGCCAGTTCCCTGGCCACCCGATGCATCCGTTCCTTGATCTCATTGGTGATGTGCGGGATCACTTGCACGGTGCCGCCGAGGTAGTCACCGCGACGCTCTTTGTCGATTACAGCCTTATAGACTTTGCCGGTGGTTACATTGTTGATGCTCTCTACGTAGACGTCGATGAAGCGTTCGTAGTGTCCGAGATCGAGATCAGCCTCGGCACCATCTTCAGTGACAAACACCTCGCCATGCTGGTAGGGACTCATCGTGCCCGGGTCGACGTTGATATATGGGTCGAACTTCAACACCGTGACCTTGACACCGCGGCCCTTCAACAAGCGACCGAGTGAAGCGGCTGTAATGCCCTTGCCGAGGCCAGAGACAACACCGCCAGTGACAAAAATGAATTTCGCCATAGCCAATCCTCCCGCGTATTCCTCAGCCTCAATTCAACGATAGTATTAATCATGTCCGCAGCAAAAACAACGTTCCTATTCTAGCCGTAAGGCCAGGGCTTGTCAAGGTAGACGGCAACTGGCGAAGCCAGCCAAACATCGTCTGGCTGGCTGTTTCAGCTATTTGCTACTTGTTCATAAAGCGGCGCAATCTGCCCTCCGGCTCGTCCTCATCTTCCTCTTCCGCAGGCTCGTCGGAGTCCTCGTCTTCCAGCGGGAAATCCTCATCCAGTTCTTCCTCGTCGTCAACCGGAACCAAACACTCGCTCTCATCGTCTTCTTCTTCGTCGGTCTCTTCCCAAACATAGTCCGAGTGCTTAGGCTGATAATTGCGCTCATTTGGCACAGGTACTGCCGGGCGATTGGTCTTCGGCGACCAAGTGGCCAGACTCCACATCCCTTTGCCGATGAACACGAAGCGACTGTCCAGATTAATCTCGGTATGAATCTGAGCCAAACGCAATCCAGGGTTAGCGGGTGTCTCTCCCAACTGGTTCAGCACCTCGGCAATCAGCTCCCGGTAGTGCATGGGCGCTTGCCGCGCCTTCAGTATTGCCAAGGCTATGTCAGTTTCAGTCTGAGCTGTCCGCTTCTTGCGTTCCATTACTCTTCCTCCTCTTTATGATTAAGTGCACAGCACTGACGGGATTTCGTTCAGTTCGCTGCAGTTCAAGAAACCGCGGAAGGTGGTATTCCCGCCACCAGGATCGATGAACACGCTGCGTATACCCGAGCTATCCGCTCTATTGTCTCATGACCATCGGCGGATTTATGCGTATCTTGAGCAATTCAGCTCAAGACCAATTTCATTATATGTATGGGATAGTCGGTTGCCTAGCTTTTTCTCGAGATATGACGAGCGTTCGGGGGACGTCTTTGACACGCGGACTTCGGCAGGCATCTGGTGCAGGCATGTTCTCAGATGGCGTTTATGAGACCGACGCGGGGAGGGCTAGGTAAACGACCGGGACTGGCCACGGCTACCGACGAACGCTTGCTCACCCGCCCGTAGGCACCAGGCATGCAGCTACACCAAAGCGGAGCTATCTCAGTTCGTCGCAACCTTCGTGGAGAGAATCAAGTAACAGCAGCGCCCCGTCTCGCCGAGACGGGGCGCTCTTTTGAGGCAATAGGGACGGACGGACCTTTCTGCTTCACTCTGCTGACTGCGCCATCAATCCGGCAGGGGAT